>JBKPPH010000377.1:0-25166 GCA_046733535.1 Acidobacteriota bacterium
CCGCCACGCATCGTAAGCCGACAACACGGTCTGCAGCCGAGCGGCCTCCGCGGCAGAAAGCGGAGCTCGCTTCAGTTTTGGCAACAGCGCTTTGAACATGTACCCAGAACGGAAAAAGTACGGACGCAGTTCAACGAAGCATAGTGCTGCCTCAATGGCCTCCGAATCACCCGCCAGAATTCGGTCGATAGCGGTGTTGTAACCGCCTGGGAATGCAAGCTTGTCGTAACGCGCATGGAATTCCGCACAGGCTTGTTGCCAGCGCTCCTTCTGTTCCGGCGACTTGTCGCGAAGCCGATAAGTCTCGTGAACGCGATCATGCAGACGGCGCACCTCTTCCGCGTTCCTTGCAATCAGTTCCTTCATCGCTTCAGCTCTGCCCGGCATAGTGTTTACGCGGCGTCGCCACGAAAAAGCACGTCATTTACGCGACCGTACGCAACGATTCTTGCCCCTTCGCGAACAGTAAAAGTTGCGCCAGCGACGACAGCCGCATGTTCCGGCAGCGGATAATACATCAATACAGCCTCGGCCTCGATGGGTTCGCCAACACGAACCACATCGGGGCCAGAGACGAAAATGACTCCGAGATATGTTTCACGAATTTCGTTACCAACGACAATTGCCTTACGTTGATTTGGATCGCCAATGACGATGTGCGGCCGATATTTCCCCGGCGCACGACCGATTTGAGGCGGGGGCGTATCGCGGCCACCTTCCGAAGTTGAAAGAAAAGTAACTTCAAGTTGGAGGTGAGGCCATTTATTCATAGCAAATGATGAGCTGCCGAACGATGTGGTTCTTGATCTGGACCAATTGAGTTTGTCCACAAATTGGCCAGAAATGAAATACGGCCGCCGCTGACGGCAGCCGTAAACTTTGACTCTATTGGTCGGGGCGAGAGGATTCGAACCTCCGACCTCTCGGTCCCAAACCGAGCGCACTACCAGGCTGTGCTACGCCCCGAAGGTGGAGGCATTCTAGGGGGCGAGTGGGGGATGGTCAAGTTAGAGACAGGATGACAGGATTTTCAGGATTTGCATGATCGCAAAAAGCTCTTAGTCTTTAGCAACGCTCGGGCGCGGTGGCTGATGCGGTTCTTTATGTCGTCTGGTAATTCGGCGAAGGTTTGATTGTAGCCGTCAGGAGTGAATAGCGGATCGTAGCCGAAGCCGCCGTCGCCGCGTGGGCTAAAGGTTATCGTGCCTTCGCAGATGCCTTCTGAAACGTTGAGCACTTCACCGCCGGAGTTCGCGATCGCGACTACTGCGACGAAGCGCGCGCGCCGGTTGTTATCGCCAATCTTAGCGAGCTCGGAGAGGAGCAGCGCGCGCCTGTCGGCGTCCGTTGCATCGTCGCCCGCGTAGCGTGCCGAGAAGACGCCGGGTGCGCCGCCTAGCACTTCGACTTCCAGGCCCGAGTCATCGGCCAAACACAGCAGGCCGGTGGCTGAGGCGTAGAAGCGCGCCTTAGCGATCGCGTTTTCAGCGTAGGTGCTCCCGTTCTCCTCCGCGGTCGCAACGTTCTCGAACTCTTCAAGTGAACAGAAGGACCAACGCGAGTCTGCAAGGATGCTCGTGATCTCGACTACTTTTCCCGGATTGCGTGTTCCCAACAGGAGAGACTGCGACATGCGATTAGCGAGTGGAAGTGTCAGATTGAAGAAGCGAAACGAACGTTCCGAACTGTCCGAACGCAGAACGCGTGGTCCGTTCGATGCCGTGCGCATTCAATCTCGTCTCAGTCGAAGAAAAACGCGACCCACGAACAGTATTCTGCAACCCTGCAACCTCGTCTTGCGAAAGTTGTCTGCCCTGAATCTTCAGCAACGTCGCGATGAAATTGTTCACGCGTGCCTCGTCGTTCGCGAACGTAACAATCGGCGCAGAACTCTCCAGCGCTGACTGTCTCAACTCTTTCTCATCACTACGACTCTTGCGCAACGCCACGAGACTGGAACGCATGTTCTCACTCTTGCCCAGCAGCACGTAGCCATCCGCAAACACTGCCGCAAACTCTTTCTGCGGATCAGGATTCGATTCCAGTCCTTCCAGGATCTCGCCGCCCTTACCTTTGAAGACCTGCTGCGTCAGCAATTGCCTGAGCCGCGCTTCATCGCTCACGCGCGTCACGAGGATCGATCCTTCCGCGCCCTCTGACGGTCTCAACGTCAACAACGGCGGACTTAGCGCCGGCAGCACCTCTTTCGGATTACTGATTCCGTAAACAGATAAGCTCGACCGCAACAACGAACCAAACAACACCGCGGGCAACGCGTCGAGTTTGAAAGCGACGGCGGAGTCCAACGAACTCCAGGCCGCTGCCGGCGCCTTGTTGCGATAGATCGTCAACGACTGAAACCCTTCCGGTACGAGTTTCCAGAAATTCTCGTCGCGCTCGGCGGTTTCGAAAGCAGGCTGTAGACGTGAGACAACTCCCGGTTCGAGTGAGAAGAGAAAACGATCCTCGATTCCGCCGTGCGATGCACTCGCGGTCCACGCAACACCGCGCAGGACTTTGCCCGCACTTACCGCAAGCAGTTGCTCCAACTGCCGATCACCGGGCGCCTGGCCCATCAGCAACGGCGCCGCCCACGAGAAAAGCTTTGCGGAATTTGCAGGCGAGATATAGCCGAAGCCAAGCGTCTTCTCCGTCATAACACTCGAACGCACTTTCACCAACTCCGGATCCGTGCGAATGCTCGGCCGTACGCCGCGACGAACTTCCAAACAACTTCTCACGGCGCTGTCAGAATTGCCGATCACGACGAGCGTGCCGTCCACTGCGCCGACGATCTTGCGCTCGGTGCCTGCAACTGTGCATTCGATGTAATCGGCGTCCGCGCTACGCTCGGCGCACATCGACGCGCCGTACGCGAAGTTCGCGAGGTGTTTTACCGCTTCGACAGCGGCCGGCTTCGTGCGCCATCTCGAGGTGTGCGTCTCGGCAATCACAGCCACTTCGGGCCGGACTCTCAGCGTGTCGTTCTCTTCGGAAGTATTCATGCCAACTACGACGAGGGCGATTTGCGTTCGCGCAAACAGCACTGCTTCGAGTGGTCCAAAGCCACTGCGCGCAGCGGCGGTCATTACTCGGCTCTGTGCAGTCGGTTTGCTCTTGATGACCGGAGCAGCCGCTTGCCACACGTCGCTGTGCTGGATCGCCTGCGCCACGGCGGCGAGGTCGTTGAACTCGACGTACACAAGCGAGTCGGCAGGAGCGTAGTCCGCCATGTCGACTCGTGATGGACGACTCCACCACAGCCACACGGCTCCGATAACAATCAGTAGCAGGACTGAAGCAAGCAGGGGACGAACAAACTTCATTGCGCGCATCCTAGCTTTTCTCCCGCAAAGGCGCAAAGACGCAAGTGAACGCGCAAAGACGAGCAAGCATCGATTATGGTCTTTGCACGAGAACTCTCTTGTGGTACTTTGGCGCGCTTGGATACGAACCTATGACCTACCGCGAATTGTCCGCACAGGCATTGGCAGAACAGGACTACGATGCCTTCCTGACTGAGTTACGAAAGTCGCTGACAGACGGAAAGAGAGATCCGAATGAGGTGGTCCGCGACACTCTGTTTCAAATCCACTTCGGCATCGTGCAACCCGACACGCAAAGTCTCGCCGCACGCGCAGCGTTCCACTCTTGCGATCCGCGCAACGTGACGACCGAGCCGGAGTACTACACTGACATCGACGCGAAACTTTATAACGAGCGCAAGCCCGCTATCTGGTTATGGCAGATGTTCGACCGCTCGCCGCTCGGGCAAAACGCACTCTTCGCGCATCGTTTCCGCCGCATGCTCGCGCCACTGATCTTTCGCAGCGTCGGCGATAATTTCAAGTGCTGGCAGTTTGTCGAGTGGTCATTTGGTTACAACCTGTCGTTCGGAAATAACGTGGTGATCCACCGGCACGTGCTGCTCGACGATCGCGGCGGCATCGCCATCGGCGACAACGTCTCAATCTCGGATTACGTAAACATCTACTCACACACCCACGACATCTACGACATCCACAAGGTCTACACGCCGCCGACGCGAATCGGAAACGGCGTTCGGATAACCTACCACGCGACTGTTTTGGCTGGGACGCAGATCGGCGACAACGCGATGATCGGCACGGGCGCGCTGGTCACGCGCGACGTCGAGCCCAATCACATCGTCCTCGGGGTACCCGCGAAAACCGCGAAGGTCAAGAGCGCACTTGGACAGGATTTACAGGATGTTTCAGGCTGAAAAAATCTCACGTAACCGAAGAAATACCAAGAGTTAAACGGTGAAAAATTGGGATTGACATTGTTTGGCCCATTAAGGTACTCTCACTCAGGTTGACGGCAATACTTGCCGTTCGCCGGGTGCCCACCTGGTTTTCAACAGCGGTCAGTCCCGCGAAATCTTTTGGAGCACGAGAAAGGCACACTTCGCGTGAGCGGAGGTCGCAAAGCCACAGAAGTTGGTCCTAACCAACTTGGCTGGGTTTCCGAATGAGCTTCAATCCTGCCGCACCAACCTTCTCCAACAGTTCTCTGTTGACACCCGCCGGGACCCTACTTTTGCACCCCAGTGTCATGTCAAACAACTCTGCTGACAAACGGACGGCGACCGTGAAACAAACTCCCGACTCTCGTCTGACCGCAAAATTTCTCAAACGACAACTGCCACGAGCGCGAAAAGCGCGTGCCCGGCTGCGCCAGCAAAACCGATTGCGGACCGCTGCCGTGAGGAACCACTGACATGTTCAAAAAAGCCTCCGGAAAAAACCTCGTCGGCCTCGACATCGGCTCGAGCGCCGTCAAGGCTGTTGAGCTAACGAAGAAGGGAAGTAGTTTACAACTCCTCAACCTCGGCTTTGAGAACCTTCAGACAGACACGATCGTCGACGGCCAGATCATGGAGCTCAACAACGTCTCGAACGTGATCTCGCACATCTTCAGCGAACACCAGATTCGCACCACGCGAGTCGCCGCGGGTGTCAGTGGCCACTCCGTGATCGTGAAGAACATCGTGCTGCCGCAAATGAGCCAGGAGGAATTGCAGGAGTCGTTCAGTTGGCATGCTGAGGAACACATTCCATTCGATATCGGCGACGTGAATCTCGATTACGAACTGACGAGCAAGTCGTCGGAGTCGCTGCACGTTCTCATGGCCGCGTGCAAGAGCGACAAGATCGCGAACGTGAAGCAGGCGATTCAGCTCGCGGGCAAACAACCCATAATCATCGACGTCGATGCGTTCGCACTCCAGAATTGTTACGAAGTGAACTACCAGCCAAGGGCCGGAGAGATCGTTGCGCTGCTGAACATCGGCGCGGCGACGATGAATATCAACATTCTCAACGGCACGCGTTCGATCTTTGCGAGAGACGCTTCCGTCGGTGGCAGCCAGTACACGGGTCTCTTGCAGAAAGAGCTCGGGCTGAGTTTCGAACAGGCAGAAGGTGTGAAGCGCGGCATGCCGTTGCCTGAACACGTCGAGCCGCGTCCAATTCAGCCGATCATCGAAACTGTTTCCGAGACTCTCGCGCTCGAAGTGAAGAAGACGTTCGATTTTTATCGCGCCACCGCACAGGAAAACGAAGCGGCGATTCAAAAGATATTGCTGGCCGGCGGTGGTTCGAAACTGCCTGGCTTGCCTAACTTCCTCGCGCAGCGTTTCGAGATCCCCGTCGAGGTTTTCGATCCGTTCCGGCAAATTGAAGTTGACGAGCGGAAGTTTGATCCGGATTACATGCGAGAGATAGTGCCGGAGATGGCCGTTGCTGTTGGACTCGCCCTGAGAGGAGTAGAGGCATGATCAAAATAAATCTGCTCGAGTCAGTCACGGATCGGCCGCAGGGCGTCGCGCTGGTTGAAGACAAAGTCGCCAGCCCGCGAATGCAAACGTTCTTACTCGCGTTAACAGTGTTTGGACTGGTAGTGCTGGGCATGGGTTACGACTACATCAGCTCGAACATGGCCCACACTGCGGCGCAGAAGGAACTCGACAACCAGAAACGCATTAACCAGCAGATGCTTGCTATTCAGAAAGAACAGATGGAGCTGGAGAAGAAGTCGAAAGAGGTCCAGGCACGTATCGACGCCATCAAGGCGCTGCGCGAATCACAGCAGGGGCCAAGCGCGGTGCTTCAGGAGATCAAAGCACGCTTTGATGCTGTCCCTGGTCTTTACCTCACGAGCATTGAACAGAAGGGCGGAGAAGTGACGATCAAAGGTGAGTCGCCGAACGAGTACTCGGTAACGAAGTTTGGCCAGAGCCTTGAATTCTCCAACGGTCTGTTTAGCAACTTGAACATCGAGACGCAGAGGCAACTCGCCAGGCAAACGGCGCAGACGTCCAGCAGTTCTGCGGCGGCCGCCACTGATGCCAATGAGATGAAGCCCGAAGTGATTGCGTTTACGGTCAAAGCAAGTTTCGACAAGGGCAAATCACAAGCAGCGGCAGCGGCTCCCGCGAACCAGGTCGCGATGAAATAGTGAGGACAAAGAGATGACACTCGGCAAGCTTCCCGCTCTTCCATGGTACCTGCGACTGGTCGCGTTTTTAGCGATCGGCGGCGCGATGTACGCCGGTTTCTGGTACTTCGTGACCAGCGGCACGCGGCAGGAAACCAAAACGTTGGAAGACGAGATCGCGAAGTTACGACCGCGCAACGCTCAAGCTGCGATCGTTCAGCAAAACTTCAACAACTTCAAAGCCGCTTACAAAGCGCGTGAAGAGGAGTTTGCGGAGTTGAAAGCACTGCTGCCCGAACAGCGCGAGTTGACGTTGGTCCTGCAGGGAATTCAGGATCGTGCACGCGGCAACGGACTCGTACTCACGCGCTTCACTCCAAAGGAAGACTTGCAACAGGACAACTACAGCGGGAAGAAAATCGAAATCAGCGTGGTCAGTGGCTTTGCCGGACTGCGGGCGTTCTTTGAACAGTTGGCCCACTACCAGCGCATTGTTTCCGTTACGAATTTCGAACTGAAGCAGTTGGACCAGCAGTCGCTCACTAAAACTGTCGATGCTCGGTTTGATCTGACAGCGTATTACGTTTCTTCGGAGCGTTTGCAGAGCCAGGCACCGGCTGCAAATGCCAAAGCGCCTGCTCCGGCTACGCCAGCCGCGCCGGCTGCAAAGTAACGGCGGCAAGCGTCACTTAAGAAAGCGAAGATGAAGATGCACGTCAAAGACACATCGAGAATCCGATTCACGAGTTTCCTGCTGAGCGTTGCGATACTCGTCGGAAGTGGTTTCGCGATCGGAGTTGTGGCACAGGAAGCTGAATCGCAAAAGCCGGTTGTGACGAAGCGAGCGAATGGCGGCCGCGATCCGTTCAGAAAGTATGAGCCGCCGCGTCCGGTGCCCAGGAAATTCGCCGGCATGGCGCCGGTCCCCACAATCCAGGAGCGAATCAATCAGTACAAGGCGCAGAAACTCGCGGCAATGAACGCGCGAATGCCCGCGCCGAAGCCCACCACCGCACTGCTGCTCAGTGAAATTCAAGTCATTGGCATCTCTCGCTCACCGAGAGGTTATGCTGCCATCATCGAAGCAACGCCAATCAAGCTTTCGTATGTCATCTATCCTGGCGAACCTTTCTACGACGGCCAGCTAGTGGCAATCGAAGATAACCGTCTGGTGTTTCGTCACGAGACGGTATTTACCGACGGCCGTCGCGAACGAGCAGTTGAGTACAAAGGCTTGCGACAACCAAGCCCGGTTAACTCGATGGCCGCGCCCGCCAACAGTCAGTCCGTTGCGACTGCTCAGCCTAATTAACCTCTGGTTTGGTCCTGTACCAGACCGCTGACCGCGCCGGTGTTTTTCAAAACTGAAAACACCCGCGCTCTTTTGACAAAAACCAGAACGAGCCGTGTTAGTGCGGCGCGCGCTTTAGTTGCCCCGGCAATCGAGCGTAGTGCGTGGCGGCACGTTTTCGGAATCCCCCTAAGGAGGGAACGATGTCTTTCCAGTCTCGAGTCAGAACAGCCATAAACAGGACCACGCTCGTCCTGTCGCTTGTTTGCCTTTCGGCAACAGGCGTTTTGGCTGCGACAAAATACTCTTCCGGCGATCAGGACCCGGTCCAACAGGCTGCCGCGACGCCGCTGCCTACACCTCCTGTGGGCATGTCGCGCGCGACTGATAAGCAGTCGGATCAAGGGCGCCAGTATGGACAGCCGGGATTTGTCGGTGAGCCGATAAACCTGAACGTCGTCAACGCCGACATTCGCGACATTCTCAACTACATCACCGAACAATATGGCGTGAACTTCGTTATCGACGCTTCAGTCGGCCCGATTCCGGTGACGGTGAACGTTCAGGATGTTCCCTGGAACGTCGCTCTCGATGCCGTGCTCAAAGCCAACCGTCTGGGCATCGAGACGAGCGGCAACATCCTGCGCGTAGCGACAACCGACGTGCTGGCCAAGGAAGCGGAAACTCAAAAGGTGATCAACGACTCGCGTCTGGATTCTTCACCGCTCGTTACCGAATTCATCAGACTCAATTACGCGCGCGCTTCGGGCACGTTGGCCCAGGCAGCCGGATCGACGGGAGCGTTCTCCGGCGGTTCTACGAACCTGAGTTTTAGCGGTGGGGCGGGCGGCGATGCGACTGGCGGTGGCGGCGATCAAGGTTTGCTTCCGATCATCTCGCGCAGGCTTTCGCGGCGCGGTTCAATCGAAGTCGATGGCCGCAGCAACACGCTGATCATTACGGACGTCAAAGAAAACATCGAAGCGATTCGCCAACTGGTAGCGATTCTGGACCAGCCGGAACCGCAGGTTGAAATCGAGACGCGCATCGTGATCGCGCAGCGCAATTTCAGTCGCGACCTAGGCGCGCAGATCTCAGCCGGCGTTATTAGTCTGGGCCGCGCTGGGCTGGGTAATATTTCTACTCTTCCGTCGCAGAACACTCAGAGTGGTTCGGGAAGCGGAAGTGGCAGTGGTTCCGGTTCCGGTTCGGGATCGGGCTCAGGAAGCGGAAGCACGGGCAGTGGCCCACGCTCTGGTCCAAATCCACTTGGTGTCTTCGGCGGTCTGGCCGGTACTCCCGTACCGACGAATTCGATGGCTGCTGCCGCGGCGAGTACGGTGATTGGTCTGACGACGGGACTGTTTGGCACGGCTCAGATCAGCGCGCTGATCACGTTGGCTGAATCGCGGGGGCAGGCGAAGACAGTTGCAACTCCGCGTGTGACAGCTCTGAACAATCGTCCCGCGCAGATCGAAAGTGGTTCGCAGATTCCAGTGCAAACCACACAGGCTGCGACTGGTACTGCGATCGTGACGACGACTTTCGTCTCCGTCCCGCTGCGTCTTTCAATCACTCCGCAGATCACCGATGCGGGTACTGTCGTCCTGCGAGTCACAATCGAAAACAACACGCTCAATACCGGTATCGCGGTCGCCGGTGTTCCCGGTATCGATACGCAGCGCATGCAATCCGAAGTGCTGGTGCCGGATGGTGGCACGACCGTCATGGGCGGAGTGCTCGCCGACACCGAGGGTGAAACTCAACAACGCACTCCGGGGCTCGCGTCACTTCCGATCGTCGGCAATCTCTTCAAGAGAAAACTGACGAGCCGGCAGAACAGCGAAATCCTTTTCTTCATCACGCCGCGCATCTACCGTCCTGATTACCAGGGCCGGCCGACTGCGGGAACAGTTACTAACGGGCAACGGTCGACAACGATTCCTCAGCCGGTGCCACTCGGAAATCCGCCGAGCAACACGCCGACGCCGACGCAGTTGCAACAGCCTCAGTCGCAACCAACCACCACACCTTCGACGCAGCCGCAATTGTTGGGTGCTCCGGTGCCGAGTAATCCGACTGGAGCGACGACGGCGCGACCGGGCACGCTCAGCGGTCAACGTCCTTAATTGGAGGCCACATGTTTAAGGAAATGCTCGAGTCCATTATTGAACGCACCGAGGGCAGTCTCGGTGCGCTCATCATGGGAACAGATGGTATCGCCGTGGAAAAGGTTCTTGGCGAAGCCGGCATGGAAGCGAATCTCGACATCGCGGCCGCGGAGTTTACTTCCCTCGTGCGCAGCGCGCAGCGAGCGGGAGTCGACACGGGTCTCGGCGGCTTGCGCGAACTCGTAGTCTCGCTCGAAGGCGCTATGCTGTTGATGCGTCTCTTGAGTCGCGACTACTTCGTCGTCCTCGCCCTGAGCTCCGAAGGCAACCTCGGCCGCGGTCGCTTCGAACTGCGCAAAGCGGAACTGAAACTCGCGAAAGAGTTCGCCGTCTAGAATTGTATTTTGGCCACAGATGAACGCGGATGAAACACGGATCCGGATCTGTGTTTTATCCGCGTTCGTCTGTGGTTGGTTCACGGGAGTTTGATGTACGGCATGCCGCGGAGGATGATGCGCTGGCGGCGGGCGACGCGGCGGGGGTTGACCTGGGGATTGAAGACGGTGCGGGGGTTGGGGATCATGGCCGATAAGAAGGCCGCTTCGTTTGCACTCAAAGCCGCTGCGGGTTTGTGAAAGTAACGCTGCGCCGCGGCCTCAGCGCCGTAAATTCCATCGCCCCACTCGATCACATTCAAATAGATCTCGAGAATGCGACGTTTGGTCAGCGTGCGCTCGAGCATGAATGTCAACACGGCTTCCTGACCTTTTCTCAGCCAGGATCGTTGCGACGACAGATAAAGGTTCTTGGCGAGTTGCTGGCTGATAGTTGAGCCGCCGCGCCTGAACTCCGGCAGACTCGGAAGCCAGTCGTCGTTCTCGCCTTCTGCCTTTGCTTCGCGAGCGGCTTCTCTTTGTGCCTGTTCAAACGCTTTCTGAATCGCTTCGTAGTCGAAGCCGCGATGCGCCATGAAGTTCGTGTCTTCGCCCGCCAGCACTGCACGCTGAAGATTGGTCGAGATTTTTTCGAGCGGCACCCACGCCTGGTCGCGTCGCGGTTGCTGTCCCTTGGCCTGCGCCTCTGTTATTCGTGTGTCGATCAACGAGGTCGAGGACGGATTGTGAGTGCGCAGGTAAAACACGCGCACGAACATCATGCCTTCGTAGGCGACGATGCCTATGACAAGACCGAGCACCACCAGAAAAAACCATCGAAAGATTCTGCGCATGCTTGCTTGTTCTCAGGCGCGCCGTCGAGCGGCTACCCGCGATTCAAACACCTCTTTAACCATTCGAATCGTATTGCAGTGAATCTCGATCGTGTCGTTGATGTCTTTGCCGTAGCCGCCGGACATGACGGTGACTACCGGAATTTCACGTTTGTAACACTCGCGCAGCACGTAGGCATCGCGCTCCCGCAGCCCGTCGATCGAGAGGGCGAGCCGCCCGAGCTTATCGCCGACGTACGGGTCAGCGCCGGCGAGATAGAAAACGATTTCGGGATCGTGCGCAAAGACTTGCGGCAGATGATTCGCAAGACATTCGAGGTATTCATCGTCTGCCGCGCCGTCGGGTAGCTCGACGTCCAGCGTAGACTGCGCTTTGAAGAGCGGATAGTTGTTGGCGCCGTGAATGGAGAACGTAAACGTGTCTTCGTCGCCGGCGAAGATCGTTGCGGTGCCGTTGCCCTGGTGTACGTCGCAATCGACAATCGCTGCTCGTCGTATCGAGTTTCGCGCACGCATCGCACAAACGGCTATAGCTACATCGTTCAGCACACAAAAACCTTCGCCGCGATTGGAGAACGCGTGGTGAGTGCCGCCTGCGAGATTCGAGCTGTAGCCTTCGGCGAGCGCGACGTCTGTAGCCGCAAGCGTGCCGCCGACGGCGTAGAACGATCTCCGCACGAGCGTCTCGGACCACGGCAATCCAAGACGCCGAATCTCTTTCCCAGTTAAGTTGCCGCTGCAGAGGCGCGAAACGTAGTCGTTCGTGTGTACGAGCAGCACGTCGTCGAGTGGCGCCGGTGACGGTTCTATAAGCTCTTCCGGTTTCAGAGTTCCTTCGGCAAGGAGCTTGTCGCGTACGAGTTCGAATTTGCGAATGGGAAAAACGTGGTTGTCGCCGATGTCAGCGTAGTAACGAGGTGTGTAAAAGACTTGCATTGCCGGCGAGATATTGCCACAAAGCAGCACAAAAGGCACAAAGGTCTTTCACTATGTCCTGGTGCTTACCTGCGATTGGATCTGCGACTGATCCCGCGGTAGTTAACATTTCCGGGAAGCTTGCGAGGCAATTCGAAATCGTCGTCGACGATATCTTCGAGGTGAACGCCGGCTGCGCGAGCGTAGGCGAGCAGAGTCATGAGGGCGGGCTCGCGTTTGTCCTGCTCGTATTCCGAAATGCGGCCGTAATGCATGCTTTCGCCGAGTCCCAGCCGCTCCAGCATCTGTGTTTGAGAGAGTCCCAATCCGGCGCGTATCTGCAAGAGTTTTTCAGCGAGTCGAAATGGCCTCGGCCGCGGGTTTCCCATCAGAAGTCACCTCCTGCTGGGACTGGCCGGCATTTACTCGCAGTTGGGAGTGAACTGCGTGCGCTTTTCTTTTCCGCCGTGAGTATGAACCTTTCATGCTCAACGGCGATGCTCATCACTCGTCAGTGTGGGAGGTTGAGCCGCGCATTTGGCCGTTGCTGAATTGTCAAAGACGGGCCCATGGTAAACGACAGGCCACTAAACGTAAATAGGAAAATGAAGCCATAGATTTCACGGGTCTCACGGATCCGGGCGCGTAATGGTCCAAATCCGTGTTAACCCGTGAAAATCTGTGGTCCAACTGCTCTAGCGAGCGATGAACTGATCCGTCAAAATCACGGTGACCGGAATACCTTCGATTGAGTCAGGCAAGAACGGCCGGTTGGCCGCGTCCTTGTCGACGTAGACAACGATAGCAGCTTCGCCATCGGTACGCCCGGATGCTCCAACGCCGACGCCCAGAACGGCTGGTTGGAACATCAGGTTAGCACGATGCACTTCGAGCACAGCCGAGGCGCGCTCGACTGCTTGTTGCGGAAGCTGTGGCATTAAACCCTCGAGTCCGGGGATGAAAGGTTGTCGTCCTTCGCGCGAAGCACCTTTGGTGGTTGGCGCAGCGCCACCGCCGCCCGCGCCGAAGCTGAACGTGCGGCCGAGTGCGTTGCCGAGTTTCAGCAACACCTCATTGATCGGATTACCAATCGTGGTGGTGCTGCTGCCTGCGTAAAGAAGAGCCACTGGATTATGGGAAGCGTTATTGGTGACGATCAGTGACCCTGAATCGCCGCCGGCGCTAAATGTGCTGCTGTTGATAACGACCTGGTTTGTGTAGGATACCGTGAACTTCTTACCTGAGTTGCAGCCTTTCTGATACTGCACGTTCACGCTCGTGTTGATCGACGAGACCGTTCCGGTAGTGAACCCAGTGGTGCGGCCGCTCTTCGCAACCGAGAGACCCACAGAGGGGTTCTGGGTCGTGCTGCTTGGCACACCGATGTCTTCGATGAAGCCGGTTGAATCCATTTGACCTGCTCGCAGGAGCGCAACCGCAGCGTCGACGTTCGAGCCGAGCGGCGCAGCTCCGGTGAAGTCTGCAACGAGGGTTGCGACGCGGCAAGAGTTGTCGATCAAACCCGGTTGTGAGATGTCTTCGCCGGCGACCGCTTGATCGCTCCGGGCGAGCACGTGATTGTTGCTAAGGATGTATTGGCTGCTGCCATCTGTGATCAGCGAGCCCAGAGTGCCGCTGCAACAGAATGCGCTGCTGTGGTCATTGACGTTACCACCGGAAACGCCGAAATGCTGGTTGCGTCGCTGGTGATTTGCTCCGCCGTCTGCCAGGCCCGCAGGCAGTGAGCTAAAGAGCAAGAGAGTGGCGACGAGGGCGAAGACCGCAACGGTCTTGAGTTTAGACATGAGAGGTTCTCCTTTTAGTGACGTGAAACTGTTAATGCAGGGAACCGCCGCGCATAGGGTGCGAATTCGTTTCTTGTATAACAAAGCGCGTGCCCGACGGGACGGGGGAGACATTCTTACGACGGAATCTTGAAAATGTCAACGGTTTGGTGGAGTTTTGAGCTACTATCCCGCGACGTTGAATTGGAATAACATGCTGCTCGCCAGCGCGCACCTGTGTACCCGCACTCATCACCCAGTTCACAATACACACGTCCGTCGTATTTTCTTCGGGTGACATTACCGAACAGATACGCTCGGCGTTGAGTCTGATATACTGAGTCTTCGTATGACCGAACTCACACTGACCGCAGTTTACGAAGAAGCCGAAGAAGGTGGTTACGTCGCGTACGTGGCTGAGCTTCCAGGCGCGAATACGCAGGGCGAAACTCTCGACGAAGCTCGCGAAAACCTGCGAGAAGCGATTCAGTTGATCCTGGAAACAAATCGCGAGAACTTTGAAAATAACCTTTCTAGTAATGCTAAGGTGACCCGCGAGCGCCTCGTCCTGCGGGCAGCCTGACTGTCATGAAACGAGCCGACCTCATCCGGCACATAGAATCCCAAGGTTGCGTCTTCATTCGGGAAGGCTCGAGACACACCATCTTTCGCAATCCGGCCAATGGCGCGTCTTCAACCGTTCCTCGACATCGTGAAATCAAGAAGCAACTCGTCCGAAAAATCTGTAACGATCTCGGTATCGTACAGCCCTGATGCGGCAAAGTAGATTGGAGATCTATAATGCAGGTGTTGGTGAGGGATATTGAATACGGATCTACTGATTATCGGCGCTGGGCCTTTCGGGTTGGCGATTGCCGCGCAGGCGGCGCACGCCGGAATCGATCATTTGATTGTCGGGAAGCCAATGGAGTTCTGGCGGCAGAATATGCCCAAGGGCATGTACCTGCGTTCCGCTAGCGACTGGCACCTCGACGCACAGAACATTCACACCATCGAGAGATTTCTGGCGGGCCAAGGCAAGACCAATCGTGACGTCGAACCGCTCTCGCTCGATTTTTATCTTTCCTATATTGATTGGTTTCAAGAGCAGAAAAACATCCGGCCGCTGCCTGTCTACATTCGGCAACTAAATCATTCAGATCACTTCATAGCGACAACCGATAACGGGGAGACGATACACGCGCAGCGCGTCGCACTCGCCCCTGGCTTCAAACACTTCATCAACATTCCTGACGACGTGAAGAACCGCCTGCCTGCCGGTCGCTACGAACACACATGCAGGTTCACGGACTTCAGCAACAGTGCAGGGAAGCGTTACCTGATCATCGGCGGCAGGCAAAGCGCCTTCGAGTGGGCGGCGTTACTGCTCGAAGCCGGCGCCGCCGCGGTCCATCTGTCACATCGACACGATAGTCCGGCGTTTGCAGAGGCAGACTGGTCGTGGGTCAACCGAATTGTCGACGGCATGGTTGCGAACCCAAACTGGTTTCGCAACTTGTCGCAAAAGGAGAAGGACGAAGTCAGTTACAAACTGTGGGTCGAGGGCAGACTCAAGATCGAACCGTGGCTGGAACCGCGGCTGCAAGACGATCGCGTGCATGTTTGGCCGCGGACGGAACTCACGATGTGCAGCGAAGAACAAAACGGCGACTTGAAAGTGAGCCTGAGTAACGGTGAGACACTTCTGGTCGATCAGATCATCTTCGCCACCGGCTACAAAGTGAATATCGCGCAGGTACCAATTCTCGCTTCCGGTAACATTCTCAACGGACTCAACACGCGCAATGGCTTTCCAGAGCTCGACGATCATTTTCAAACTTCCATACCGGGTCTGTTCATCACCAGCATGCCGGCAACGCAGGACTTCGGGCCTTTCTTCGGCTTCACGGTTGCAGTGCGTGCGTCAGCACAACTGATCTGCGCAACGAACTACAAAGAAGCACACTAGCCGGCGCAATCACTTGATCGATCGAACCTACTCTCTGCAAGAATTTTATAACAACGTCACAACCTGCAACGACTGTTCGTTCCTGTAGTGTGTCTTCCCGTCGAGCAGTAATCCCCGTCTGATCTAATTCATAACCCGATAATGCGTAAGTTACTTAGATCTACCTATCTCTGCATTCATACTACGGAGCAAAAATGTCCATCTCCCAGGTCTGTTCATCCGTCCCCTCTAGTCTTTCGTCCAGATTAATTAATGGCTGCAAACTCCTAGTCATCTTACTCATCTTTGCGTCGGCGACCTGCGCCGCCACTCTCGTGGTACCCGCAGGAGGAGATCTGCAAGCCGCGATCAATAACGCTGCATCCGGAGACACAATCATCCTGGAAGCAGGCGCGACCTACCGCGGCCCTTTCACGTTGATCAAGAAGACCGGAGACTCGTACATCACGATCCAGTCGTCGAGCGCGTCCGAGATCACAGGACGCGTGTCACCATCACAGAGCGGGCTGCTGGCAAAGCTGCGTTCGAACATGGTCGCTGAACCAATTATCAAGACTGCCGCGGGCGCTCATCATTACAGGTTGATCGGACTCGACGTCTCCACCGTCAGTTCCACCGACTTCATCTACGATCTCGTCAGACTCGGCGACTCCAATCAAAACGATCTTTCACTCGTCCCACATCATTTAATACTCGATCGTTTGTGGATCCACGGATTTGACACCCAGGCCGTCCAGCGCGGCATCAGCCTGAACAGCGCTGAAACGTCGATCATCAACTCTTACGTCTCCGACGTTCACGATATCGACACCGAGACGCAGGCAATATGCGGATGGAACGGACCCGGGCCGTTTCACGTCATCAACAACTACATCGAAGGGGCAGGCGTAAACCTGATGTTCGGCGGCGCCGACCCGCAAATTCCAAACCTGGTGCCCGCCGATATCGAGGTTCGCGGTAATCATTTCTTCAAACCATTAACGTGGAAGGCTGATGATCCTTCGTACCTCGGTCGCCACTGGTCCGTAAAAAATCTGTTGGAATTGAAGAACGCGCGACGCGTCACCATCGACGGAAATATTTTTCAGAACAACTGGGTCGACGCGCAGGCAGGCATACCCATCGTCTTCACGGCGAGAAACCAGTTTGGCAATTGCCCGTGGTGCGCGGTTGAGGATGTGGTATTCACCAACAACACCGTGACGAACACACAGGGAGGAGTAAACATTCTAAGGACGTCCGCAGAAAGTCAGGGCGCGATTACAAGCCGGATCACCATCTCGAATAATGTGTTTGACCGAATGGGCCAGTTCAATGCATTCACGCTGCTGAACTCTCCAAACGATGTACGAATAACTCACAACACAGTTTTCAAGAGCGGCAACATTATTACGTTCGATGCTGACTCCAGCAATCCAAAAGGTTCGGGACTAGTGATTAGAGACAATTTGTTTTCCGAGGGCGGTTACGGTGTGATCGGAAGTAATTTCGGTGAAGGTACTGTGTCTTTGAACGCGTACTATTCGTCCTATGTCTTTTCAAAGAACAACGCGGCCGGTCGAGAGAGTGGCTTGTACCCGGCGGGAAACAATTTTGTGCTTACGTCGCAAGTCGGTTTTGTTGACTACGCAGGTGGAAACTATCGGTTGAGCGCGAGCAGTCCGTTCAAGAATGCGGGTAGTGATGGAAAAGACGTAGGTGTCGACATCGACGCGCTTCTAGCCGCGCAAAGCGGCACGACAACGCCGACTCCAACTCCGACCCCCACTCCAACGGCAACTCCGACTCCGACAGCAACGCCGACGCCCACACCAACCCCGACGCCGACACCCACTCCAACGCCAACGCCGAGTGCGTCAATCCAATTCAGTTCTTCATCTTACGCCGTTAACGAAGGTGCGGGTTCGATCACAATCACCGTGACTCGCAGCGGCAATACCGCGGGAAGCGCGACTGTCACCTACTCTTCTCTGGATGTGACGGCGTTAAATCCCGTCGACTACGCCGCGCAATTGGGAACACTCACTTTCGCGCCGGGTGAGTCGTCGAAGAGTTTTAGCGTGGGCATAACGAATGACGTACTTGTCGAAACAAACGAAACGTTCAAGGTCATACTGAGTAATGCCTCGAACGCAAACTTAGGAAGTCCGGCCAGCGCGGTTGTTACCATTACAGACAACGACAAAACGCGCGGTCCGCTTCGGCAACCGCGAATCGGACGCAGCAAGCGCCTCCGGCTCGATCGCTGATGTCTGATCTGTGGCTACGGCTTGATCCGGATCGTGCCGGTATTGCTGCTGATGTTATGTGCAGTCAGCCGCACCTGAGTTGTTCCGGGTGCGAGGTTGTTGGGTAGGCGGAAGATCACCTGCTTGAACGCGAAGCCAGGCGTGCTGCGCACGTCTTCAGCAGGTAGATTGAAAGTGATGCCGTTTGCATCGGTAAGATTCACGGTTACGACCGCAGGCAGTTCACCAGTCTGCAAATCAAGATTCAGTGAAAACACGATAACGCGAGTGTTCGGGTCGCTCTGGTTCCGCAGGTTGCTCGCATGGAGGATCGCGAACGGGTCCCGCAGCATCATCATAGAATCGAGTGCTGAAACCTGACCCGCCACTGGACCATTTTCCTCGAGCAGCAAGTACAGCGGCAGCGGCGGCGCATTAATATCGTAGATCCCGATCGTCGTGCTGCTCGGAACCAGACCCGGTTTCCACGCGCGGGCGCGCAGAAACACAAAGCTTGTCAGGTGCACACTGGCGCCGGACGTAATTATCGGATCGTTCTCGGTCGGATCGTCTCCATTGATTGTGTAGTGAATAGTTGCTCCAGGCGTGGAGCAAGTAATCGTCACATCGATCGAGGTTTGAAACCCTCCGGGCGGCGGATTGAACGCAGGCGAGCTGACGGTTTCGAGTCCGCTGACACGCACCGGAGCGAAGCGCGCCGTCGTAGATCCATCGCCGCATTGTCCTTCATTATTCGCTCCCCAGCACCAGAGCGATCCATCCGTCTTCAACGCGACACTATGGTTGCTTCCTCCTGCGATCGCCGCGACGTTGCCAAAATTCGGAATCTGTTTTGGTGTGGGATTGTCTATCACCTGATTTCCCTGGCCGAGCTGAAGGTCGCTGTTGTTTCCCCACGACCAGATCGTACCGTCACTCGCGAGTGCAAGACAGAAATCCGGACCGGCGGCAATGGATTTCATACCTGCGGGTAAGCCGGTAACCTGTACTGCGTTCGGATGCGCACTAAAATCTAAACTGCCTCCGCTCGGCCCGAGTTGGCCGTTACGGTTGAGGCCCCAGGCCCAAATCGTGCCGTCCTCTTTGAGCGCAAGACCGAAGTCGCCGCCGGCAGCGATGCGGACAACGTTTGAAAGACCTGCAACCTGAACGGGCGTGTGTCGATTTGTGGAAGAGCCATCGCCGAGTTGGCCGAAGCTGTTTGCGCCGATGCCCCAAACAGTCTTATCTGTTTTGAGCATGAGAAGGTGATTGCCGCCGGCTGCAATCGCCGACACATTTTCAATTCCGTTCAACTGTAACGGCGTTGGGTTCGATCCGAAGTTGTCAGAAATAAGCCCCTGGCTTGCGCCCCAATGCCACACTGTGCCGTCCGTCTTTACCGCCGCGCCGAAGAAGTCGCCTGCGTCGACACCTTTCACATTTGTTAGCCCACTCGCCTGCACCGGCCGTGGGCGATTTACGACGGTCGTGCCGTCGCCGAGTTGTCCGAGACTGTTTATTCCCCAACCCCACACTGTGCCGTCCGCCTTCACCGCATAGACAAAACCATTCCCGTCGGCGACGGTATCGACGCCTTCCAATCCGGCTACTTGCACAGGAGTCACAGCTTTGACGCCGATGCCGCTATTGTCGTCACCCAGTTGACCACTGTCGCCGGTGCCCCACACCCACACAGTGCCGTCGTTTCGCACGGTGGTGGTGTGCCATCGTCCGGCGGCGATTGCGCGAGCGTTATTGAAGAACGACTGAGCCACCACAAAGCTGGTCACACTCGCAGAGTTGTTCGACGGATTGGGATCTGGCCGGAAGCTTGTAGCTGAGGCGGTATTGATGAGCGATGCTCCCGGCGCCGCCGTTATGTTGGCGACGATACTGAAATTAATATTTGTGTTGGGTTCTAGTGAATTGATTTTTCCGGTAACGGTCCCGGTTGATCCGACGGCTGGTCCAGTGCAGGTTGCGGAAATGTGTGTACTCGAGCACGAGACGAACGTTGTGCCTGCCGGTAGAACGTCGGTCATCACGAGATTAGTCGCGGTGCTTGGTCCAAGGTTGTTAACGCGAACACTGTAAGTAACGTTCTGGCCCGACAGCACGGGGTTCGGGCTGGCGGATACGCTGACGACGAGATCCGTACTTGGCGGCGGTGGCGGATTCCGCAACGCAAACGTCACGCTTGGAGCATTCGTGAAACTGAGCGGCGCGTTCTCGGACGAGTGTGAGTCGACGAGGTAAGCGTCGGGATCTCCGCCGGAGATGCCGACGATCACGGGGTTCAAATTAGCGTTGCCATTGCCGTAGCGTGTTTGGATTGTGCCGTCGCGCCGGAGCTCGATCTCGAAATTGACTGGAGTCTCTGCGCCAAACGTGACGCCCTGCCAGCGGAAAATAACAGTGTCGAGATCGGGTTGGACCATGTAAACATTGTCGGTCGGATTGCGATCGGTGCGCAGGTCGCTCCACATGCCGGCGACCATCGCCAGATTTTCCAGGTTCGCACCGTTCGCCGCAGCGAAGTCGTCGGCTCCCAAATTGGGAAGCGGCAGCGCGAAATCGGGCGGAATCAAAACGTAGAGTGCGCCGTTTGACGACGTGACCACCTCGGTCGTCGTCAATCCAAAGAAGGGAAATGGGAACGGCAGGCTGACGTGATTGATAGCGGTGAGATCGTCTCCTCTTGGACCAACGATCGTTCCCGTGTTCGGCGCTGTGAGCGTAGCCGGCGCACCAACTGTCACGATGTACGGATCGGCGACGTCGAGTGCAAGGCTGACGTTCACGGTCGTGGTGCTGGTATTGCCGGCGTTGTCAAAGATGCGCAAAGACAATTGACCGGACGGATGCCGTAAAGGAATGCTGACAAAAACTACTCGTTCAGTTCCCGGATCAACCGAGCGAACCGAGCTGAGTCTGAACTGTTCGCCCGAAAGGGAATCAATAAAGCGGACCTCGTCGAGCGAAGCGCGCCCGCTGGCGCCGTCATCGCCGGCTTCATTCCAGCGAAGTTCTACGCGTCTACCGTTTTGCGAAGCAATGCGGAAGTTACTCGCGGCCGCGGGAGCGGTCGTGTCGTTCTCGAGCGCAAACTGAACCGTCCGGTTGGCGTTTAGACGCCCGCCTGTCATGACGAGATTCTGAAAGCCGCCGCTTTCATCGACGCCAAACAGCACTGCGGCGCGCAACTTTTCGAGCGTGATGTTTGGGTTCGCCGCGCAGGCAAGTGCCGCTGCACCCGCGACGTGCGGCGAAGCCATTGAAGTGCCGTCGAAGTTTGAGTAGGTCGAGCCGTCCGCTTCAGTGTGAGCGGCGACGAGGCCGTCGCCGGTGTAACCGCGCGGCGTAGTGCTGAGGATATTCGTGCCGGGCGCCGCGAGGTGCACAGTCTCTTTGCCGCGGTTCGAAAAGGTGAAATCGAAAGTGTTGACCTCGGTGGAGGCAGCCACTGAGATCACGTTCGGCAGATCGTAGCTTGCCGGAAACTGCGGGACGAAGTCGTTGTTCAGCGTCGCGTTGCCCGCGGCTGCGACGAAGAGTATGCCGGCGTCTCCGAGTTCCTTGATCGCGTCGAGCAACGACTGCGAGAAGCGTTGCGCGCCGTAGCTGTTGTTCAGCACGCGCAGGTTAACGCCATGTTGCCGCATCACCTTTGCGTAATTGAACGCGCCCAGTAGAGACGAATCAGAACCGCCCTCCGGACCAAGGGCTTTGATTGGCAGCAGTTGAACGTCCCAGTTAACACCGGTGACGCCGGCAGCGTTATTTCCGCGTGCCCCGATCGTGCCGGCGACGTGCGTACCGTGAGCGTCGTTGGCAGCACTATCGAAAACGGTCCGGTCGTTGTTGACGAAGTCCCAGCCATTCACGTCGTCGATAAAACCGTTGCCATCGTCGTCGACGCCATTCGCGGAGATCTCGCCTGGGTTTACGAAGATATTGTCTTTGAGATCGCGGTGGTCTATGTCGATGCCTGTGTCGATCACGCCGACCACGACGCTGTGATTACCCGTAGTCGTGTCCCAGGCAGACTCCGCGCTTATGCCTCCCGCGCTGGTCGCCGTATTCTTCAGGCCCCACAAAGATTGATAGTGCGGATCGTTCGGAACTGCGTTGAGATGTCGAATGTAGTTTGGCTCGACATACGCAACGTCAGCACGAGCACGTAATGCGTGGAGCGCGGCGAGTGTATCATCGGCAGCAACTCGTGCGAGCATCAGACCCGGAACGATGTCCGAACCGCCGAAGTGGTTGATCTCGACACGAAGAGTGCGTCCCGAAGCCGTTGCGGCATTCACCGAAGTTCGACTTTTCGTGCGCGCCACCGCGGTACCGGGACGAAACTTGACGAGGAGTTCTCCTGGAACGAAGTCAGCCTTTTTAGCCTGGGCCAGAGTCGGTGTGAGCGCGCTCTCCTGGCTTTGCGCGTGCGCGCGCGGATGCCGGTACGCGACTATTGAAACGACCACAATAGCCAGCATTAAAGCCACTGTGCGGACTTCAATGAGATTCCGTCGTGGAGAACGCGGTGGGGGATGCCGTCGCAAACCGTTTAATCTCCTGAGAAATGAGAGAAGGGCTTCGGGTGTCAAAAGAAGCTGGACCAAACTTACCACTTTTCCCCGAAAAGTAACAGCCACAGATTTACACGGATGAATACGGACACATCCATGCTCATCAGCCAGATATGTGGCTTAAACTCAGTCGCGACCCTTTCGCATAGCGCGTTGAGCAGCATCGTAATCGAACCTCCCGGGCAGTTTGCGCGGCAGGTCCAATTTGTCGTCGACGATTTCTTCCAGATGCACCTGGGCCAGCCGTGCATAGGCGAGCAGTATCGCGAGCGGCGGCTCATTCTTATCGAGTTCGTACTTTGAAATGTTGTTGTAATGGATTTGGTCTTGTACGCCTAAACGTTTGACCATCTCAGGCTGAGAAAGGCCCAGACTGCGCCTGATTTGCAATAGCTTGGCCGCCAGACGTGTCGGGCGAGGTCGCGCGCTCCCCATCGGTAACATCCCTCCCACGAATATCCGCAACCCGGAAATTTTCTTGACACGGGATAGCTATCCATATACAGTGATGGCTACTCACTGTAGAGAGAAGGGCTAGTATAACTTATGCCGAACGAATTGAAGACCAGACCAGAGTGTTTTGAATTAATTGTGACGTTGAAAAAGCGACGTGGCAGGAACACCAATGTATTTGCGTCAAACGCCGAATTGTCAAAACGCCTCGATGCGTTCCAGCGCACCTGCGATCTCCGCTTTGAAGTTCTACACCAGCTTCTCAATGAAGTGATGAAAGCTAATCTTGCCAGGCACAGACCGGTGGGCTCACGAGCAAAGGCTCCTAAGATCACAACACGTCGTCGTGCTGCGCGATCCATGTAAGCAGTGTCGCACCAAGGCCGATTTACAGGCCTCCCGTAAACGGACCGTTGGTGCAAATGCTTTAGTGGACCATCGGGTCGGCGATTGAATCTTCGTTGCCGAGGCTGAGGGCGAGAGCCCGGATGGCGGTGCGGGCGTCGCGTTGCTCTTCGTCAGTCAGCAGGGACCAGGCGAGAGATATCGGACATTCAGCATCGTGCGTGAGCGCTTTGTGGCAGACCGGACAGGCGTCGACGGACAGCTCGAGCACTACGTAGAGCTTCGCCAGCAACATGATGATGAGTTCAGCGCGCTTCTTCTGCTCGTCTGATTCAAACATGCTCGATCCACCCGCTTGATGGATTAATACTGAAGCGTATTTTCCCACTTGACTCGCTTCAGCAGCGCGAAATCTGAAAGCATCTTGCCCGCGCCCAACACCACCGACGTCAACGGATCGTCGGCAACAAACACAGGCAGGCCAGTTTCAGTTCTCAAACGCTTGTCGAGATTTGCGAGTAAAGCACCGCCGCCGGTCAGGACCACGCCGCGGTCAATGATATCTGCTGAGAGTTCCGGTGGCGTGCGCTCGAGCGCGACACGAACCGCGTCGACGATTGAGCTGATAGCAGGATCGAGCGCCTGGCGCACTTCATCATCGGTAACTGTAATCGTCTGGGGAATGCCTTCGACGAGGTTGCGGCCGCGCACGTCCATCGACAGCGGTTCATCAAGTGGAAACGCACTGCCGAGTTTGATCTTGATCTCTTCCGCGGTGCGCTCACCGATCAGAAGGTTGTACTTGCGCTTCACATACTCCGCAACCGCATTGTCCATCGCGTCGCCGGCGGTACGAACCGCGCGCGCGTAGACGATGCCCCCGAGACTGATGACGGCGATGTCCGTCGTGCCGCCGCCGATATCGACGACGATATTGCCGTGCGGCTCGGTTATCGGGAGTCCGGCGCCGATCGCCGCGGCAACGGCTTCTTCGACGAGGTAGACTTCCGATGCCTTGGCGCGATAGGCGGAATCTTCGACCGCGCGGCGCTCGACCTGCGTGATCTCGCTGGGAATCCCAATCACAACGCGCGGGCTCACCCACGTACGGCCGTTGTGCGCTTTGCGGATGAAGTGCTGCAACATCTTCTCGGTCACTTCAAAATTCGCGATCACTCCGTCGCGCATCGGGCGAATAGCGACGATGTTGCCGGGCGTCCGCCCAAGCATCTCCTTTGCGTCCTTTCCGACCGCCTCCACGTTATTTGTGACCTTATTAATAGCCACAATCGAAGGCTCGCTGAGCACGACGCCGCGTCCTTTGGCGTAAACCAAGGTGTTTGCAGTGCCGAGATCGATGGCTAGATCGTTGGAACGCAGTCCGGAGAGCAGAGGGAAAGACATAGGGGACTCCTCGATGTTTTGTTTGAACTCGAACTTTTCTGCTTAGAAGATCGGGGAAGGGCAAGTGCGTCCTTGTGAAAAACAAAGACAAACGAATTTAGGCTTATTGGCGTGTGGGTGTCAAGAAGAATTTTGCCGCAGATAAACGCAGATGAACGCAGATTGGATCCGCGGTCATCTGCGTTCATCTGCGGCTAAGTTTAATACTGCCAGTTGACGTTCACGAAGCCGGTGCCGCTGGTGGGAACGGTGTATGTGTGATTGCTCCCGGCTTCCCACGTAACCGTGCCATTTGCCGCGATTTTAATGAACTTGTACTGGATCGTTTGGCCGGCCGGGACACTCGCGACCAGAAACCAGTTCGGATAATTCGGCGTCAACATCGGC
>JBKPPH010000378.1:0-7724 GCA_046733535.1 Acidobacteriota bacterium
ACCTTCCAGGTATCCTGTGCAAATCCGGAAAGGTTTGTATAGAGCGGTTCTACTCCCTGGCTCCCAACAATAGTCAAGGAAGACACCGTACCCGTACGCACCGCCGCGGCGCTGAAAAAAATGGGGTTTTGAAAGTAAGCTTGTGGTCCATATATTGGTGATAGTCGGCGGTAGTCAACGCCAAGCTTTAATTGATGGTTGCCGGTGACGATAGATAGGGAATCGACGATGTTTATTTGACGCTGCTCGTTTGCCGCAGAGTTACCGGTAGTAATTGCAGTGTTAGTTCCGAAGAGGAGCGTAAGGAGGATACGGTCGTTTTCGCGTGAGGCAAACGAGGGAAACCAGACACTATCGTCAGGTGGCACTGCGCCACCGAAGTCGTCCAGGATGAAAAAACTCGTGGCAATCGTTTTACTCCAATTGCCCCGCAGCTCATTACTTACCTGACTATTAAAAATCTGGGTTGATCCTACAGTCAGTGTTTGCGTATCGATCTGCGTAGGATTGAGAGTGCTCAAAGTGGTAGAAACGGCGCCTCGCAGCACAGACTCAGAGGGCGCATAGTTGAACCGTCCAAAGAGAGTCACGCGATCATTGAATGTATGATCAACACGTAAACTTGTTGCATCGAGTGAATTGGGGGTTGAAAAGCTGGCGACCAGCGGCGCCAACTGAGTTGCCGGATTTTCTGGTCCAGTGGGAAGTGGAAACGCTCGCAATAACGGTTGCAGTGAGGCCGGGGCAATTTGTCGCAAATTAAGCGAGGGAACACTTAAAGTGGTCGATACCTGAGGCAATCGTTGCCGCAGTCCTTCATAGGAGAAGAAAAAGAACGTTCGATTGCGTCCGTTGTATCCTGGTTGGTAGCCTCCTTCACCAAAATGAGGTAGCAACACGGGCCCGCTAAAAACTCCGCCAAAGTCATTCTGCCTGAGTGGTGGTTTCCCGGTCCGTAGAGCATTAGCGAACCAATCATTGGCATCCAGCGCGTCATTGCGCAAATACTCGAACAGAGATCCGTGAAAATCATTTCCGCCGGAGCGCGTGACCATGGAAACTTGGGCTCCTGGCGTGCGTCCAAACTCCGGGGCATAGGTGGAGGTTAGAATCTTGAACTCTTGAAGAGCATCAACAGAAACGAGATTATTCGTGCCGCCAAATGCATTCAGGCCCGGTTGCGATCCACCTGCGGTTTGACTAAGAGTATTCGTAGCTCTTATGCCGATATTGGCGCTTACCCCATCTACCGTGAAGTAATTCGCATTGGTACGTTGGCCATTGACGCTAAATTGGCCCGGGTTGTTGCCGTTCGTTCGCGTTAGAACAACGCCTGGACTCATCGTGATCAGAGACTGAATGCTTCGTCCATTTAACGGGAGGTTCTCAATAAACTGACGATCGACCACGCTACTCACTGCGGGTGAGTCATCGATGAGGCTTGCGGTGTCGACGATTTCTATCGTCTGACTGAGTTCGCCAACCCTCAAATACAACTTGATTGTTTTTTGATCGTTAACATTTAACACCACATTTCCAACCTCGGCAGTATTGAAGCCTTCACGTTCAGCCTTTACGGTGTAAGTGCCTGGTGGAAGTAGTGGAACAATGAAGAGGCCTTCGCTGTTTGTTGTGGTGGATCTTTGAAAGGCTTGAGCTTGTGCGACACTAATTACCGCAATCTTTACACCTGGGACAACAGCCCCCGCCTCATCTACCACCGTGCCGCTGAGAGTTGCTGTTGTGCTTTGCGCGTGGACGATGACGAGGGATGAGTGCATGAAAAGTACAAACAGGAGACAGGATAGGAACGCAAAAAAACCGGCCCTCGCAGCCGGTATACAACGGGACAAAAACTGAACAGGTGTGGCCCACGTTTCGCCTGATGCGTTCACATGAGGACAGAAGGCACACGGGTAGACTTCCGGGATTCTGGGCATTGGGAGTTCTCCTGTGGTTATGACAAGCCGCCGGGCGAAGACGACATGTCAGTTATACGTTTAGCTCTCCATCACGGCCCTGGTCGCTGCAATGAAGATCATCGCCCACGCCACTCGGTCTTTGCCGCACGTAGGTCTCGACCTTACTAAATAGAACTAAAATAGTCCTTAAAGAATTATCAAATATTTCTCAGGTATCTGGACGAGAAGAGAATCAATTGCTTGTGGTTTGATACTGCTCGATCTTTGCCGCTAGATTTCCCGCTCTCTTAATTGACTGCCAAAACGCCGCCGATTTAATTGCCGCCGCGGAACGCTGCGAAGAGATGGTCAACGCAGCACGAATTCCTTCATTATTTGAAAGCGCCAACTTGAAGAGCCGTTCTACCGCGCGAGCGAGATCGGCATCACTCTGAATCGAAACCTCTTCACCCACCGGCAAAGACATGCCGGGAAAAAATATTGGTTCAATCTCCTCGCGTAGCACAGTATTCTCACGCGCGAATGCAGCCGCATGTTCATGCAGCATCGCCAGCCACTTGGCACGTGCATCCGGAGCAACCGTGCGCATGTCGACATTCGAAAATCGATTTACGAGTCGCTTTAGTTCGATGGCTTGAAACAACGCACGGTAGGCGCCATTGACGGTGCGCGAGGAATAAACTCGAATGCTCTCGTCAGTTGGTCCGTTCGGATCTTTTTTCTTGAAGTATGCGCGCAACTGTTCATCGGCAGCGATAGTCGCGTCTGTTTCTTCCGGCTCTTGAACTGTCACAGCACCGGTAGGCGCCGAACGTTTTACTGCTTCAGCAATCGTGCGGATCTCAATCTTCACTGCCGGATTGTTACTGACCGGCGCAAGGGTTCGTAGGAACTCGTCTTTGCGCTCTTGTGTATCGACAATTCCCTCAACGCGCAGTGACCCACCTGCGCTGCGCGTGAGGGCGACTTGCTCATTCCGGTCGGCCTTTGCCCGATTGAGCAAGTAAGCGACGTCCACTTCCAGCTCTGCAGAAGCAGCGGGTGAAGTAGACGTGCTGGGCGGAGGAGGGACACGGCTAGTGGTGAGGTCCCTGAGTGCCCAGCTCTCGGGCCTGCCCGTTTCCCCGGCCCCTCCTGTCAGTTCCGGTTCGATTTCGAAGGCAGTCGGAGCTACAGCTTTGACAGGCACGAGTTCAAAGCTGGCCTCCACGAACCGGTATTCCCGTAACTCATTGCCACGCTCCACAAGCAATGTCTGCTCCATCGGACGCAGATCAGGCTTGCTCAACGTGAGCGTCGCTTTCAAAAGACGACTGGCCCCAATCGTTCGGCCCTGTTCGTAATGAAGAACGAAACTATTGGACCGTTCTTCAACCTGAGCAACATCCGGTTCAGCGACCAAGGTGTGGAATGCTTGCGCCGAAGGTTCCAGTTGCCAGACGTCTTCGAGGTTGAGCAGAAAATTCTCAGGCGTTGAGATCGGCGACTGCGATTGCGGTTTGGAACCATGATGATAAACGGTGCGAGCGCCCTCTGCCGTTTGCCAGACGCCGGCGATCATTCGATTCGAATCGTCGTACAATCTTTGCGCCCGATTACCCTTCGCGCGGTTCTCCCAGATCTCGATCTTCCGCCGCGCCACGATCGCTCCCTCAGCACTGCGACGCTCCTCGAGGTTGATCGTTCGATGCCTGACTGTGTCAGGCACTGCCGCAGTGCTCTGCTCGGCAGCAGTCGCTCTCTCGAGCAAACTCACGGCCGTTAACGAAGGCGTCAACCTGGCTTTGTAGAAAAGGAGACCACCAACGACCGCCGCGGAAACCAATACGGTCAACAACCCGAGGTATCGCCTGCGATCGCTATAGCCCAAGACATTGAAGGACGGTGCTACCGAAATGTTTTCAGACGTTTCGTGGAGAGAACTCAGTGTCGAATTCTCATTTGACTGAGTCTCTTCAGCAACGATCCGCCGCCTCGCAATCGTCTTCAACATCCGAAATAGCCAAGCACTCCACGAGCGGAGCTGGAGACGCTGGTCCAACACCGTCGGATCATCCGCGCTGTTATTGGGAACGAGAAAAAGGGGTGAGGACAAAGTGTTTACCTTCGACGTTTCACCGACGCGAGCCTCGTCGGATTCCGGATCTTTATAGCTGACGTGAAGGCTCGGCCCATTATCGTCTCTGAAAGTAGCTTCAACCGACCGTCCGTCACTCAATTCGGTGCGGGCCCACTGCTCGCCTTGAGCTCTCGTCGGGTCGATGCTCAACAGCAGGAGCAGCACTCCCTGCTCACTACAAACTTCAACAAACTCAATCGGTTCATCCGGTGTCAGGTTGAGATTTAAATCGCTCGACTCCGAACCGACTTTAAATGAACTAACGAGCACGCCATTGACGCCGATACGCAGCTCGTGAGGTTTGTGCTCGAGAGTTTCTCGCACTTTGCGTCCAAACTTCTCCGTCAGATCTTCCGATGCATCACCGGACGGACCACCACCCGTTTGATCAGGCGGTGGATCCTTAGGCTCGCAAGGTTCAGCCTGGTAACGTTGGGCCAGCAATGGCAGTCCCAGTAACCGATTCACCGCATCGAGGCACGAGTGACAACTAACAATATGAGCCAGCCTCGTAGTCGTAAGCGCATCCGCCTGGTTCTCTGAATAAACCTGCTGCAACTCCTGTGACGATATGCACTCACCCTGACACGAGTTGAAGATCAACCGGCGCAGGTCGAGGATTAGATCGCAATCTGACTTGAAGTATCCGACCGAACGTTCTGACTGAGGCTTTCCATTCACGAACCTCAAACGTCCCTGTTTATCCATGAACAGCTTTGCTTCGCGACGCGCTAGCCTTTGCCACTGGTCAACGCAATTTCGCGAGCTGTTTAGAATGCGAACGATCTCGGTCGGAAAATAGTTATGAAAGAACCGCAAGATCAGGACGCTACCCGCCTTCGACGATTCTTTGCGTGAGCATGCATAAGCACAGATCTGATGAAGCTCTTCCGAGGCCTGCATGCGACGCGGGGGTTCAATTGCCGTCCAGCCGAGGCGAAATGAATCGTAGTCGGCAACTGAGAGCGCCGATTCATGCAGGTGTTGCGCTGAGCGACTCATTCTTGAGACGTGCATGTTGCGCAACATTCTTCTCAGGTATCCTTCGATGTTTTCAATCTCTTCGAGCTTGGTCCGCGCCAGCACCCATTGCACAAAGGCATCCTGGACTAAATCTTCGGCGGCATCCCGCTGCTGATTAGTCAAGCGCAAAGCCCACGCGAGCAGAGATTCATATCGCTCGGTGAACAACTGTTCACGCTTCTCTTCTGGTTGTGCGGCCACGCGGCGCTGATCCAGCATCTGGTTTCTGGGCTTTCTGGATTAGTCCGTTGGGCTTTCAGGACCGAACCCTTGCCGGTCAAACTATGATGACGTTGTACTTTCAATGTGGCTTCCTGTTTCAGGAAGAACCACGTTCGATATTGTTGTCTATATGACGTTTTCCGCGAGGCAGATCTGAAAAGAAATATTTCAGGTAAAGTTAAGAGATGAAAGAGGATAGGACGGTGAGGTTACACAACTCCACTCTCGCGCGCCAGAAGAAACGCGCACGACATGGACCATTAACCAATCACATTTTAATAGGAGCCACCAAAAGCCCTGGACAGACTCGCGATCCTCCCTCGGATCGTTTGTAGCCTCTGGTCGCTTCTATAACCGCGGTAGTTCAGAAGCCGCACGTGAGATATTCCAGTCTCATGAACTCACCGCAAGCTGCCATACCCTCCTCCTGATCCGTTATTCGCCACCGGCATGCTAGAATTGCGCCCGGAAATTAATCTCGCAATCAAACACGCTCGTTCTTTGGAAGCATTGCTAACGTTTCGCAACGGCGGATGGGCAGAGTTCCTTCACAACGCGAATGACCAATCGCGCCACGGAGCCTCGAAGCTGTACGCTCCCGGTGGTGACGCGATGCCCAACACGCACGTTAGCTGCAATTGCAGACAAAAACAACCCCTCTAAAAACTTTTGCCCGTTGGGAGATCGCTTCTGATGGGCAGAAATCCCAGGCGCAAACAGCGTCGACTTGGTGACAAGCTTCTGCAAATCCGTCAGAGTCTTGACCTCTCGCAGAACGAATTAGTTCGCCAACTAGGCCTCGACGAAAAATTTACTCGAACGAATATTTCAAATTACGAACTCGGCCAACGCGAGCCACCGCTCTACGTTTTATTGCAGTATGCCCATTTGGCCGGCGTGTGCCTGGACGTGCTGGTTGACGACGACCTTGAAGTGCCAACGCAATTGCCGAGTGTTCCTACACATCGCGGAGTAACAGTGAGGAAGGGAAGACGTCGTTTGCCCAAGGGGTGATAAGGGCGAAATGCTTTTGGACGTCGGTTTGGGTGCCCTATCAAATCCGCGCCGGAACATGAAACACGATTAATGGGGCGGATATTAGTGCCGCGTTGAAAGTCTGTCAATGTTTTTCAAAGACCGCTCTCGTGCAAAAAATTTGCTTGAGCTGCGAGGCTGAGGTGTCCGGTCTTTCGTGCAGTTTAAGTTACCAGATCCACTATTCTGGAGATACGAAACAAATCAAATAGATGGATAAGCGAGAGCTGACAACAATCTTTCAGGATCCCACGAGCGCGACGCGGCGTTTGCTTAGCGCGTGGTCGGATATTCCGCTACTGCTGATGCTCGACGTCGATTGGGATCGTGGTCCTTTGGTCCTCGTCGGATTGTCCGATCGAATGATGTGGCCCTTGATACCGCCGGGCAGTCTGCTGCAGTTGGATCCAAAAGTTAGAACGGTGGAAAATGGCGCCTGGTCGGAGTTCGAGCGTCCTATTTACCTGATCGAAGTGAAGGGCAGGTTTTACTGTTGCCACGCTCAGCGACGAGGCGACACGCTGCGGCTAATCTCGCACGCGGAGTCACCGTCTCCTCCGGCGATCTCGGTTCCCTTCAAAGAAGCCAAGGTGCGCGGACAGCTCACACCTGTTTTTCGACCGCTCCCCACGCGAGGCAGTGCTGCCGGCCGGCCCGGTGGCAAACGGAAATGAACCGCGGATCAAAATCCGCGATTCATCGGCCTTCATCTGCAACTCAATCAAGCTCCATAAAGTGCTTCCATCCTGCGCCATGTCTTTATCGTCGTTAACGAATGGGACGGAGCAAACCCGAGCCGTTCTGCTTTAATCGCGAGCCCGGCATAGCTGAGTGTTGTGCCGGTCTGCTGCTTCAAACGCACGAGAGTTTTCGGCAAACACTGATCTCTTCGAATCCCCATCTTTGACATATGGGCCACAAAGTCGCGGTCAGGGAAGAGAAGCTCGGCGGCGAAGATCTCTGCTCCGATTTCCAGACTCTTATTCAAGTTGGATTGATCACAATAGGAGATTCCGAGATCCCGATCGCGAAAGAAGTGTTTGAGCTCGTGGGCCATTGTGAAAACCATCGGATCGCGCGGCAAACCCTTGGCGAGCATGACCGTCGCGCCGAGATGGTCATTAATAAACGCGCCTCGCAGATGTCGAAATCGATAAGGCCATTCGTCAACTGTGATCCCGTACTTCGCATAAATCCTCATCAGATCGTTTGGGACAACGCGTGGTGAGGACAATCCATTTTCCGCTCGCACTTGTCGTGCAAGCTGCCTAAGATCTTCGTAATAGTTGTGAGTGTTCACTTGTGTTTCCCTCCTTTTCGTCCGGGCTGAGGTTTATTTTTTCCCTGGTAGATGCCGCGCATCCTGCGAAACTCCGCATACTTTCTTAACTCCTCCAGATCGG
>JBKPPH010000379.1:0-5066 GCA_046733535.1 Acidobacteriota bacterium
ATCGGCTACGATCGCTGGAGCGCAGTCGCAGCTCGATACCATCAACGCTCGACTGCAGCAACAGTATCCCGACACGAACGCCGGATGGTCGGTACGGCTAATCAACTTACAAGCGTGGACGACGAAGGACATTCGCACATCGCTGATGTTATTGCTCGCCGGGATTGGTCTCGTGCTGTTGATTGCGTGCGCGAATATCGCGAATTTGCTCCTCGCACGCGCTACAGCACGGCGGAAGGAAATTGCGGTACGCACCGCGCTGGGAGCTGGTCGCCGGCGCATTATCCGTCAACTGCTGACGGAGAGTTCATTGCTTGCTATTTCAGGCGGCGTGGTCGGGTTAGCCTTCAGTATTGTCTTGACTAAATTGTTGATCGCGATGAGTCCGCCCGACATTGCACGCCTGGACCAGGTCGGGTTCGACGGACGCGTACTTGGCTTCACGGTGGGAGTGGTTGGACTCGTCGGTCTGCTGTTTGGTTTAGCTCCTGCGCTCCAGGCGTCAAAGCCCGATCCCAACGATGTGCTGAAGGAAGGAGGCCGCGGATCGGCCGAAGGGCACGGGCGCAACCGCGTGCGGGCAATATTGATTGTCTCGGAGATAGCGTTGTCTTTGCTGCTGCTCATCGGCGCGGGACTCTTAGTTAAAAGTTTCATGTTGCTCCGCGACGTGAATGCGGGCTTCGATCCGCACAATGTTTTGACGATGCGAATAGGCTTACCCGCCAGCCGTTATAAGGAGCCGCAGCAGCAAGCGACTTTCTTTCGTGAGTTGACGAAGCGCGCCAGCGCTTTGCCGGGCGTCGAATCTGCTGGTGCGGTGCTGTCACTTCCGCTCGGCGGACTCAATTCCATTTTCGGTCGTTCATTCATTCCCGAAGGACGCCCGCTCGTCCCCGATGAGTCGTTCCAAACGGAACATTTCGCTATGGTGGGCGACTACTTCCAGACAATGCGCATTCCCGTTAAAGCCGGGCGCACTTTCACCGACCATGACACTGCGGAGACGACACCCGTCGTCATCATCAACGAGACTGCGGCGCGCCGTGTCTTTCCAGGCCAGGACCCGATTGGCAAGCGAATCATCGTCTGGCGCGATGAGAAGTTCGCGCGCGAGATTGTCGGCGTTGTCGGTGACGTGAAAACGCGTGCGCTCGACGAGGAAGTGCCATGTCAAATCTATGTGCCTCATGCTCAGGACGCAGGGTGGGGGACACTCGGGCTCGCGGTGCGAACTAAAGGTGAGCCGGAGGCGCTGACGTCACAAGTTCGCGGTGTGATAAGTTCGATTGATAAGGACCAACCTGTTTTCGACGTCAAGACGATGGACGAAGTATTCTCGGAATCCGTTGCGAAAACACGTCTCATCGTGCTGCTCTTTGGCGTGTTCGCGGTGTTCGCTTTATTGCTCGCAACGATCGGGATCTACGGGGTGATCGCTTACTCGGTCGCGCAACGCACACACGAGATCGGTATCCGGCTCGCGCTGGGCGCGCAAAGGAGAGATGTGCTGCGTATGATCATAACGCAAGGCATGATACTCGCTCTTATCGGCGCCGGCTTGGGGTTGGTGGGAGCATTTGCGGCGACGCGCGTGATGAAGAGTTTGTTGTACGGCGTGTCTACTACCGATCCGCTGATTTTTACGGGTGTGCCGCTGCTGCTAACCCTGGTCGCGTTGGCGGCTTGCTACATTGGTGCCAGACGCGCAACGAAAGTTGATCCGTTGATTGCGCTGAGATATGACTGACTAAAGATAACGATGATTTGAGGGGCCACCCGCCCGCGTGAGTGCACGTCAAAGAAATGATTCTGATTTTGCTATGCCTCAAAACTCCAAGATCATTCTTGGAGACAATCAGTACAGAGAGCGGTAGCGACCTGGTCAACGATTGGAGTCAAAAATCTTTAGGAAATATCACATGCTGATCACTGACCGTGTCGCTACCGCTCCCGGTACTGACCGTCTCCAAGCCTGACGTCGGACGTTTGAGGCAAGGCTTTCTGATTTTATGGAACGCACCAGCCCCTGGAGCGTGTGCCCGTCGTCCGAAGGTAATTAGTCCGTCACGACAAGGAGATGAAATGAACCGCAGAGTATCGGGTTTCTTGGTTTGCGTCGTTTTTTTCGGTGCTGCGTTAACTGTAGCCGCTCAGCAAGCCCTTGCGCCACACGAACGGGTGCGCATCATTTCTATTAGTGGCGATCTGAAGGCGTTTCTTGGTCAAATGCCAACCAACTTCGACGTCACGATTGGCTTCGAAGTCGATCCGATGCATCCGCAGTCGCGCGTATCAATTGAACTGATGGATGCAACCTTTGCTGACATCATGAACGCGGTGGTTAAGTCCACTCCCGTATATCAGTGGCGACAAGTGGGAAAAGTCGTGGAGATATATCCTGCAAGCGGAACCAATCCCGTTCTTGACTTAACGGTGAATTCGTTTCATGTGAAAGATGTGGTTGCGGTAGCAGCGTTGAATCAGCTATTCGGTCTCAACGAGGTCCAAGACGCACTTCAGAACAGTCATCTCAAGCTGGAACCAGGCAGCATTACTCCTCCAATCAATGCGGGCAGGCTCGTCACCATCGATCTCGAAAGAGTAAAACTCCGAGATGTACTGAGTCGTATAGCAACAGATAGCGGGTTCAAGTTTTGGACTTTCCAACTAAGCGGCGCGCAAAGAGAGTTTTTGAAAATTAGCTTCGTTCGAGAATAGTTGAAACTTAATGGAGCAGAGGGGTGATCTACAGGATAGTAGTGTTGTGGGAATCGGGGAAGGCCTAAAGGGTGGGATTCTCAGCATGATCCGGAAGAAATTGCTTGTGAAGACCGTTCGACGCGGTGAACGAATGTATTTCACCGAAGACGGGAAAGAAGTCCGGAAACTTCAGTTGGTACAACCTCATCGCCACTTTGCTAAGCGCCTCAGCGCTCTGAAACGCAGGCATGGGCCAACGCACCGCAATTTCATTCAAGTCGTCAAGGACAGCTTCACCCGGAATAGTGATATCCCAAGTGGTCCACTCCGTGCCGATAGTCAAGTCAACCTGTGATTCGCCGTTTAATGCGATCGTGATCTTTCCTTCTCCAGGCCCCGGTTTGGGTAAGCGGCACGTCAGGCAAAGGTTGACTGCGCAACCCGCCTCGCCGACAAACACGAACCGCGACTCGGGCCAGTAGGCCCTGAAGTAGCGTATATCGCAAGGCAGGCGGTAGCTGACCCAATTCAATGCTTCCAACTCCTTAGGTTGCTGGGATGCAGAGTGATAGTAATAACTCAGCAGATCGATCTCACCAAGCTTAACGCTGTGTTCATCCCGGCGGAGCTGCTTCAGCCGCTTCTGAGCTCCGGTTCCATTCTCCTCAAGCGCATCGACCATCGCCCCCAGGAGTACTTTGTCGAGCCGTCTGTCGTTAAGACGGGATAAATAGCGATGAATCAGCGGCGACCGCAGACGAGACATGCGGTCTTTCGCTTCACTCATCCGTAGCGGAACCGACTTTTGGGTCTGGAGGTCGATGTAATTGAGCATCAGCTCGGCGACGTGTGGTGAGTAACTCAGCGCACGCGCGCAGAAATGCCGGACCATGTCATACGACTGCCACCGGTGTGCGTCGAGGATCGCAGCGAAGAATGAGGCTTCTGCTTCGATCTCTGGCGGCGGCGCGATATGATCGCCCACCAGCGCATACCACGACACCTCAACTCCCTTTAGTGAGCGCAGCACACATGAGGCAGCCGCGGCCATCGTCAGTTGGATCCCTTCCGTAGTCAGGTGACAATAGTCCAGGAACAAACGCCGGTCGGGTATGCCACCATTCAGATACTCCTTAAAGAGGGCGGGCAAGTCGATTACTTGCTGGCCATGTTTCGTCATTTCGTCGCGCATCATCTCCTGCGTCACTGAGTAAGGCTTGGGCATGTACAATATGGACTTATCCCAGCATTGCGCGTCACGGGCCAGCTCCAGATATTTCCTTTCACTCTCGACGTCGTTGGCAAGTCGACGGCAATCCGCGAGAATGTAAAATCCCGCTACGCAGATGCCCTGATCGATCTCGATCATCTTCTGCGCTATTTTTTCGGCCGTGGCAGGATCGCCATTGCCCAATGCGCTTTGAGCCTTTTCGTAAAGGTTGAGCCATTCTCGGTTCAGGTCTCCCGAGAGGTACGGCGCATTCGTTACTGGATCGCGCCAATCCCCCAGATTGTTTTCGGGAATGATCCAGACGAGGGGAATGCCGTTGCTCTTGTACTCTGAGGCCAGGTCGCTCACGACGCTTCTACCAGTCTCAACCATCAGCTCATCGCTAACCCGCTTCACCCCACTCATACCTTCGCTAATTAGTGCCTTGTCCATTTCAGCGATATTGACAACGGGAGCAGTCCAGTTATTGCCGGCGAAGATTATTGCCATATCCGGCTCTAACTGGAGAGCAGCAAGCGCAAGTTCTCTCACCTCATACTCAATACTGGTCCGCGCCAAGTCGATGACCTCGACCGCGTCTTCACCGAATTGCGCATCGAGCATCATCTGCAAGGCTAACGCTGGAGTAAAAGCCGGGTCGTAGAGGTATCCCCGAGCCACCGACTCGCCCATGAACAATATGCGGCGCCTCGAGCCCTTCGCTTCAATACGTCCAACATCAGCCCAGAAACGCCACTCGTTCATCCGCTCAACCTGGCGAACAAAGCAGGTCTTGCCGTTTTCGATCTTGCGCTCCCAGATCCCGATGTGTTTGGACGACCTGGGCGGCACCCCTGGCTCGCTTACGTCGATCGCGCCAGGGCCATTACTCACCAGCGTTTTTGCGTAGTGATTTACTTCTCCACTCAAACCCCAGAGCTTGAGCAGACGAACGATTTGTGCCGCATCGCCCGACACTGCTGCCCGGGCGATGCGATTGGCAAAAGATTTCAAATAGTCAGGCGGACGTTCAATCTCGTGCCTCAAAAGTAGCGAACGCTGTCAGCGGCAATTGTACGGGCGGCCCTCCGTGGCCGCCCGTGGATCGAAACACGAATCATCCCTGAAACGGGCAGCCACGGAGGGCCGCCCC
>JBKPPH010000380.1:0-11771 GCA_046733535.1 Acidobacteriota bacterium
CATCATCACCCTTCCCACTCCTCTTTTATAGACACTTCCAGACACTCCCACCAGCTTAACGTCCGCCCATAATACTGAATGAACGCTCATTCAGCAAGGGACGTAAACAACGGTCGTTTTTAGCTTGATTTTTGTGGGATACGGCATAAAGTGAAATTTATCCGGCATAAATTGAAATTCGTCCGGCATTAAATGAAATTTGTCCGGCATTAAATGAAATTGCAGCCATGACCCCGGAAATGGCGGCGATTAAACGTGATTCTATGATTTCGGTCGGCTTTGCGCGCGTTAGCAAAAAACGTCCGTGTCGGATTTGTGGCAAACCCACTTATTGTGGCTTTTCGAGAGACGAAGGTACTTCCATCTGCATGCGCATTAGCGCGGGATCTCGCGGGCCATCTCGCAACGGTGGAAACATACACGTCCATCCGGAAATTCCATTCATCACCATTCGACCAAGAATCTTGCGACCCAATAACCAGTCAATTTCGCCGGCTCCTCTGGAAATCAGAGACGCTGTTTCGGGAATTGATACGGATCTCTCCAACTTCGAATTACAGGCAGGAACTTGTCACCTTTTCAGGAGGATTGCTGTCACGAGGACTGCTGAAGAACACGCAACCAGCTACGGAGCACTGCCTCGAACAAAACGTGAGCGTGCAACGCTTGCTGGTATCTTAATGATTATGTGAACGCCCGCTTTCCCGCATAAGCCCAATCTCACTCAGGAGCAGGCGTGCTAGGCATACCAGGATTCTGGCAGGAACGATCTGGCGTGGTCCACATTTGGAAACCGCGCAACTACCTGATGCCGCTTCTGGTAATACCGTATAAAGACGCAAACGGACTGATCCAAGCCTGCCAAATCAGATTACACGCAAAAGATATTTCGTCTAATGAGAAAAGAACGTTGAGGTCTGTCTTACACTTCACCTCTAAATCTATCTATTTGTTTTGTTCTTCTTTTTCTCGATTCTAGCAAGCTCGGGCCTCCGGGTTTAACCGGTTGCTTCTTGACCGTCAACTTTTTCTTTGCTCCCTTTTTAGATTTACCTTTGCTTGTGGTCTTCTTCGTCGCCATAAATTTCCTCCAGTCAATTGGGTGTTAACAAAGTTCGTCAGGCTGCCGCCATGCTACTTACCGCCTTCTCGGTTTGTGAACTCGCGGCAATCCCGCGCGCAGCAATAGCTAAGGCGAGGTACTGGTTCTCTTCGCGGTACATGAGTCGGGCCTCTACCAGCTCGTCGAGGAACTCCTTGATCTCTTCTGCGCTCAAATTGTCTTCGCCGTGGGCTGCGAGTTCTGCGCACAACTCAGCCGCACTCGCTCCGGCGTCGCACGCAAGGTAGATCTTCGCCTCCTGCCCCTCAAATAAATAGTCAGCAGATTCAATACCCGGGCGACGATCCTCCACTACGAGGAATCCTGGACCGCGGCGATAACGCAGGGAGCCTAAGCCGCGCTCGCTTGCTTCTCGCCATCGTGCCACGGCCTCTCTCAGACTCTGAGTGTAGTCCTCCGGATCGCGGCCATCGTGGTAACGGTGCGCGAAGTCGTAGGCCAGATTGGCGAGCTTGTCGGGAGCGAGCGCGTAAAGGAATTTGTAGTATGGCATCGGCCCAGTGAGTTCAAGCCCGAACTCAGCCGCCCGCTCGAAGTACGGGCTGAAGCGTTGAACCTGAACAGGACTAAAATTTGGCGCGTCGAGGTGGACTAGTGACGGAATAAGTTCGGCCATGCGCTCGTACTCTTCCGGAGGCTCTCCGGGAAAACCGGAAAGGAGGTTCCACGCGACTCCGACGCCGCTCTCGGCGCACCACTTCAGTAGACGCAAGTTCTGAAGCGCGGTTACGCCTTTCCGCATTAGACGCAGAATTGGCGAGCTCAGGCTTTCGATTCCCGGCTGAATATCAGTGACACCAGCACTTTGGAAAGCGCGCACTTGGTCCTTCGTTAGGTTGGCCTTTGTTTCGTAGAAGATCTGGAGATCACAGCCACTCTCCTTTAGCATAGGAAGCAGATCCCGAATGTGCGCGAGATCAATGATGTCGTCTACGGCCACGAATTTGAGGACTTTGTATCGCGCCGCGAGTTCCAGAATCTCCGCCGCAACTTGCGCTGCCGGTTTGCTCCGAAACATCATCGTCGCTGCGTTCAAGCCGCAGAATGTGCAATGCGACTTAGCACCCCACCAACATCCGCGTGAACTCTCGAAAAGGATCGCCAGATCGTCCAACAGTTCCGCTCTCAATGGGCTGCGGGCGAGTCGCTCGAAAAACTCATCATACGTCGGGCTCGGAACGTCCGCGATGGGGAGTTGAGGTTTGCTATCCGGCGGGACAACGACGGCCCTCCCATTGACTCTGTAACACAGTCCCGCTTGTGGACGAAGCGGCTTACCAGCAAGCAAGTCGGTTACGACTTCAACTAATACTCGTTCGCCTTCACCGCGCACCACTACGTCAACCCATGGGAAGCTCTCGTGCAGAGCGGCTCCCATTGGCCCGTCACAGTTGTCACCGCCAAACACGATCGTGAGCGAGGGATCCTTCTCCTTGAGGATCTTGGCGAGCACCAAAGACGGTATATTCTGCTGGAAGACGGTGGAGAAACCCACCACGCGTGGACAGCTAGCGAGCAACTCATTTGCAGCAGACTCGAGGAATGCGGGAACAAGGGCCTTCATCCGGATCGCAGTTGTCACTGCGTGTTCCGGGATCCCGGAGGCGCGGACGTAAGCGAGATACTCATCATCCTCCGGCGTCGGGTCAGCATAGGGCGGCACCTTGAAGATCCACTCACCGAGGTGGACCACAAAGTCCCGATGTGCTACGTCTTGATATTGGGCAATCGAGAGCCCTTCGCCTTGTGCGGCGTCGGCTGTCGACGCGTGCAGGTGTTCCATGAACGCGAGTTCGAGAGAGTGCGAGCGCGCCGTAATGCCAGCCCGCTCAAGGCAGCGTTCAAGAATACCTAGCTGAATTGGAGGGTGCCGAAGTTCCTTAAACGGCATTGATACCAAGCTAACTGCCACCTTTCGCGAGCTGGCTCTGAACTTTCTGGCTATCCTCCTGGCAGCACCTTTGCCCTGACCTCTGGATGCAACTCTTCTATGTACTTGATTATCTGAACCCATGTCGTTATCTCCTCGGCAAAAGCGCGGGACACAGATCAACCACCGGGTTTCTGAAGACAGCATGAAACGATGGAGTCATGAGGGCCAAACTGGAACGACTGGGGTAGAGACAGGCTCGAGGGTTCAGCCCTATAAACGCCAGCACATTATTCCCAGTGTATGAAAAAGTCAATTGGTTTATTGCTGGGGGTGACGTCAAGCTGCTTGTGTAAAAACCTCGAGGGTGCGGGTTTTCCATTCCAGGTTAAAGCGGTAGAAAATGGAATAGATGATTCGGTCCACACTTTTCACGTTCACAAAGCAGACCATCGGTCGCGTCCGCCGTCGTACCTCCACAAAACAGCGCTCGATAATATTGGTAGTGCGCAACTGCCCAGAGATGTTGGGGGAAGCTAAAAAATGACAACAGGTCCGGCAGATCTTTCTCTAACTGCTTCACCATCGTGGGATACTCAGTTTGCCAACGCAGTTTGAAGCAGCGGAATGCCGCACGCGCCTTCTTGCGATCCTCGGCCAGGTAAATAGCCTGAGCCATTTGCTTCAGCTCGTAATAACCGTTGCGGTAAGCGCGACGCTGCCCGTCATTGCGCTCGTTCAGGTCTCCCCAAAAACTCTCCCGCAAATTACTCACGAAATGTTGAACTGTTCTGTTGCCGGTGCTAACTTCAACATGGGTGTAAGCTCCTTTAGTCGAGCATTTGGTTTTGCCTGGTAGCTAAACCAACTTACACCCTCTTCGTTTTTACACACAGACTTTTACATCACCATTGCTGGTGTAAACCCAAAGTTGAAATGTCACCCAAATGCGCAAAGTAGAGATGTCACCTACCCCGCGACGATCTTTGGCAAGCATGGGGTTTCTCAGTGAAATCGAAGAGCCTCCAGGGATGCGTCATTGGCTCCGGTTTACGTTTTTGCTCCGGCCTGGCGGCCGCGCGCGCAGCCGCCGGCTGAAGCAATTTCGCCTCCACCACTTTCGCTTGTTGCTGTTCTTGTTCGCAGTAGATGCTGTACTCGAGCGCTCGCTGCTTATATTCGATCGTGATCTCACCGCTGCTTTTCTCACATACTTCGACGTGCGCGCCGCGCATCGTATAGGCCGGACGCCTGGTTTTTGATTTGATAGATCACATTGTTGTAGGAAAGCGTTAGGCTCTTGAATAAGGTGCGCCGTTCACAAACCGCTTGCCGATTTTCCTGCGTTGCGTTGCTTCGTCGCCAAGGCATCTCAAAGTTTCGAGCCGGGCTTCGCAAAACCTATCGGTGAGGCGCGGGGAAAGGTGGCAGCCAGTCTCGCCAAATAGCATACTATTTAACACCTCGCTGCACGCGACGCGCTACGGCTACGCCAAAACTCATTCTGGCGCAGGAGTGTTAGGGGAACCTGGTTTAGGCAGGAACTATCTGGCGTGGTCCACATTAGGAAAGGGCGAACTACCTCATGCCGCTTCTGTAATACCGTATAAAGACGCAAACGAATTCATTCAAGCAAAGCACTACGGAGCGAACCGTGTTGATACTCCATAGACCGGAGGGTTATTGACTTTTGAAAATCGCCAGCGAGTCAGAAGTCTGTGGTACCACTCCTCCTTGAAACACGACATAACCCACAGCAAGCAGTGCAAGTAGGAACAGAATGAGGAAAACTCCGTAACATTTTCTGTCGAACGCTTTGTTTTCTGTCGCCAGTTTCGTTCTAAGTTCGCCCCGATTAAACTCACACGAGCAACTCAGACACTCCTGAGAATCGGAGAAGCAGAGACGCAGGCACTCAGGACACTTTACAAGACTCATCGGCGACTCTTCTTTCCGCAACTATCTTGACCTTTTTAAGTTCCGTTTTTTCAAGGCCAAAAAATCTTGCCATATCGGTGATTTGATTCGGACTTACGAAGTCCGTGGGCTTCGCGCAGAATTTCTCTATACCGGGAGCAAACCCTCGGCACTTCATTGTTTTCGGGATGATCAAGCCAATGCGGCAGGCGCCTTCCTCAGAGCGAAGCATGCAGAAATCGCAAATGATCATTTCACTTCCCTTCTGAGGTTGATTGTTCGTTAACAACGTTGCATCCTTTGCGCGACCACGCTTCGCTGCCAGGCCCAAAATAATCCCCAAAACCAAATGTCTCCGCTGCAAATCCATCGTTAAGAATGAGCATGTATCATTCGCCGTATGCGATCGGTGAATAGCACATCCATTTTCTGTGGTTCTATGATCGCAGTTACCTCACCTTCGCCAAACATGGGGTGCATCAACGTTTGTCCTTTGCGATATGCTCGCGTGCGATCATATGGCGCGCTGACTCTATTAGACGCACGACGCGTTGTCCCGGCGCGATACATGACACGTGACACACACATTGGACACTCGACGCGCGTGATCTTTCCTGTCTTGCTCAGAGAAACCACGATGTGACCCCGCTCCTCGTTACAGGTGATACACATTTGGTCGACGCGATCTCCAATTTTGAAAACTGCCTTCTCTTCCATGATTTCTCCTGCTTAGAAAAGTCCTGGTGAATCAACCCTGGATGAACCGAATCTCTCTTACATAAACGTTGACTGCGGCTCGACAATATTTAAAACGTGGCCTGTAAAGCTTGCGAGTGCGTCCGCTTCGTGATCATAGACATCAAACACAGTTAGAAGTTTTGTGATGGTCATTATGTCCTGAAGTCGTTCCGTAACATGGACCAGCTTAATCTGTCCACCCTTGTTGCTCAGAGTTACGTAGCTTGAAATAAGCTCACCGAGCCCGGTCGAATCTATGTGCGTAACGCCCGCAAGGTTCAAAAGGATCTTCGTCTTTCCTTCCTGGACCAGACATCGAATCGATCTGTGGAGTGCGAGAGTGCCGCCGCTAATTCTGATGCGCCCCTTTAAATCAAGAACAGCTACATCTCCCTCGCGGCGTTCATGAATATAAAGATTGACCATTTGAGTCTCCACTCTTAATCACACACTCCATCCATATCGTTAATCGCTCCTCGCCTGCGACCATTTTTTCAACATCAACTGGTGAGACCGGCGGGCAAATGCGTGGTGAAACACTGTGTGCGATGGCTTTTTCGACGGTACCGTTCATCGGTGTTCTGTAATCGGCCTGACCTTCGGGGAGTCGGGATACGTGTGATTCTCCACAATTAAGACGAGTTCTGCGTAGTCCATCAGATCGCCACGTTTCAGACTCCGAAGCGGATCTCTGACCAGCAAAAGGTCCACATTATTTTGACCGCCTTTAGGTCTAAGGTCCCGGAGCAAGCCAGCATCGAGAGCCACAGGTTTGAACAGCAGCATGTCCCCGTTACGCACCCGGGCAGTCATCGCGTCACGGCTGCTATGAAATAGGGGCACACAAAAGCGGCCCTTATTGTCGAGCGCAAACACATCTCCGTTCGCCCGTTGCATGGCGTAGATATCGCTCATGGAAAGATTCTTACAGTGTGAGGCGGCGGTGTCTGTGCGCTAGACCGCTTATAGGCGAGTCGCCTTAACTCTTCGCATCTTGATATATGTGTGTTGGCGCACGGACGGTGAGAATTGCCAGTTGTATCAATGCTTGCAGCGTCACGTTTTATGATGATGAGGGTCGAGCACTGCGAAAGAGGTTCCCGGGAGACGTTTGAAATGGACAATGAGATTGATATAAACCCGATCATTCTGGTGGTCGAGGATGTCCACGAGACACGCGAGGGCATTGAAAAGCTGCTGAAGGTCGACGGATATCGTGTGCTCTTAGCCAGAGATGAATTAGACGGAATAGAAAGCGCCCGGCGACAACGTCCTGATCTGATTCTCGTGAGTCTGGCGGGGTCACCAAGCGAGGTCCTTGGTTCCGGACGTCGTATCCGCGAAAGTGCCGCGGCAGGAGACGATGTGCCGGTTGTTATCTTCTGCTTTGACAAGGTCCCCGAGGGGGCTGAGGTCGCTATTGGAAAAAATGTATACATCGCCCAGCCTGACAACTTCAACCAGTTGCGAAGTCTTCTCTCCCGGCTGCTGCGAAGGATTCCGACGGCTGCTTGAGTGACCTTGCAACAGAAAGAAGAAATTATGACCGCTGATAGCAACAGGAAGAAAACTTTTAACTTCATATTCATCGATGCGCCATCAAAGGTTGTAGTGGAGTTAACGAATGCGAGCGAGAAGACGCTCAAATCCATCGAGATTCTGACTATCTTTCTGAAAGATGAAGAAACTCCGGGCGGTGGTCCTTCACAAGCTCATATTCGCTTCGACGGCGTAAAGTGTATGCAGCCAGGAGAGAAGACGGTTCTATCTCACCGAACGTGGATTAATGGAAAACCGGCTGACGCTGATCACGATCAGATGGAACGACTCAAACTCATAGCGGGCCAACCCAACCCTTATGCACTGGAGATTTCGTGGGAAGATGCTGAGGGCAAGATGCGTTTTCAACGGATACCCGTCCGCAACTGACAAAGAGACGAGGAAGGGTTATCCCAGCAACCGGTCGAACTCGTCTTTTACTACCTGGTAACACTCGCAAACGGTCTCTTCCATTGTCTGACGATCGAGGATCTTGATATGACCTCGGACGTAACTGATAGCCCCAGCATCCTGCAGCCTTCCCGCAGCCACCGTCACGCCTTCGCGGCGCACACCCAACATTCCGGCAATTAGTTCCTGTGTCATGATCAACTCGTCGGTATTCAGGCGATCGTGGCTTAACAAAAGCCATCGGCAAAGTTGCTGTTCCACCGAGTGCAGACGGTTGCAAACGGCAGTCTGTGAGATCTGAGTAATCAGTGCTTGCGTATAGCGGAGCAGCAGGTATTGAAACTTGCCGCCCTTTGCGAACTCATCCTGAAGCACCCTGGCCTTCATCTTCACAGCTCCGCCTGCGCTCTGTACGACGGCACGATTCGGCATGGTGCCGCCTCCCATGAAGAGGGCGATTCCAACCACACCATCATTACCAGTCAATCCCATCTCGGCACTCGAGCCGTTTTCCATGGTGTAAAGCAACGAGACTATTGCTGTCGTTGGGAAGTAGACATAATCCAACTGACCGCCGAATTCGTAGACGACTTCACCAAGAGCAAAGGAGACATTCGCAAGCTGTGGCAGAAGGCGTTGATATTCATCATTGGGAAGCGCTGCAAGAAGTCGATTCTCGTTGGGAATGGTAGGTAAAGGAACAGGCATGACCAAACCAGAAGCATCACTAATCACTTCGCGGAAAGGATAGCACGTATGTGGTATAGCGCACAGACGGGCTCGGTCCTCATAGTCCAGTCTCAAACAAACGGATTCTAAACGGATTCTAGACATTTCGAAGTGAGGAGATACGATTGATGTTGTGGACAATTCTGGTTGTGTTGTTGTTGCTGTGGTTGATTGGGTTCTATGGAGGCTTTGTTACTAACAGCCTGATTCACCTGTTGCTTGTTGCAGCAGTCATCGTTCTTGCACTGAACCTCTTCCGGAGCCGAAATCCGGCATAGACCTGCAGAACAAGCCAAGATAATGGCAAAGCAAATAATCTTTGGCGGAGACTCGCGTGCCGCAATTCTGCGCGGAGTGAATAAACTCGCCGACACAGTAAAAATCACCCTCGGTCCAAAAGGACGCAACGTCATACTCGACAAGAGATATGGCAGCCCGACGATCACCAAAGACGGTGCGACCGTTGCGAAAGAGATTGACCTTAATGATCCGATGGAGAACATGGGCGCGCAGATGGTCCTAGAGGTGGCTGCAAAGACCAGCGACGTGGCCGGCGATGGCACGACAACCGCGACCGTGCTGGCGCAGGCCATCTTTCGCGAGGGCGTAAAAGCTGTGACGGCAGGCGCCAACCCAATGGCTTTGAAGCGCGGTATCGATAAAGCAGTCGGCCACGCGATCCGGGAAATTAAGAAAGCAGCGAAGCCGGTCACAGAAGACATGATCGCCCAAGTCGGATCGATCTCCGCAAATGGGGATGACACCATTGGAAAGTTGATTGCTGAAGCGATGCAGAAGGTTGGCAAAGAAGGTGTCATCACCGTCGAAGACTCAAGAACGATCGAGACCGTTTTAGAGGTGGTGGAAGGGATGCAATTTGATCGCGGCTATCTTTCGCCTTACTTCGTCACCAACGCGGAAACAATGGATGCCGAACTTGAGAATCCACTCATTCTTCTAAGCGAGAAGAAGATTTCTTCTATGAGAGAGTTGCTGCCCATTCTCGAGGAAGTCGCCAAGCTGGGCAGATCCATCTTGATTATCGCGGAAGACGTAACTAGCGAAGCGTTGGCGACTCTCGTGGTAAATAGATTGCGAGGTACGCTGAACGTCGCTGCGGTAAAGGCGCCGGGATTTGGCGATCGTCGTAAGGAAATGCTCGAAGACATTGCGGTACTTACCGGCGCGAAGGTCATTAACGAAGAGCTTGGTATCAAGCTGGAAAACGTCATGCTTGAAGAGCTGGGCTGGGCCGGGAAAGTGACGATTGACAAGGAAACCACGACGATCATCGGTGGCGGCGGCAATCACGGTGCTTTAGAGGCTCGCGTAAAAACACTCAAAGCTCAAATCGAACAGGTTACTTCCGAGCAGGACCGTGAAAACTTGCAGAAGCGCATGGCGAAACTTATGGGTGGCGTCGCGATCATTCGCGTCGGAGCTTCCACTGAAATTGAACTCCATGAGAAGAAAGCGCGCGTAGAGGATGCGATGCACGCCACGCGGGCGGCGGTTGAAGAAGGTATCGTGCCGGGTGGTGGTGTGGTTCTGATACGAGCCGCAAAAGCACTCAACAAACTCAGGCTCTTCGCGACGGATCCGGACGGGGAATCGAGCGGAGATGAAGATGAGCAAATCGGCGTAAATATCGTCAAGCGTGCACTTGAAGAGCCCCTTCGACAGATTGTCGCGAATGCCGGTAAGGAGGACGCAGTTATCGTCGAGAGAGTTCGGTGCGAAAAGAACCCAAATATCAGTTACAACGTGCTTACCGAAAAGTTTGAAGACCTCATTGCTGCAGGCGTTATTGATCCCGCTAAGGTGACTCGTAGTGCGTTGCAAAACGCCGCGTCGATCGCAGGGTTAATGCTCACTACCGAGGTGCTAATTTCAGAAGCCCCTGCATCTCTACAGAAACTTGAGAAACAGAATCAGTAAAGGCCCGGCGGTCCCGATAAAAACACACGTGGAACCAGCTTAACTCGTGGCGGTAACGGTGTGACACTTGATCTTCCAGAGTGGCAGCACCAGCGCTACAGTCGGGACAAGACTAGATGATTTAGGCATCAATACTCCGCAGTTGCTTAACACGTTCAGACTTTACTCGACCCGAGACCGGTTGCCAGACGGACAAGACACGATTGAAACGCATTCGTTTAATGCCGTGGGCCAATCCGAGAAATTGCAAAGTTCGAATACCAAACCAGTTTAAATCGAACTCGTACCAACGCAGACCATGACGCGCCGAGGTGGGATGAGCGTGATGGTTGTTGTGCCAGCCTTCACCGAATGTCAGCAGCGCTACCCACCAGCTATTGCGCGAGTCGTCACCGGTTTCGAATCTTGTTTTTCCCCACAGGTGTGTAGCCGAATTGACGAGCCATGTCGCATGCAGGCACAGCGTAAGGCGGAAGAATACTCCCCAAAGCATTACACCCCAACCTCCAAACGCAAAGAGCATCATCCCGACTAAAATGAGCGGAACGTAGTAGAAGCGGTTCAGCCAACGATAGTAGCTATCCTTTATTAAATCAGGTGCGTAGTGTGCGATGGTGGCCTGGTCGTGATTCTGAGCTGTGCCCCATAGTATCCAACCGATATGCGCCCACCAGCCGCCATGGCGTGGCGTATGTGGATCGTCTGCGCTATCTGTGTGGGCGTGGTGTATGCGGTGCGTCACTACCCATTGAATTGGACCACCTTCCAGGGTCAATGTGCCGCAGGTGATGAGAAAGTATTCAACCAGTTTCGGTACTTTGTAACCGCGGTGGGTTATTAGCCTGTGATAACCCATGCCGATGCCAAGACTACCGCCAACCCAGTAAAGCAGGACTCCAGTGATTAAAGCCGGCCAACTCCAAAAGAAGAGCGCTGCGATGGAGCCAAGATGGGCGGAAATAAGAAAGATCCCGGTGCCCCAATTGCCCTTGGCCCAATTAATGTGCGGCCTCTGCGCCGCCTGCGCGGCATTCACACCTTCTTTTAATTTCATTAGCAGTCCTCTCCGACTGTCTCGCTTTTTTTATCCGCGTGGTGATGGAAATGAACAGCAGCGCGGCTTCCGGGATGAATCGGATCATCCCGGAGACCAAAACACTGTATGGAGTTACCAGCGCGGTTCGGACCGTCTTCCACCGCTGTTGCCGCCATAGCCACCACGATCGTTGCTAAAAGCCACGTCCGCCACCGCGATTTTCGCGTGGTTTGGCTTCGTTAACTTTCAAGGCGCGTCCGCCGACTTCCTTGCCATTGAATTGCTCAATCGCTGAAGTGGCTTCTTCCTCGTTGGACATTTCCACGAAGGCAAAGCCTCTGGAGCGTCCGGTGTCGCGGTCTTCTACGACACTGGCAGAATGAACTGTTCCAGCTTGACCAAACAACTGCTGCAGCTCCTGACTGGTGGTTTGGAAAGCCAGGTTTCCAACATAAAGTTTTGTTGACATA
>JBKPPH010000381.1:0-9512 GCA_046733535.1 Acidobacteriota bacterium
GTGTTAACTCGTGGTCCAGAATTGTGCCTTCACCGCGCAAATTGAAATAAGAATGATTCGTGAGGTTAACGATCGTGTCTTGATCGGTCGTCGCGCGGTACTCGATGCTCAATTCGTTTTCGAACAAGCCGTAATCAACTGACGCGCTGAGATTGCCCGGGTAGTTCTCTTCACCGTCTTCGCTGAAGTACGAAAGATGCAGAACGGCCGAGTCGCTCTTGAGCTCCTCTCTCGCATTCCACACCCGCTTGTCGAATCCCTTGAAACCACCGTGCAGATGATTCGCACCGTTGTTTTGCGGGAGTTGGTAGTCGACTCCGTTCAGTGAAAACTTACCCAGAGCGATGCGATTCGCGTAACGTCCGATTAGGCCACCGAAATAGAGCGGGTTCGAGGTGTACTCGCCGAGCGTGTCGAAGCCGAGCACGATATCGCCGAGAACGCCGTTGCGATCGGGAACTTTGAGCGAGGTGATCGCGCCACCGTAAGTAGTGACAGCGACTTCCAACCCGAGATCATTCGAAAGCGTGTAGAGATAAACTTCCGTGCCGGCGGTCGTGCCAAAGTATTTTTTGCCTATGTTCACAGCTCGCTAAAGACTCGATTCGCCTCTTCCAACGTTTCCTTCGAACCGACGTCATACCACAGCCCCGGCACTTTCCACACGTAGTACGGCACGCGCTGGTACATCCACTGGACCAGGCGACCGGGCTGATCAGGATTGTTTCCCTCGGCGATGTACTGGTGAATCAATGGCAGCGTTGACTTCGGATAATAGTAGAGCGCGATGCCCGTCAGCGTGCTCTTCGGCACGGCGGGTTTCTCTTCGAAGAACGTGATGCGATCGTTCTCGTCGATGTCGATCGCGTTGTACTTCTTGATTTTTTCGAGATCGCCGACGTCGTAAACGGCCGTCACCGGCGCATTTTTCTGTCGGCAGAATTCGCCAAACTCAGCGAGGTCCTGGCTGAACAGGTTGTCACCGCCGACGACGATGATATCGTCGGTGACGTCGTGTTTGGTTAAGACGAGATGCAAGTCGCCGATCGCGCCGAGCTTGTTCGAGTCGTCAGTGCTGCCGTCATTTACAATCGTGAAACTGAAGTTGAGATTAGGATGGCGATAGCTTTCGGCCCACTTTTCGAAGTGGCCCACAAACTTCGCGTTCGTCACGACGTAAGCGCGATCGATATCGCGAATGGTCGAGATGTTGTCGAGCACGTGTTCCATCATCGGCTTACCGGCGACCGGCAGCAGCGGCTTCGGCTGATTGAGTGTCAGTGGATAAAGGCGTGTCGCGTAACCCGCGGCGAGAATAATCAGTTTCATATAAATCCTGTAATCCTGTCTAAACCTCTTCCGCTCCATCTGAAGCGCTGCAAACATAAATCTCAGGTTTTAAGCCGGTGGTGCGCTCGTATTCGGGGCCGACACTTCGTTTGAATTGCTCGACGTGTTCATCCTCGACAAGGTTGACCGTGCATCCCCCAAACCCACCACCGGTCATGCGCGCGCCGTACACGCCCTCCACCTTCCGGGCGAGCTCGACCATCAAATCGAGCTCCTCAGAACTCACTTCGTAATCATAGCGCAAGCTCCGGTGCGACTCGGCCATCAGTCTCCCAAACTCTCTCAGATCGCCCTGCTTCAACGCCCGCGCCGCCGCCATCACGCGGGCGTTCTCCGTGATCACATGACGGCACCGGCGATAGACCACTTCCTGCAAATCACTCCCGAATTCTTCAAGCTGCTCGAGCGTCACATCGCGCAGCGCTACGACATTCCGGACAAACTTTGCCAGATGTTTCACGCCCGCTTCACATTGTGCGCGCCGCTCATTGTAAGCGTTTGAAGCGAGCTCGTGCTTCACCATCGTGTTGCAAATTATCAAACGAACGTTGTCGGGCAGGGGCAACAGCTCAAACTCGAGCGAACGGCAATCCAGCAACAACGCCTTTTGCGCCTGCCCAAACAGCGAAACAAACTGATCCATGATCCCGACACGCGCGCCGACAAACTCGTTCTCCGCCTTCTGACAAAGCAGCGCCAGCTCGCGCGTGTCAATCTTTAAGCCGGAGTTTGCAACGAGGGCGCAAGCAGTCGCGACCTCGATCGCAGCGGACGAGCTCAACCCCGATCCAATCGGCACTTCGCTGCGAACGTGCAATCGCGCGCCGTGCAAACGGTGTCCCGCGCGTTCAAGCATCACGGCGACGCCGACCGGGTAGTCGCTCCAATGACCGCGCCTCGCGAGGCCTTGATCGTCCAGATCGACTTCGATCTCTTCGTCAAAATTCTCAGAATGAATTTGCAGCTTGCGCTGCTCGAGAGGCGAGACTTTGACCCACGTCGATAGATCGATCGCCGCAGGCATTACGAAACCGTCGTTGTAATCGGTGTGTTCGCCGATGAGATTGACGCGGCCAGGGGCTCGGAAGGTGCGGCTTTCTTTATTTTTCGTGAACATTGATCACGTCCATCACAATCCGCCACACACCATCTTCTTTTTTCCAGATGCGAACGTAGCTGCCGTGCTCGATCACTTTGCCCGTGTCCCCTACTTCGTACGTGCCGTGTGTGTAACCAAGATCTCCGGCGCGAGAAACGTCGCCGCCGAGTGGCCGCCAATAAAACTTACCTTTAACTTTCGCGAGCGCCTCGGCCGCAACGTCTCGACCAATGAAAGGCAAGCTGCCGTTGCGATAGAGTCTTACCTCGGGGGAGGCAAAAGTACGAAAGGCTTTGACCAAACCCTGTTCCAATCCCACAGATCCATAATTTGGATCGCGAGCCAACAGGGCGTTGAGTTCACTCCTCTGGTCCACCATCTGATCAGATGTCTTTGGATTTACCTCCGCAGGTTGCCATAACGTTTGTGGTCCACCTGATTGCGGATGGCTGATGCCGAGATCGACGACGAACTTCCACGAACCGTCCGGCTGCTTCTTCCAGACAGTCATGAAGTGGCCGTAGGCCGAAGGCTTCTCATCCTTGATATCGTTCTTCAATTCCCATGGACCAGTCGTGAAACCCAAATCGCCTGAGGCAGCCATGCCCGCAAATGACGGTTGCCACGCGAGCAGTGGTTTCGTGTTGGACGCCGGAGGAGGATGATCGAGCAACCACTTCTTTCCGTTAACGGCTCCCGGTCGAAACAACAATCCGTCGTCGGCGATGAACGCCAGAAACGCATCGCGAATGGTCTTCTCCTCAGCCGTCTTCGAAAACGCCTGCTCGGTCTTGACCATCTCCTGAAGCGGAGTCTGCGCCTTCACGATCACTTGCGCCACAACGAGACAAACAAGCCCGATAATTATTGATCTCATATCCGTCTTCATCCGTGTTTTCATCCGTGTAAATCCGTGGACCCGATGGCCGCTTGTAACACCGACTCCGGAGTCCATTCACTAACCGCTCGCGCCTCCGATAAGTATCCGCGGCTCATCACCGCCAGGCGATCACACATCCCGAACAGCTCAGGCAGATACGAACTCACCATCAAGACCGCTTTATTCTGCGCCGCGCAAGCTGCGATTGTTTCATAAACCTGCGCTTTGCTGCCGATGTCGATGCCTCGCGTCGGCTCGTCGAGCAACAGCACCTCCGCGTCCTGATGCAGCAGCCGCGCGACGACGACCTTCTGCTGATTGCCGCCCGAAAGCGCGCTGACTTCTTGCTGCACGCCGTGCGTCCTGATCTTGAGTGCGTTGACGAGCTTCTCTGCTTGCTTGCGTTGCGTGCCGAGATCTAGCCAGCCGAAGCGCGAACACGAATTGAATCTCGTAACCGTAACGTTGTCCGCGATCGACTGGTTCAACGTCAAGCCGTCGCCTTTGCGATCTTCGCTGAGATAACCAACGCCCTCGATTAGACGCATGGCGGGCGTGCGGCGTCTGTTCCAAAGAGATCTTTTGTTCACCGTAATCGTGCCACGCTCCGGACGCTCGAGTCCGAAGATGGTCCGCAAGAGCGGCGTGCGTCCCGAACCCATCAGGCCTGCGATACCGAGAATCTCTCCGCGACGAAGCTCGAAGCTCGCGTTCTTCAGCAACGGTGGACACGCAAGATTTCGCACGTCGAGAATGGTTTCGCCGGGTGTTGCAGAGCGGACCGGAAACAGGTTCTGTTGCGCGCGACCGACCATCTTTGCGATGAGCTCATCATCGGTCGTGGTTGCAATCTCTCCAGTCGCGACGCTGCGGCCGTCGCGCAGCACGGTGAAGCGATCCGCAATCTGGCGCACTTCTTCGAGAAAGTGGCTGATGTAGATCACCGAGATTCCTTCAGCGCTCAACTTCCGGATCAGTTTGAACAACTGCTCGACGTCGTCGCGTTGCAAACTGCTCGTCGGCTCGTCCATCAAGATGATGCGTGCGTTGGCTGCGATCGCGCGAGAGATCTCGACGATTTGTCTCGCAGCGACTGAAAGATCGCCGACGCGCTTTTCCGGCCGGATGTCTGCGTGATGAAAAGTCGTGAGCACGTCGTTGGTCCTGGCGCTGAGCTTGTCGCGCTCGAGCCAGCCCATCTGCGACGGCTCAATTCCCATCAGCACGTTTTCCGCAACGGTGAGGTGCGGGCATAACGAGAGTTCCTGGTGAATCAAGGCAATGCCGTGCGTGCGTGCGTCGAGTGGGTTTGATGGCGAATAAGGTTGGCCGTTGATCTCCATCGAGCCCGCATCCGGACGCAGCGATCCGGCGACGACGTTCATGAGCGTGCTCTTACCCGCGCCGTTCTCTCCGATCAGTGCATGCACCTCGCCGCGACGCAGTTCGAGGTCGACCCCGTCCAGCGCCACGGTCGGGCCGAAGGATTTACTAATCTTTGAGAGCTTGAGTGCCGGCATTTAAAACGCCACAGATTACACGGATTGGATTATAGGTTCTGTTAGAATGCGCGGCCATGGCAATTTCATTCTCCGACAGTGTCAAAGTGCCGGACGATGTCTTAATCTCCAACTTGCAGGATGAATCCGTCATTCTAAATCTCGAGAGCGAGCGATACTACGGTCTCGACTCGGTCGGCACGCGCTTTCTTTCCGTTCTTACTACGTCTGATTCGATTGAAGCCGCTTACAACACGCTCGTTCAGGAATACGACGTCGATGGCGACCTGCTTCGCGACGATCTGCTCGCGCTGGTGGAAAATCTCGTCGCGCAGGGACTGGTCGAAGTCACTCACAGATCTTCACAAAAGGAGATCTGATTCGTGCTCATCCGCGGCGAACTGTGTCTCGCTAACGCCCGCATCGATGGGCGCGAAGAGTTGATCGAAGAGCTCAAAGGAAAGGTCGCTTTAAATCAATCGCCAACTGACGCCGAGTTGATTCTTTACGCGTACGAAGCGTGGGGTGAAGACTGCGTCAAACATCTGATCGGCGACTTCGCCTTCGCTATCTGGGACAACCGCTCGCGCAGCCTCTTCTGCGCTCGCGATCATTTCGGCGTCAAACCTTTCTTCTACTCCTGCACCGCCAAAGACTTCATCTTCAGCGACAACTTGAGTGAATTGCGACGCGACCCGAGAGTCTCCGACACCCTCAACGAGATCGCCATCGGAGACTATCTCGTGTTTGGACTCAATCAGGATCTCTCGAGCACCACGTTCAAAGACATTCGGCGCTTGCCGCCCGCGCACAGTCTCACATTCCGTGAAGGGTCGATTACGATCCGGCGCTATTGGGCGCCAGCGAGTTCGAACGAAGTGCGTTTTCGAGATCGTAATTCCTATGTTGAACGTTTTTTAGAACTGCTGTCCCAGGCGGTGGAAGATCGGCTGCGAACCGATCGCGTCTCCGTGTCGATGAGCGGCGGACTCGACTCAACCACTGTCGCCGCGCTCGCGTGCGAACGTCTCGGCTCTTCACGCGTCCACGCCTGCACGGTTGTTTACGATCGCTTGATCCCGGACGAGGAGCGTCAATATTCGAAAGCGGCAGCGGAGCATCTCGGCATTCCGGTCAGTTACGTCGTGGCCGATCGATACTCGTTGTTCGACGAGCAAGTTGCCGGCGACATGGATCAACCCGAGCCGTTCCTGCTCTCTCCATTCACGGCGCAGTTTCATAGTCTGTTAAGACTTTGCGCCGCTCACAGCGCGGTTGCGCTCACGGGTTTCGACGGTGATGCGTTTATGACTGAGCCGTTCAGCTCGTATTTCACATCGTCTGCGAAAAAGCTGAAGCTCCATGATCTCGCGACAGCAATGGGCTGGTATGTTTGGACGCAAAAAGCCCTGCCGCCGATCGGCTTTCGCACTCGGGTTAGACGGATTTTGCGCGAGCAACGAGTCGGCGGTTATCTTCCAGACTGGATTGATAAATCGTTCGCCAAGAGAACGAATTTAAATGATCGCCTGAAAGAGTCTGTGAACAATCGTGTTCATCCCGACGAAAAACGTCCTGCCGCTCTGCAGTTTCTGAAGTCAAAAGTGTGGGCGCCCCTCTTCGAAGGCTACGATCGCGCTGCTACCAAACTCGATCTCGAGTTGCGTCATCCGTTCATCGATCTGCGATTGGTCGAGTATCTTCTGGCGATACCGGCGGTGCCGTGGTGCGTGAACAAACACATTCTCAGGCTCGCGATGAAAGATCGCCTACCCGTCGCCGTAGTTAATCGTCCCAAGACGCCGCTCGCCGGCAATCCCGCTCTTCAATTGGCGAGGCACGCTAGTGTAAGATGGCTCGACAGTTTTGAGGTCAATCCGCAGCTCAGGGATTTTGTTGACCTGAATCTCCGGCGCTCGATAGCGGATGAACAAACACCCGACGGCCTCTGGGCCAGCCTGCGAGTATTCGCGTTGAACTATTGGCTCACGAACTCCCAGCCAATCGATCGACGTTTCAAGGCAAACAATCGCGACACCATTTTGTGGAAGACCTCAATCGCCTAGACTGCTAAACGGAGAATTGCATGGAACGTAAACCTAAAACTGAAGCCCAGCTCGCTGGACAGGAAAGCAGGAAGCCTTATCACAAGCCGCAAGTAATCGTTTACGGAAACATTCGCGAGATCACCAGGAACGCCGGCCCCAAAGGTAACGAAGATGGCGGTGGCGGGGCCGCCGCAGGTCCTAAAACAGGCGTTTGATCGCCTTCGAATTAACACCCGACGTCCGGCAGTTTCATGTAAATTACTACGCCTCAATTCATGCCTTACCGGTGCTCGATCTATGGTCTCGGAGTAGTCGCCAATGAAATAATTCCCGGAGTGGCAGCCTCTGCAAACGCGCCGGAAGATCTTCGTGTCTCGTTCGGCTCGCTTCCTTCCTGGCTTCACGAAGTCGCTACAACTCAGATCGAAACGTACGCCGCAGATTACGAGGACGAATGCCGTAATCCTGTGCTGCGCGTCTTTCGTGTGCTCGATGGAAGGTACTATAGGTTTACTTACGCCGATGGGACTGAGTTTTTAGTTGACGCGCAAGGCGCGGAGGTTTGGGCGCAGTGGGTTGAGCCTCTGACACTCGAAGATGCGGCGACTTACCTGCTGGGGCCAGTGATGGGTTTCGTCATGCTGTTGCGAGGTGTTGTTTGTTTACACGCGAGCGCGATCGCGATCGGCGATGAAGCTGTCGCACTCGTAGGTCCGGCAGGATCCGGCAAATCGACGACGGCAGCGGCGTTGTCAGATCGGGGCTACCGCATTCTCGCTGAAGACGTGGTGACGCTTGACGATCGAGTCGATCAGTTTCTGGTTCGGCCGGCATATCCGTGTATTCGTTTGTGGCCCGCGTCGGTGAAAGCGCTCTACGGAAGTGAAACGCAGTTGCCGAAGCTGACGCCGAACTGGGACAAGCGTTGCCTCGATCTGAGTGAACGATTTCAAGATCGACCGCTGCCGTTGGCCGCGATCTATCTGCTCGGCGGGCGGAGCAACGACAGGACAGCGCCTTTTGTCGAACCACTCGACAAGCCGGAAGGGTTGATGTCGCTGGTTGCAAACACTTACGCGACGAAGTTGATGGATAAGCAAATGCGCGCGCGGGAGTTTGAGTTGTTGACGCGCGTTTTGAATAACGTTCCGTTGCGACGAGTGACGCCGCATTCAGACATAGCGCACGTCCCGGAACTGTGCACACGGATTTTGTCGGATTTTAAGTCCGTGGTATCCGCGGTTTATGTATAGTCTTCGCTTCTACGGTCAAATGCTTGCCGATGCTCCGCGGATGGATGCGTATGCCGCGGCGTTGCGGCATACCGTGAAGCCTGATTCAGTGGTGATGGATCTCGGCAGTGGGCCGGGCGTGTTTGCGCTGCTCGCGTGCAAGCTCGGTGCGCGACGCGTGTACGCCGTGGAACCTGAGGGCGTGATTACTCTGGCGCGCGAACTTGCGGCCGCGAATGGCTGTGCAGATCGGATTGAGTTCTTCGAAAGTCTTTCAACCGAGATCGATCTGCCCGAGCCTGCCACCATTATCATTTCTGATCTGCGCGGCGTGTTGCCGTGGTTTCAACGACACCTTCCATCGATCGTCGACGCGCGCGCCCGACTGTTAGCGCGCGGCGGCGTGCTCATTCCGCGCCGCGATGTTCTCTGGGCCGCGATTGTCGAAGCGCCTGATCGGTACGAAGAGCTTGTCGGCCCGTGGGAGCACAACGAGTTCGATCTGGATCTGTCCGCGGGGACGCGGCTCGTCACTAACACGTGGCGCAAGACGCGCATAAAACCCGAGCAGTTGTTGTCAGCACCTGTTTGTTGGAGCACGGTTGATTACTACGAAGTGGACACTCCTGACGTTCGCGCCGAGATTTGTTTGCACGTAGCGCGAAACGGCACGGCGCACGGAGTCGCGGTGTGGTTTGATTCGGAGCTGGCCGGTGACATCGGTTTTTCAAATCATCCGGGCGCGCCCGAAATGATCTATGGCAACGGCCTGTTTCCTTTTCCTGAGCCGGTGGAGATGTTGGAAGGCGAGCGCATTCAATTGCGATTGGCAGCGAAGATAATCGAAGACGATTACGTTTGGCGGTGGGACACGGATTTCTTCGCGCGAGACGCCCAGCGTCCGAAAGCAAGTTTCAAACAGTCAACTTTCTTCGGCGTGCCTCTTTCACGTGGACAACTGCGCAAGCTGAGTCGATAAATTCATGTTCGGTGCGATAACAATTCTCAGCTCGAAACTTCGCAAGGCACTGGCCCAACTGCCTTACCTGCCGCGCGCTCTGAAACTCGTTTGGAACGTGGCGCGCCCGTGGACTGTGGCCTGGATCGTGCTACTGATCGTGCAGGGGCTGTTGCCTGCGGCTACTGTTTATCTTACGAAGCTCGTCGTCGACGGCGTTGTTGCGGCGTTGCGCAGCGGGAGCCCGGACGTGCGGCACGTGTTGCTGTTGTTGTTGCTGCTCGGCGGCATTCTGCTGTTGATGGAAGTCGTGCGCGGCGGCATCAATTGGGTTCGCACCGTGCAGGCCGAGTTGTTGCAGGACCACATCACCTCGCTCATTCACGAAAAATCCGTTACCTCCGACCTCGCCTTCTACGAACTTTCCGATTACTACGACCACCTGC
>JBKPPH010000382.1:0-19562 GCA_046733535.1 Acidobacteriota bacterium
AATCCGGATTTGAAAGTCGGGCTGTAAGCGAAACCAAACGACGGCGCGAAATCATGGTGTCGCGTGCGATAACCCTGTTCGCCTTCGCCCAGGAGGCGGAACTGAGTCGGCTGGCCAGTAAAGGAGCCGGGCGAGAATAGATTGCCGGCTCCGGAAACGCCGAAGATTCCATCGTAGCCAGTTCGCGTGTAGACGAGATTGTCATTCACAGGCGAAGGTTCGAACTCCCAGCGCAGGCCGTAATTTAGAACCAGACCCGGCCGGACTTTCCACGCGTCCTGCCCGTAAAACGCCCACTCGTTCTGATGGTTAAACTCAGTGAAGCTATCGAAAAGATACTTCTTCGTGTCGCCGTCGAGCGAAGCGGATCGATTGATTGCGCTCACACGTCCAGTCAGGATTGCATAGAGCGATTGAGCGTTGGCGAGTTGGGTAGAGTTCGAGCCCGGGAAGCTGGGGTTCGATCCCGTGTTGGTGAAGACGCTGACGTTCATCGGATCGTCGGAAGTGATTCCGAGTAGCAGTTGCGGAACGAGTTGCGTACCTGCCGCCTGAGTGAATGAGTTGATGCGCAGGAACGATGCGCCGAAATTCAGGGTGTGATCACCCTGAACGAACGTTATGTTGTCCGTCAACCCTTTCGTCGGCGTATTGCGGCGCGAGGTGGTACGGCGATTATAGAAAGCGCCGGTACCATTACCCTGTGCACCAAGGAAGGTGCCGCTTTGCACCGCATATCCGCCCCACATACTGAAAAGGCCGGGGGCAAATTCACGCGTAAACACGGACGTGCCGTTGCCTCCTGAGGTCGCGCGTATTTCATTGGCGAGCCGATCGTTGATCGTCCAGCGATGGGCCATCACGTACGAGAAAGAGTCGCGATAAATCGATCCTGTAACACCGGGTGTACCGATTACGATTCCTTGTCCGGGCGCGACACTGTTCTGACCGTTAACGGCGTCAGGAGTCGAATAATAGAACTGATAGTTGTGAATGAACTCGATATGTTGGTTCTTGGTGATGTTCCAGTCGAACCTGGCGGTCGGAAAACGGCGAATGTTCGTACCGGGATCCTGGAACTGATAATCGAGCCGGTTGAAATCGTTGGCCGATGCAACGCGGCTTCTCAGCGCTCCTCCTGAGTGAACAGCCGTGTTGATGATATCGAGGCCGGCGCCAATCGTCGGATCGATAGTTCCCGGAAAACCTTTCGAGGCAGCTAAAGTAAGAAGGTTGATCGTTCGAACTGTCCCGCCCGAGTCTTTGTAGGTAAAGAGACCCTGACGCGCTTCGGGCGTGAGCACGAAAATATTTCCGACCGCCGAAAGTGATCCGTATGCTTGCGGCAATCGAAACTCTTCGTAGTTCAAGAAAAAGAACGCACGCTCTCGGTTCTTCAACAGCTTCGGAATGAGAATCGGCCCGCCAATATGGCCGCCGTACTGCCGCAGGAACAGACTGTCACGCGGCAAACCATCGATATTGTTGAAATAGTAATTCGAGTTGAATCGCGGCGAGCGGTACTGCCAAAAAGCTCCGCCATGGAATTCGGAAGTGCCGGATTTAGTTATGAAACGGACTTGAACCGCGCCTTCACCGCCGCTTTCAGCTCCCGGCACGGCGCTCGAAAGCGTGACTTCCTGGACCGCGTCGGCTTTCGGCTGGACCTGTGTGAAGAAACCATCCGAGCTTCGCAGGAAGTTGTCCTGAATGTTTGCGCCGTCGAGCGTGAGGTTCACGGAACCTTTTGGCAAACCGTTGATCGACGAGGTGCGCGGCACGCCGGGCGTTTGCACGCCGGGAAGATTCAGCACGAGCTGGAGAGCGTCGCGTGTGACGAATGGAAGCTCGGTAATCTGCTTGCCGGTGATCGTAGTAGCAACATTCGCGGTTTCAGTCTGAAGGATCTCGCCGCCGCCAGTGATTACAATCTGCTCGTTGGCGCCGCCCGGTTCCAGCGTCGCGTTTGCCGACGCTACCTGGCCGGCGTCTACTTTCACATTCTTAATTATCGTCTTCTTGAAATTCGGAGCGGAGACAGTGATCGTGTACGTGCCGTTTGGAATGGACGGGATCGACCAACTGCCTTCTTCACTCGCGGTCGTCGTGTAGGAAGTCTTTGTCTCATTCTGGATTGCTTCGATATCGGCTTTGGGCACCAAAGCGCCGAGCGAATCCGTTACTACTCCGGTCAGACGACCGCTTGTCGTGACCTGAGCTGAGACAATTGTCGGTAGAGACAAGGCAAATACAAGGAGCAGAACACTGGTTGAGAAGCGAGCCATACGTGCCTCCTAAAAGGGGAAGATTAAGTTGTAGTTTTCTCGGTCCGAGAGGTGTTACCTAGTGATGGCGCACACTATAACTCAAGTCCGCTGATCCGAAAAGGTGTAACGGGATACAAAAAATCGGGTAGAGGCGCGTTAATCCGCGATTTTTATCCATTTGCGAACGGAATTGATGAGAAAGACTTCATTGGCGCGTCTATATTCGTCGATCGTGATTACACGCTCCTTGATTTTTCCCTGGTGCAGCAACTGGTTCCGAAATGTTCCGGCTAACAATCCTGACGCAATCGGCGGCGTGAAGAGTTGACCATCAATCGACACCACAATGTTCGCGATACTCGACTCGGTGATCTCGCCGCTTTCATTCCAGAAGATGATGTCGTCACAATCAGGACGCGCGTCGAGTTGCGCGTTGTAGAAATCTCTGCGCGTGGTTTTGTGAAAGAGAAAACGGTCGGATGAATCGACGGGCTGGCTCGAAAGTGCCACGCGCAATTGTTTCCGTGTCGTGATCGCAGACGTTTCAGTTTCGACGTGCCCGTCTTTCGACAAGGTGAGTTTTATCTTTAACGTTCCTGCCGGATTCTCGGCGGCTACCGTATTCAACGCCGGCTCGATCTCGCCTTCACAAAACGTAAACCCGAAAAACTCAGCAGAATTTCTGAGTCGCTTAAGATGTTGCGGAAGTAAAAAGTATTCACCATCTTGCAGCAGGATCGATTCGAACAATTGAAACACGACGGGCGATGTGTGAAGAAAGCGGCTCTTCACCAGACACTCTTCGTACTCACGCTCCGCGGTCGAATCGATCGTTACGCCGCCACCGACACCGAAGGTCGCGACGTTCGATTCGGTATCAATGACAACTGTGCGAATCGCGACGTTGAAGACGCAGTCGCCACCCGGTTTCAAGAATCCGATCGCTCCCGTGTACGCGCCGCGTGGAAAAGGCTCCAGCTCGCGAATGATCTTCATCGTGCGAATCTTCGGTGCGCCTGTAACTGAGCCGCAGGGAAACAACGCCGTCATCAGCTCCACTAAACTCGTTCCGTCGTTCAACGTGGATTCGACTGTCGAGGTCATCTGCCAAACAGTTTCGAAACGTTCGAGATCGAACAACGACGACACGCGCACGCTGCCCGGCACTGAAACCTTGCCGAGATCGTTGCGCAGCAGATCGACGATCATGACGTTTTCCGCGCGGTCCTTCGGCGATCGTTGCAGCCGCTGCGCCAACTCTTGATCTTCAGCGGCCCAACGCCCGCGCCGGGCTGTTCCTTTCATCGGTCGCGTTATTACGTGATTGCCGCGGCGCTCGAAAAATAGTTCCGGCGAAAGGCACAGCACCTTGTAACGTCCGAGATCGACATAGGCAGAGTATTGCGCACCCTGCGCGAGGACGAGATCTTGATACCACGCGTAAGGATCCCCGACGAACGTCGCGGTCAATGGGAACGAGTAGTTGACCTGGTAGGTGTCGCCGGCCGCGATCAGATCTCTGATTCGAGCGACTGCGCGATCGTATTCATCACGGCTCACACCGGGCGTCCACGAATTTGCAGGCGTAGGCGGACGGTCTTCAGTGGCGACGTCTAACGGGTCCGAGATAACCCTGGCCCATGCGAGGGGAAAATCAGTAGGCGCATGAGTGACGAGTGCGGGATCGAATGCCGGTGCTGCTTCGTAGCTGAGCATCACCGCGACGTACGAACCGGAATGGGCTGCGCTCTCAGCAAAGTTCAAGACGGAGAGTACGTCTTCGATTCGATGCGCCGTTTTTGTTATGGTCACGTTAGACAGGATTACAGGATTTTGCGCGCGCGCGCCAAGTGCAGATGATGACAGGGGCAGGAGAAATAAACTCCTGCCCCTGATTTTTACTCCGCGCTTTCGTGGCTAGAACTGCAGCTTCAACGCAAACTGGATCACGCGTGCGGCCTCACCCGTTTGCACGATCGTTTGTGTCGAGGGTGGTGCAACAGCCGCGCAGCAGGTCTGCGCAAACACACTCGACTGAATGCTCGGCGAACCAACGGATGCATCGCGTGGATTATCGAAGTTCGCGTGATTGAAAGCATTGAACATCTCGGTCCTAAACTGAAGTTTCACCCGTTCTGTGATGGCGAAAGTTTTGATGAACCCGAGATCGACGTTCCAATAACTCGGAGCGGTAAAGATGTTCCGACCCGCGCCTTCCTGGCCCGGCGCCGGCAGACAGAAAGGTTGACTTAGGTCTGCGCCGCACGTCGTCAGCGTGACGGGCTTGAACAGAACTGGTCCGGCGAAGGTTTGTCCCGGTAGTTCCTGTAGTTGCGGTTTGACGGGCGCCTGGACGCCCGCGCGTGACTCGTGACTTCCGTTTGCGGTGAATGATCCACTGCGAACGGCAAACGGTTCGCCGCTCATCACATTGAAGATGGAGTTGATGGTCCATCCGCCAACGATTTGATTCACGACTCCGTGCGACGAGCCGAAAAATCTTCGACCGCGACCCAGAGGCACTTCCCAAACCGTCGCGCCCGTGAACACATGAGTGCGATCGAAGTCAGAACGAGCCCGTTCTTGACGGAAGTCGCGAATGTCAGTCGGCGTACGCGAATTGGTCGTCGACAGGCCTCCACCTGAAGAAGCACCGACCGGATCGACAGATTGATTGTCGATTGACTTGCCAAACGTGTAGGCCAGGCTCATACCCAACCCGCTGCTGAACCGCCGCCGCAACGTGAATTGCGCCGCGTGATAGTTCGAGTCGCCGCTGTTGTCCAAATAAGTAATCACACTGAACTGCTGGTTCGGCCGCAGCTTGAAAGCCAGCGTTGTGTCTTCAATCCTTCGCGCCAGGTTGCCGATGTTATTTACGTTCAGTTCTCCCTGCGTGGTGGTGGAGTTAACAAACGTAGCATTGATACCAGTGACGCTAGCCGCGAGTAATGGAATCTGCGCAGCCGTGAACGCTGGAACACACGGACCGGGTGCAGAAGGCCGAGTGGCCCCGCTCGGTAAGCAATTAGCCAATTTATTGTTTGCCTGCAGTTTAAGGAACGACTCCAGAATCGGTTCTACCCTGATCTGGTTGATGTCGTATGCCATGAACAGGCGTTCGCCGCGGCGTCCGATATAAGCGGCTTGCATGACGAAACCGCCCGGCAGTTCTCGTTGGATGCCGAGGTTCCATTCGTGAACGGTCGGAAGTTTCATCTCGGGCGCGAAAACCGTAATCGGCGGAGCATTGGTCCTGGTTTGTAACGGCGGCGTGAAAAATGTAGAAGGCTTGACTGTCGGCGCCGGCAGCAATTCGGGGAAGCCACCTGCGACGGTCTTGTTTACGTCGGGCGAGTTCACGCATCCGTTCGTGATGGTCGTGAATGGAAACGTCGTGGTGCAAGACTGGACCAAGCCAGGTGTTCTACCGGCTGCTGCTGTTACCTGGAACGACGAAATCGTGTCGAAGGCAATGCCATAGCCGAGGCGAATCACGCTGTTACCGTTTCCGCCAAATAACGTTTTCATGAAACCCGATTTGAAGTCAGGACTGTAAGCGAGGCCGAATCGCGGACCGATGGCCCACTTGAAATCACCTTCATACCAGCGGTCGGCGTGGGCGAATGTTACAGCGCTGCTGGCAGCGATTGGACTCGTCGCGACAAATACGTTTTCGCTCGGCGATGTATTTCCCGGTGGATTGATTTCCCAACGCGCACCGTAGTTCAACGTCAAGTTTGGACGGACCTTCCACTCATCCTGGAAATACAGGTTGTATTGATCGAGATTGTGCTTCTCTGCATACAACGTAACGCTATCGCCCGTCTTGAACGGCAGAAAAACGTCATCCTTTAAATTAGCGATGAACGTTTGAGAAATCCTCGCAGGCAAGCCATAGATCGTGTTGATCAGGTTTCCCAGAGTGCCTGCATCATTCGTCGTATTGATGTCCGGGGCCCCTTTGAACCCGTCCGAGTTAAATGGATTTCGATTGGCCTGGGAGAAGGTGACTGATGGAGTGACGTTGATACCGCCAGGCTGACCGCGCTGATCGACGTGCCGGTAGAACCGGAAGTTGATACCAGCGCGAAATACATGCGCACCGCGGACCACGCTCAGATTGTCGAGAATCTGTGGTGTCGTTACCCAGCGCGCCGTGCGTGGAGTATTGAGCCACGGTTCGCTGAGACTAGTGAAGTCGTACGGCGGCACATCGGGCCATGCCGGATTGGCCTCGCCTTGAGTGAACAGAAAACCAAAGCGTCCGTAGCCGGCAGTCAGTTCATTGACGACGCGCGGTGAAATCACGCGACGCCAACCAATCGCGAGGTTCGATGTGCGACGAAACACTTCACCCTGCGGCGGATTGTCCGGATAGACCTGCGGCCGGCCGTTCAACGGATCGCCTTCGAGCGTATTGTAGTCAGACCAAAGGTAGCGACCAAAGACGCTGTTGTTCTCGTTGAAATTGTGATCGATGCGAACGTTGATTGCTGGACCACGAATCGCAGTCGGTGGGTTCCAAAGAAATGTAGCCGTGTTCAATCCGTCGCCGGAGCTGAAGTTGTTAGGCAGTGGAAACGAATTCAGGAGGTTCGCAACGGCTGGATCGAGTGGCTTGCTGGTTGTGTTATTGCCGGTCGCGCCTGGCGTGCGCGTGTCGTACACGCGAACGCAGCCCACACCGGTTGTAGGACTCGGACAAAGCGGAACGAGCAAAGCGCCGGTCGTCGGATCCACCAGTAACGGCGAATTACGAAGTATTGTCGTCGTCCCAATCTTCAGCGGGTGATCTGGATCCGGGACGAAGTACCGGAAAACTCCCTGGCGTGCGAGCGCTGTGTAGACGATAGGAATTCCGAACGTCTGATCGATCGGTTGCGTGAAGTCGACGCGGTTGTACTGCCAACTGCCAAAGAAGAAGCTCTTGTTTTTCTTGATCGGCCCGCCGAGTTCAAAGCCGTACTGGCCCATTCTAATCACCGGCTTGGGTGTCTTCTGAGCATTCGCGAACCACTCGTTGGAATTCAAGGCGTCGTTCCGGAAGAACCCGAATACCGTCCCGTGGTATTCACTGGTCCCACTGCGCGTCGCAATGGAGATTGAAGCGCCGCTATTCCGGCCCTCTTCCGCAGTCGCGTTGTTGGTCGTGACTTTGAACTCCTGTACGTTGTCAGGATTGATGCGATAGAGGTTTGACACCGGGTTCGGCACACTCGATTCGTTTGCCTCGATACCGTCGATCGTTACGTTGTACGCGCGATCGCGAGCACCGTTCACGTGAACGCCGGAACCCGCGCCGCCGAACGATCGCTGTACGACTCCGGGCTCGAGCAGCAACAGCGTCAAAGGATTGCGACCGTTCAGTGGCAACGTTTCGATTGCTTTTTGCTCGACGACATTGCCCAACGTTGCATTTGCCGTTTGCAACTGCTCTGGACCACCCTGCACGGTGACGACCTCGGAGACCTGTCCGATCTCGAGCACCACATCGACAGTCAAGGGATTGTTTACTTCAAGGTGGTTTCCGGTTTGCAGAAACTTCTTGAAGCCGGCCTGTTCGACAGTAACCGTATAGTCGCCGACGGGAAGCGCCTCAAACGCATAGACGCCTGCTTCCGTCGTGGTCTGTGTTTGCGAAACATTGGTGGCTTCATTTGTGATGGTGACGCTGGCCCCTGGAATCGATGCTTGTTTCGCATCCAACACGCGGCCAGTGATTCGAGACGTGCTGGTCTGCGCTGTTGCGCTGACGGCAAACAGTGCGACTACGACGAAGAGTAGCAACTTGGAACCTGACATGGAGCGACCTCCTCTTGTTTGGTAACGGACTCGGGCAACGAACGCGAATGCGAACCGCTTGGACGGCGGCGCCGGACGAAAAGGATCAGCCTGCGATGGCGGCAGTATATCCCTGCGCCGATTCGCGTCAAGGTTTTTTAATTACGTGCAACGGCAGAACGACGCGGAAGAGATTTTGTGTTTCGGCCGCTCATAATGATGAATTTCTATTCATCAGCCGTTTTTATCAAAGTGATAAAAACATTTAGCTATTATTATTCCAGCGTATGCGTCTATAATTCGGGCTCTTCTACTCAGAACGCAGCGAATTCGTAAACAGGCATCGGTGAGAATGAGTCTCCTGCTTAAGTCTGCCGCACTGGTGTTAATTGCGCTGGTGATAGGCGGCTTTCTGTTTGCAGTCCTGCACGTCGACGCACAAGCTCCCGCGCCCGCTTATGATCTCTTAATCACTAACGCTCGCATCGTGGACGGCAGTGGCAACCCATGGTTTCGTGGCGACGTTGCCGTTAAAGACGGCCGTATTGCACGTGTCGGCCGCCTTGGACCAAACGCGACGGCGGCGAGGGCCATCGATGCGCGCGGACAGATCGTTGCTCCCGGATTTATCGACGTCCATACACACGTCGAATCGATCTACAACCAGCCCGCTGCCGAGAATTTTGTGCGGATGGGGGTCACCACCCTCGTCACCGGCAACTGCGGAACGTCAACCACCAACGTCGCAGAGTTTCTCGGTCGCAACAAGGAAAAGCCGCTCGCAGTAAATCTTGCCACTCTCATCGCTCACGGTTCCGTGCGTCGTAAGGTGATGGGGCTAGGAGATCGCGCGCCCACGCCTGAAGAGCTCAAGCAGATGGAAAGCGTCGTCGAGCAGGGCATGAAAGACGGCGCGGTCGGACTTTCCACCGGATTGATCTACGTTCCCGGAACTTACGCAAAGACAGACGAGATTGTGGCGCTCGCGCGCGTCGCGGCGAGGTACGGTGGTCTATACGCGACGCACATGCGCAACGAAGGCGATAAAGTCGCCGACGCCATTCGCGAGAGCATTCAGATCGGAGAACAGGCGGGACTGCCTGTCGAGATTTCTCACTTCAAGATCAGCAACAAGAAACTGTGGGGACAGAGTCCGATGACACTTGGGCTCGTGCGGGAAGCTCGTGCGCGCGGTTTGGTTGTGACTGTCGATCAGTATGCGTACACGGCGAGTTCCACTTCGCTCGAGTCTCGCTTGCCGTCGTGGCTGCGCGCGGGCGGTCTGGATGAAGCCAAAAAGAGACTGGCCGACAAAGCCACACGCGACCGCGCCATCAACGATACGAAAGACGCGTTGAAGCGCAGTGGCTTCAAAGACTATTCGTATGCGGTAGTCGCTTCGTACGATCGCGACAAATCGTTCAACGGCAAGTCGATCGCTGAAATCACGAAACTAGTTAAGAAGAAGAGCGACGTCACCAGCCAGATAGAGCAGATGCTCGAGATGTACGAGGCTGGAGGCGCCGGTATGATCTATCACGGCATGGGCGAAGACGACGTGAGGCGGATCATGCAGGAACCGTTCACGATGATCGCTTCGGATAGCGGCGTGCGTCAGCTTGACGAGAGCGTGCCTCACCCACGTGGTTACGGCAACAACGCGCGCGTGCTGGGCCGGTATGTTCGTGAGTTGAAACTGATCACACTTGAAGACGCGATCAGGAAGATGACTTCACTGCCGGCCCAGACGTTTGGCTTTCCCGATCGCGGACTGATTCGCGAAGGCTTTGCGGCGGACCTCGTGATCTTCGATGAAAACACGATCATCGATCAGGCGACTTTCGATCAGCCGCATCAATTTCCGGTGGGTATCAGTTATGTAATCGTAAACGGCGCGCCAGTGCTCGAGAACAATCAAATGTCGGCCGCTCGACCCGGCGTCACGTTGCGTGGCGCCGGATACATGGCCACACCATCATGAGAAGGAGAGCTCCCCATGTTCGACCTTAAAACGAATCGCCGCTTTGTATTCCTGGCTTTAGTTTGTGCGGTACTTCTTTCGGCGCCACGCGCTTTTGCTCAGACGGTCACCGGAACCCTGGAGGGGACGGTGACTGACGCTAAGGGCGCAGTAATTCCGGGCGCAGAAGTGGTCGTGCTCAATGCGGAGACTGGGCAGGTGCGCAACCTCAAGACAAACGGCGATGGGTATTACGTCGCTCCGTTCCTGCCGTTGGGTCGATACAAAGTCACTGCCTCCAACACGGGCTTCACTGCCGTCACGCAGGAAAATGTGGAGATCACTCTGAATCAGACGCGCGTCATCAATCTCACGCTCAACCCGAGCGGAGTTACTGAAGCTGTTGTAATCACGGCTGACGCGGCTCCGATTAATACTACGAACGCCGAGATAAAGGGCTCGCTAAACACCGAAGAGATCCTCGCCAAGCCGACGTTCAACCAGTCAAATTTTCTAACCCTCGCGGAGACCTTTACCGGATTTCAAGAGAACCCCACCAGCGGTCAAAACAACCCCACCGCGTCTTCAGGATCTTCGATCAACTTCAACGGCACTGGAACACGCGGCGCGACATTTCAAATCAACGGCGTCAATAACGACGACTCCTCTGAAAATCAAAATCGCCAAGGCGCGTCGTTGTCCACGATCAAAGAGTTTCAGGTAATCACCAACAACTTCACGGCGGAGTTTGGTCGTGGTTACGGCGCGGTGGTGCTCGTGCAAACACTCTCCGGCACCAACAGCATTCACGGCGACGTCTACTTCTATCACAACAGCAGTGCCCTGAACGCTGCTTCGAACATATTCACACCCGGCACGAAGAAACCGGTGAATCGCAGAAACCAGTACGGCTTTACGAGCGGGTTTCCGGTCTTTAAAAACAAACTGTTCGGCTTCATCAGCTTCGATCAGGTTCAGAACAGCGGCGCGGGAGGTTTCACGCGCGATATATTTCTTCCGAGCGAGCGCAACGAGGCAAACTGGTTTAAGCAAGCCGGTGCCAGTGACACTCCGGCCAATAGAGCATTTATCAGATCAGTACTCGAGCGATTTCCCGCTTCGCTGACGCCTAACGATCCGCGCAGCATTCGCACGTTCACGGGCCAGGTCGGATTCGATCGCCCACTCAAGGACTACACCGGTCGCTTCGATTGGAACCCTTTCAACTCAGATCAGGTCACCGGCCGCTGGCAATACACGCGGCAGGTCTTCGACAACGAAGACATTATTTTTGGTGAGACGACCAAGCAGAACAACAAACAGCAGAACATTGGTTTGACGTGGACGCACTTGTTCGGCGCGAGAACTGTCGGCGAAGCTCGTTATGGTCTGGGCCTGCGCACAACCCTCGTAGGCATCAAAGGAGGGAACGACACTCCGATCATCCGCTTTACGGGTACTCCGGTTGCCGGATCGATCATCGGCAACGCAGGTCAGTTTCCGATCAACCGCTGGCAGACGGACCATCAAATCGTTTACAACCTCTCAACTCTCTTCGGCGGCAATCATTTCTTTAAAGCCGGCACTGACATCCGTCGCCAACAACTCGACGACGTGGCCGACAGCAACTCGCGCGGGTTCTGGAATTTCTCAGCCACGTGCAATGGCGTGACGTATCGCGATCCGAACACGATCAGTGCTGCAAATCCGCAAGGCATCGCTTCGCCGTACTACGCTTTCCTCAACGGCTGCGTCAACGCGTTCACGAAAGGCTATGGTCCATTCTTCCTCGAGAACCGCGCCCGCGAAGCAAACTTCTACGGCGAAGACAACTGGAAACTACGTCCAAACCTGACCTTCAATCTCGGCTTGCGTTATGAATACGTTTCAGCGCCGACTGAAGCGGAAAACCGGATCGATTATGGTTTCGGCGACGACAAGGACAACATCGAACCTCGCTTCGGGTTCGCGTGGAGTCCGGGTTTCGAAAAGCCATTTCTCAAAAGGATGTTCGGCCAGGTAGGAGACTCTTCGATTCGAGGTGGATACGGGATCTATCACGGCCGGCTTTTCCAATCCGTTTTTTCGCAGTCGGGTGCGACAGTGCGATTCAACCCACCTAACGCCTTCATGTATGCCCAGTCGATTACGCCGACAGCGACGTTTAATCCGCTTAACCTCGCCGATCCGACAAATGGTTTGGTTTTCACACCGGGCTCAGCATTGACGGCCAGGGCTGCGCTCACTCTCATCGATCCCGGCCTCGAGATGCCGTACACCCAGCAATGGAATCTGAGCTTCGAACGGCAAATGCCGTTGGCCTCGGCGCTGCGCGTTAGCTACACAGGCAATCGCGGCATCGGTCTGCTTCGCTACGCGCTCGACAATCTGCCGGTGCACGATCCGAATGGTGTGCTAGTTGCGAACCATCCGTTCAATGCGCCTACTGCGCTTTACACCGCGGCGAACCGTCCAGCCGGCGATCCCAGAGCTTTCGACGTGCGTGGTCAGGTTTTGCATCCTGCGGCAAACATTCTTTGTGCAGGAACAGGTCTCGCAGGCGTACCGAAGACAACGCAATGTCCGGTCAACGTTCCTCTCGGAAATCTCGAGTACAGCTTCCGTGTGCCGAGGACAAACGAGCGGCGACCGAACCCGCTGAACTCGACTAACCTCGCGGTTAGTAATGGCTCCTGGAGTTATTACCACGGTCTACAAGTCGAGTGGACCAAACGGTTGAGTTACAACTTTACTTTCCAGGCGGCTTACACTTTCAGCAAAGCCATCGACACGACTTCAGAAGCCACATTTGTCGGTGCGGGGGATTCCAATCAAACCGGAAACGATGTGAGGGCGGCGCGTGCCCTCTCACGGTTCCACACGCCGCACCGGTTTACGTTCTTCGGAACATACCGAACACCGTGGTTCAGTGGTGACCGAGGCTTCAAAGGCCAGGTACTCGGAGGCTGGCAGTTTTCCACGGTTGTGAAACTCGCGAAAGGAACTCCTTTTACAGTCATTACGACTGCGGTCGATCTCAACCTTGACGGATTCTCAGAGTCGCGGCCGGTCATTCTGGATCCTACTATTCTCGGTCGCAGCGTTGCGGAACCGGTTTCGTCAACCATCTCGCTACCCGGCTCGGCCTTTCGTCCCCTCTCAACATCAGACTCGCTCGCCTCGCTTGTCGGTCGCAATACTTTCTTTGGCGACGGTGTAAGGAACGTCGACTTCGGCATCTTCAAGAATTTTCCGATGCCGTTTGAAGGTCATCGACTCACACTGCGAGCTGACTTTTTCAACGCGTTCAATCACGTGCAGTATGGGTTTCCCACAACCGACATAACGAATGCTAACTTCGGGCGCATACTCGGAACAGCCACCGCGTATTCGCCGCGCACGATTCAGTTTTCGCTGCGATATCAATACTGAGACATGGCACAACGAGACACAAAAAACACAAGAGTAATCAGGAGCATCTGTGTCTCTTTTTGCCTAATGGCATTCGGTTGCTCGATGGCCACGGCGCAGGAGGTACGAGCGCTGTGGGTGGTGCGCACGACGCTCACGTCGCCGGAGAAGATTCGCCAGTTAGTCCAGTCAGCCGCCGACAACGGCTTCAACACGCTGATCGTTCAGATCCGCGGTCGGGGCGATGCTTACTACAACTCGCGCGTCGAACCGCGCGCGATAGAGTTGAAGGACCAGCCTACGTCATTCGATCCGCTCGAGTTGACGCTGGCTGAAGCACACAAGCGCGGACTGAAAGTGCACGGCTGGATAAACACAAACCTGCTCGCGAATCTCGATGCACTGCCAACCGATCCCGATCACGTCTACAACAAACATCCCGAATGGCTGGCAGTGCCGAAGCCTGTCGCCGCGGAGCTGTATAACGTTTCTCCGCGTGATCCGGTGTTTCGTCAGAAGATCGTCGAGTGGTCCAAGGCGAACCGGGGCGAGTTGGAAGGCGTCTACACCGGACCCGCGAATCCGAAAGTACGCAATCACATCTACAACATCTGGATGGACGTGCTGAAACATTATCCGGTTGATGGTTTGCACTTCGACTACGTGCGATTCGCGAGTCCGGATTTCGATTACAGTCGCACGTCGCTCGAGAAGTTTCGCAAGTGGTTGGAACCGCAGTTAACAGCGGATCAGCGACGCGAGCTAAGGAAGACGTTGAAGACAAACCCGTTAGCCGCGCCTGAGATGTTTCCGGCCAAGTTTGCCGACTTTCAACGTGCCCAAGTAACCAGTCTCGTAGAGCGCATCTATCATGCCGTTAAGAAACGACGGCCGGAGGCGCTCGTTTCAGCCGCAGTGTTCGCCAACGACGAGAACGCGTACACGCGTCGCTTTCAGGATTGGCGACGCTGGTTGCAGATGGGAATACTCGACGTTGCGTGTCCAATGGCTTACTCGACCGACACCGCGGTCTTTCAAAAACAGATCGAGGTCGCAGCGACGACGGCGCACACAGCGAACCGTCAGGTTTGGGCAGGTATCGGTGCTTACCGGATACCGTCCGAATCGACTGTCGAAAAGATCAACGCCGCGCGCGCACTCAAAGCTGAAGGTTTCATTTTGTTCTCGTACGACTTTACAGCTCGACCCAGCGAGCTGAATCCTGACGGCGCGTATCTGGAGCGCGTTCGTCGCGCCGTCTTTTGAGCCAGCACGAGGCAATGAATTCAGGGCGATCTTGTTAATCCGTTTCAGCCGGTGTATAAATTCACCGATAGTCCAGCAAATCTGCTTGTCAATTTTCAAATTTTTCCAGGTGGGTATTAGCCATTCCGTGTCGGCGGTTCTCCGATCCAAACCACAAATGCGCGAGGAGCATATGAATAAACATTTACTTTGTGTCGTAGTTCTACTCCTGTTGGGGTTCTCCCAGACTACATTTGCTCAGGAGGTGACCGCGCGAATTGACGGTCAGGTTACCGATCCGGCCGGAGCTGTCGTGACGAGCGCGACCATAACCTTGACCAACACGAAAACAGGCGAGGTTCGGACGGTGCAATCGGACGACAGCGGTAGCTACACGCTGACGCAGATTCAGCCTGGTACATACGACTTATCTGTTCGAGCGCAGGGCTTCAAGGAATATCTGAGCAAGAGTCTTGAGATCAACGTCAACGATCGCAAGACGATCAACGTGCCCCTCGAAACCGGCGCTGTCACCGAGTCAGTCACAGTCACTGCGGAAGCACCTTTAATCCAGACGAGCGCGACGGTCGGCGACGTGGTAGAGAATCGCCGCGTGGTTGAACTGCCACTCAACAATCGCAACTTCATGCAGTTGCTGACCCTCGTACCGGGCGTGAGTAGCAGCGGTGCTTCGGAGATCGGCATCGGATTAACAAACGTAGTTGACTTCTCCGTCAACGGCACGCGTCGCAACTCGATCAACTTCCTGGTTGACGGCGTTAGCAATACCGACGTCGGTTCGGGAATTACATTGCTATCGATCCCGACTGTTGATTCGATTCAGGAGTTTCGCGTAATCACTTCGGTACCGACCGCCGAGTTCGGCAAATCGGGCGGCGGCGTAGTTAATCTCATCACGCGTGGGGGCGGTCAGGAGTTTCATGGCGGCGCCTATGAGTTTCTGCGTAACGACAAGCTCAATGCGAACAGTTTCTTCAACAACGCCAACGGCTCGTTTGGTCCGAACGATCAGCAAGTCAAATTAGGATTGAATACGGTCGGCGAGGAGCGCACGCCGCGGCCGAAACTCCGCTACAACAATTTTGGTTATCTCGTCAGCGGGCCCGTGACGATTCCGAAGCTCTTCAATAGGGATCGCGAAAAGACGTTCTTCCTGTTTTCGCAGGAGTTCAGGCGCATCATTCGCGCTCCAAGTACAGTCTCGCCGGTCACAGTGCCGAGCTTGCTCGAACGGCAGGGAAACTTTTCGGAAGCAGGCAACGCGCCGATCTTCGATCCGGTAACGGGATTACAGTTTACGAACAATACGATCCCCGATAATCGAATCAACCCGGCCGCAAAAGCGCTGTTGAGTCTTATTCCTGATCCCAACGTCCCTGCGACAAATACCGCCCGCGCGCCAAACCGCTTTGCAGTGACGACGCCCAGCATTCAAAACACGCGACAGGAGACCGTTCGCATCGACCATAACTTTACGTCGACACACCGGCTAACTGGACGCTACACCCGCGATTTGTCTGAGACTACTGAACTGGGTGGACTGTTCTTCAATAACCCGTTCCCCAACGTAGCGACTACTGATACGACCGTGCCCGGCGATGTGCTCGCTCTCAGTTTGACCAGTAGCTTTGGACCACGGATCGTCAACGAGTTTTCATTCACTTTCTCCGGCAACAAGATCACGACTGATCTCTTAGGTCGTTACAACGGCAAAGACGTCACGGTTCAAAACACCGAGCTCTTCCCGGAAAACAACTCCGGCTTGCCGCCCGTGATTGACATCACCGGCATCGGACTGTCCACGGCCCCCACGATTGGTTCAGGCCAACTGTTCGATGTGAAGTATCGAAACTGGAATCCGAAAGACAATGTGACGGTCATTTTTGGGCAGCACACGTTCAAAACGGGATTCGACATAAGCTGGGAATCCAAGGACGAGAACGCGGCCAGTCTTACACAAGGTCGATACGGATTCACTGGCTTGATGACACGCGTCAGCACGCAGACTTCGGGTATCGGCCTCGCTGATTTTCTGCTCGGCAGGGCAGCGAGTTATACCGAACCCGAACGAGATGTGACGGAGCACCTCAGATTTGGACGCACCGAGTTTTATGCCCAAGACACCTGGAAGATCAAACCAAACCTTCAGCTCGACTACGGTCTTCGTTATTACCGCTATCGACAGCCGATCGATACGCAGAATGTTCTGGCGACGTTCTTACCTGAACTGTACAACCCGGGGCTTGCTCCAACTTGTTTCAACGTCTCGTGCAGTCTCTTCAATACCAGCTCGTTCAATCTAACGAACGGCTTTGCGTATGCGGGAAATAACTCGCCGTTCGGTCGTCGAGTTCAACTGAACGACAAAAACGACTGGGCGCCGCGCATCGGCTTTGCCTGGGATCCGTGGAACACCGCGAAGACCGTGTTCAGAGGCGGCTACGGTATCTACTACGATCAGGCCCTCGTCGGAATCGTCGAGCAAAACGCATTTACCACGCCGCCCTTCAACAACTCCAACAGTCCGACTGGAACGGTGGCAGCGCCTATTCCGTTTGGCAATCCGACGCCTGCCTCGCCCGCGACTCGCGGTAATTTGGGGACGGTAAACGCCACGACCGCTCCGTGGGTCACGCCGATGATCCAGCAGTGGGCGTTGAGCTGGCAACAGGAAGTATTTCGAAACGCTCTGTTCGAAATCGGATACGCGGGCTCAGCGGGCAACCACCTGATTCGACCTGTCGACATCAACGCGCCGACGCCGGCGGAGATAGTGGCGGCCTCGAAGGGAGTCGCCGGCTGCGACACCGCGCTCAGCTCGTCGAACAATCCGGCGAACTGTATCAACCTCGCGCGGCCCTTCCGTGGCTTCGGTTCGATCACCGATCGCCAGACGAGCGCGACTTCTCGTTATCACGGACTGCTCACTTCATTCCGCTTGCGTCCGACGCGCGGTATCACGGCGCAGCTTGCGTACACGTTCTCCAAAAACATTACTGACGCGACTAACGATCGCGACGCGGTCGACGTCCCGCAGATTCGTACCAACTATCATTTCGAACGCGCCGTCTCGCGACTCGATCGTACGCATGTCTTCGTGGCGAGTTATGTCTACGAGGTGCCCACGTTCCATTCAGGGTTTGCGAGTTCGGGTATCGGGCGCACGCTCTTGAGCGGCTGGGAAATCGCGGGCATCACTACTGCGCAAACAGGATTGCCACTGAACCGCGTTGTTCAAGGTTCTACCACTGTACCCGCCCGCGGTACTCGTCCGGACATCGTCAGCGATCCGTTGGAAGGTATTCCAGCCAATCCAACCGGCGGTATTCCGTACGCGTTCAATCCGTTTGCGTTCCGGACCACGCTGACGGGACAGATTGGAAACTCGCCACGAGCGCCGTTCCGCTTCCCGAGCCAGTTCTTCACGGATCTCAATCTGACCAAAAACTTCCACATGACGGAGCGCTACCGGCTTCAGTTCCGCGCCGAGTTCTTCAACATCTTCAACAAGACGCTCTTCAACGACGTCTTCCAAACCATTCCGGATCGGTTGCCGACGGATCCGGCGTTCAGCAGCATTTCGAGTCTCGCGGCGATCAGCCAGTTTGGACAGTTCTTCTCGACGCGCGATCCGAGACAGGTTCAGTTCGGATTGAAGTTTTATTTCTAGCAAGAGATTAGCCGCAGATGAACGCGGATGACGCAGATCAGAAATTCTGATCTGCGTTAATCTGCGTTCATCTGCGGTTAAAGTTCTTCGTTGGGCTTACTGACGGCGCGTTCTAATCGTTTCCGTTCTTCAGCGCTTAACTTCTGTGCAGTTGCGAACGCCTTCTTCGCCTCCTCGCGTTTGCCTGCGCGAGTGTAGGCACGGCCGAGCAACGCGAAGGCGTTGGGCCAGGTCGGATCCAGAGCGACTGCACGTTCCAGCAACGTGACGGCCTCGTTGAACGAGCCTTGTTTGAGACGCGCCTGGGCGAGTGTCTCGATCGCGGGTCTGAAGCTTGGGTCGGCTTCTAAAACTTTGGTGAGTTCAGTGACAGCTTCCTCCAGCTTGTCGCGTTGAAAGTAGATGTTGCCGGCCTGATATCGCGCCAGCACCATGCCCGGGTTTAGTTGTAGCTCCTTCTGAAACGCAGCTAACGCTTCGTCGAGATTACCGCGTTTCAATAATGCGTGACCGAGTGCGTAGTTGGCCTCGGGCAGGGAAGGGTCGAGCTCCGTCGCGCGTTTGAACTCTGCAGTCGCCTTGTCAGCTTCGCCGGCGTTATCGAGCGCTTCGCCCAGCAGCAAATGTGTCTTCGCCGCTTTCGGCTCGAGCTGTAAGGCTTTTTCAAAAGACGTTACGGCGTCGCGATACTGCTTCGCTCGTAAATACAGTTGGCCCAACGCGAGCATGGTGGCGGCATCAGGAGGCGTGATTTTGTTCAACTGCTCCAGTTCGGCCGCCGCCTCTTTGAATTGCTCCAACCCAGTCAGAGACAGGACCAACAACTGCCGTGCTTGCGTGTCTTCCGGCTTTAACTTCATCGCCTTGCTCAACGACTCTTTAGCCAGATCGAATTGACTGGCGCGAAAGTACGTGATGCCGAGATTGAGGTGAGCGACGAAGAGTTGAGGATTTTTAGCGAGGGCGTCTTTGAAGGCTTTGACAGCGTTTTCTGTCTGGTTCAGTTGATTGTACGTGACACCGAGATTGACTAACGCTTCGACACACGCAGGGGCAATTTGCGAGGCGGACCAGTAGCCATTCGCCGCGGTCTGCCAATCGTTTTTCCTGGCGGCAGACTCGGCTTGTTTGAGTAGTTCTTCAGCCGGTGTGCATTCAGCGCTGATGCCTTGAGCGCTAACAGAAATCGCGCACAGGTGTAGCG
>JBKPPH010000383.1:0-4659 GCA_046733535.1 Acidobacteriota bacterium
TCGCGAGCTCGCGCTTCAACAACTTCCCTGTCGGACCTTTCGGAATATCTTCGACGAAGCGAACCGTCTTTGGACACTTGAAGTCTGCGAGTCGCGCTTTGCAAAAATCAATCACTTCCTGTTCCGTCGTGCTTGCTCCAGCCTTGAGCACGACCACGGCCGCGACTTCTTCGCCGTAAAGCTCGTCTTTAACTCCGACCGCCGCAGCCGCTGCGATCGCAGGATGCTGGTAAAGCACTTCGTCGATCTCGCGCGGATAGATGTTCTCGCCACCGCGAATGATCATGTCTGACTTGCGATCGACGATGTAATAAAACCCACCCGCATCGCGATAACCAATGTCGCCGGTGTGAAACCAGCCGTTGCGAAAAGCTGTGGCATTCGCGGTGTCGTTTTTGTAGTAACCCTTGAGGATGTTCTCGCCGCGCAAAACGATCTCGCCCAACTCTCCATCCGGCACTTCACGATCGTCCTCGTCTACAACTCGCATTTCGTTGCCGATTGGCAGGCCGCACGAACCCGGTCGACGGCGTTGATCCGGTGGATTGAAAGTCGAACGGCAGGTTGACTCCGACAAACCATAACCTTCGACCACGAGACACTTGAACGTCTCTTCGAAACGCCGCAACACTTCCGCGGGCACAGGCGCCGAGCCACACATCGCAAAACGCAACTGTTCGGTTTTCAGACCAGCCGGAACTCCGTCGGGGTATGTGCTCAACAGCATCGACAACATCGTCGCCACCGATCCGAACGAAGTGATCTGGTAGTCGGAGATGATCTGCCAGAAACGCGACGCCGAAAACTTTGGACTCACGACCGTCGAGCCGCCCGCGTAGAGCGCTGACATCGTCGTCACCGAGACGGCGTTCATGTGAAACAACGGCATCATCGTGAGCAGTCGATCGTTTTCAGTGAATCCCAACCAGGTGCTGATCTGGCGCGCGTTGGCGATCACGTTGCCGTGAGTGAGCAAGCAGCCTTTGGGTTTGCCAGTCGTTCCTGAGGTGTAGATGATGATGGCCTCAGCTTCTGAGGTGATTTCAGGATGAGGCGAAGACGATTCGCTGGATGTCGCGTGCGCCTCGTTATCGAAAGTTATCACCGCGTCAGGCAGATCGGTGCGAATCGATTCGAGCACGGGCAGGAACTCGGAATTCACGAGCAACGCTTTGGCTTCGGAGTTGGAGATGACGTATGCGATCTCCTGCGACTTCAGCAGCGAGTTGATCGGTCCCGCGAGCGCGCCAAGCTGCCAGCAGGCGAAGTAGGCGATCACATACTCGACGCTGTTCGGCATCAGCAGGCTAACGACGTCGCCCTTCCGCACACCCTTGCCGGCGAGCATCGCGGCGGTGCGTCCAACCGCGGATTCGAATGCTTTGTAAGTGAACTGGCGCTTGTCAGCTTCCGAAAAGAGGAAGGGCTTCTCAGGCGCGTTGGCGACGCGCTGTCTCAACAGTTCAGGGATACTCCGGGGCTCGTTCATGCCGGCTTATTAAGCCACAGATGAACGCGGATTTACACAGATAGATCAGATCCGTGTTCATCTGCGTAAATCCGTGGCTAATATTTTCCGGCGTGATATATTCCACCCCTCATATGAACACTTATCGCAATTTTATCGGCGGCAAATGGATCGAATCCGCCTCGAGTCGTACTGCTCAAAACATCAACCCCGCCGACACTGACGACGTCCTCGGCACGATTCGCCAGGCGACCCGCGAAGAAGCACGCTCCGCAGTCGAAGCCGCCGCCAACGCCTTTCGCGGCTGGCGCTCGACGCCGGCGCCCGCGCGCGGCCGCATCGTCGCAAAAGCCGCGCGCTTGTTGGAGGAGAACAAGGAAGAGTTGGCCCAGCTTCTCACGCACGAAGAAGGCAAGACGATCGCTGAATCGCGCGGCGAACTCCAGCGCTCGATCAACGTCGCCGAGTTTTGCGCGGGTGAGTCACGGCGCATGAACGGCGAGACGATTCCTTCCGAGTTGCCCTTGAACTTTGCGTACACAATCAAGCAACCGCTCGGTGTGGTTGCATGCGTGACGCCATGGAATTTCCCGGTCGCAATTCCGGTTTGGAAAATCGCGCCCGCCCTCGTAGCCGGCAACACGGTCGTTTTCAAACCTGCATCGATCACACCGGCAACGGCGGTCCTCATTACCGAGATCTTCGAAGCCGCGGGCATTCCGCCGGGTGTGTTGAACCTGGTGCTCGGCTCGGGTTCGGAAGCCGGCGACGAGATCATCAATCATCCAGCGGTGAAGGCGATCTCGTTCACCGGATCGAATGGTGTCGGCATTCGCTTGTACGAACAGGCGTCACGTCGCGGCGCGAAGGTCCAGTGTGAAATGGGCGGGAAGAATCCCGTCGTCATTCTCGAAGATGCAGACATGGACCTTGCGGTCGAATCAACCGCGCAAGGCGCGTTCGGATCGTCCGGACAACGATGCACGGCGACGAGTCGCGCGGTTGTCGTGGACCAGATTGCCGACGAGTTCGTCGAGCGTATCGCGAAGCGCGCACAGTCGATGCGTATTGGTCCAGGTTCGGATCCGGCAACGGAGATGGGTCCGAGTGTGGATGAAAACCAGTTCAAGACCGTGCTCGGCTATATCGACATCGGGCGCGAAGACGGCGCGACCCTGGTTTGCGGCGGCGCGCGCGCAACCGGCAGCGGCCTCGACAAGGGCTATTTCGTCCACCCGACCGTCTTCGATCACGTCACACCTGACATGCGGATCGCGCGCGAAGAGATCTTTGGTCCGGTTTTGTCAGTGCTGCGCGTCAAAGACTTTGAGATGGCGATGCAAGTGGCGAACGACACCGAGTACGGCTTGTCGTCGTCCATCTTCAGCAACGACGCGTCGCGGATCTTCCGTTTCGTCGACGAGATTGAAACAGGCATGACGCACATCAACTCTCCGACGACGGGCGGCGAAGCGCACATTCCGTTTGGCGGCACGAAAGGCACCGGCATCGGCGACCGCGAACAAGGTTCAACCGCGCTCGACTTCTACACGGAGTTGAAAGTCGTCTACGTCGACTACACCGGCCGCAAGCGCGAGGGCAATCTCTATTGATGAAATACGCTTTTGGATTGGCGATGATTCTTTTGTTGAGCGTCGCAACGTCAGCGCAATCCAATCGGAGCGTGTACACGCCAATCGGCGACAAACAATGCCGCGTGATCAAATCGGCCGAGCGAGGCGATGAGGGTTACGAAGCGCGGTGCCGCGGCATTCGCGGATACACTTTGTTGCTGAGTGAAGGTGATCTGCGTCAGAACATCACGGTCATCACCCCGAACGGAGCGAAACATTCACTCGACCTGTGGGATGTTGTCAGCGGCGGTTTCTCGAGCGTTGGACCAAAGGCAGAGTGGCGCATGATGAAGTCCGTTCCGGTTGCGTTAATCCTTCGCTACAACGCGAACGAAGATCCCGAGAAGCCCGACAAACGAACATCGTATTTGGCCGTCGCTAAGATCACACCAACCGAAATCTGTGTGGTCGACAAAATTTCACCCGGCGCAACAGCAAACGAGGAAGCCCGTCGCGCCGCGGACAGCGCTACAATCAGGCCATGTCTGAAAGGCCGATAGGCCAGAGATTTCGACCGGATCAGCGTTAAAACAGCCGAAAAAAGCTGTTGACTATTCGTTTTGGTACGCGTATCGTTTTGTTTGCCTACGAGGGAAACTCTCCCTACCACCTTGCCAGAGTGATCGTTGCGCTTTTTCAACCATCTATGCGCTTTTTTCAACCATCTAAAAGGTACTTTATTTGCGTTAGTTTTCCTGGAGCGGCCAAGCTAGCGGGAACCAGATGTTGGCTTCTTTGCGCGTTACCTTTAGGTGGTTGACTTAAGGAGGAGAGGCTTGCTGCAAAAGGAGACTTCAGCTTTGAGCAAGGACAGCAAGAAAGAAGCAGAAACCAGACTGCGAACGCGAATACGCCGCGTTCTCGGTAACCAAACCGTCAGCGCATCGGCCATGCAGAAGGTTGAGGATGAGGTTCTGGCCCTCATGCAGGACTACGTTCGTGCATCGCGCAAGGACAGAGAAAGGATCTATGCGGCGGCTGAGCGAAGGATTCTGAGATCTCTGCACACCTAACAGGCGTCCATCTATAGATCGAATAGCGGCAGTTCCGAAAGGACTGCCGTTTTTTCTTGTTGACTTTGCACTGAATTTCAACTAGAAGCCTGTGAAAACCTATCACTCAGTCGATGGAGTCCTCATGTCCGAATCGTTGAACAAGGGTATTTCTACTGCGAGAGAACCACCTGCTGCGAACGCGGCGCCTGCGAACGAAATCTCAATGGGCCACGCCCTCGGTCGTTTTCTATCGAATTTTTCCTACGTCTTGAGAACTTTGGGTTTTTATGTTTTCCTGAGTCTATTCACGCTAATTTGGCTATGGATCGAGCTTGATGGTTATCGTGCTATCACTATCACGTATGATGTGGCGACCGGTGGCAATCCGCTGGCATACCTGGCGGAGTTAGAGAGACCTTGTCCATTCCTTTGGGCCTGGATCGTCATCTTTCATATCCTCGCCTGGCTGGTGGTGCCGGTACTGGCCGCTACCGCTATCGATGCTGCCTATCGCGAGTGGGAGGAAAGGAAAGAAGAGGCAGAGCAACGGCTTCGCAAAGAG
>JBKPPH010000384.1:0-4930 GCA_046733535.1 Acidobacteriota bacterium
GCTATGAGTAATGAGAGCGCGGTCACGCTTTCCGCTGAGCGCAATCGTGACGCCGGTTTTTTCATCAGTCTTGCGGGTCACGTATCGTGTCGATATTCCCAACTGCTGCAACGTCCTGATGCAAAAATCTCCAAAGTAATCTCGACCAACCTGACTCACTAACGTCACCTGATGTCCGAGCTTTGCGACGCCAACGGCAAAGATTGCCGAGGCACTCCCAAGAGTTAACTCACAATCTTCAGCCAGGATCTCGGCGCCCATCTGCGGCGTTGACCGCAAGCCTGTCGCCACGATGTCGACGTTCAACTCGCCGATGACGAGAATCTTAGGTAGCTTCAACCTACTCATCTTGATCCGGCCAGCGGCTTTCAACTACTATCAATTAAGTTTCGATTGCTTTCGAATGCTTTTGGATTCTAATATAGCGTCAACGCGAATTGCAAAAGGAATTTCTTCTCGTCTGTTAACGCAACGCCGCCGCAAACGAAAACTCGATGACTGCGTCTCCCAAACTTCTTGAGCTCTCCTCCGCTGAACGCGAGTCGCTCGGCTTGACGCACACCTTACGTGAAATTCTCCAGCAACCACAAACGTGGCGCCAGACTTACCAGAAGGTCCAAGGCCTTTCGCAAGGCATCGACGAGTTCTTAACCAAAGCCGGACTGCGGACGCAGCGTCCGCTCAACGTACTTCTCGTAGGCGCGGGCACTTCAGACTACATCGGCAAGTCTGTGTGCGCGTTGTTGCAGAAAGAGTGGCCCTGCAATGTCCAGGCCGTTCCGAGTACCGATCTGTTAACCAACATGGAAGATCACATCCTGCCGGATGTCGACCACTTATGGATCTCGTTTTCGAGATCTGGCGACAGTTCGGAAGGCGTGGCAGTCCTGGAAGCAGCGCTCGCTGCGCATCCTCGTATTCAGCATCTCGTAGTTACTTGCAACGAGCATGGACAGATGGTGCGACTCGGAAGTCGAGATAATGTTTTAAGTTTTGTGCTCGACGACGCCGTGAACGATCGCGGGTTGGCGATGACGAGTTCCTTCTCAAACATGGTGATCACAGCGCAGTCACTGGCGCACATACGAACACTCAGCCAGTATCGTGCGGTCGTCGAAGACCTGGCGACGTCAGCGTCCACCGTGTTGCCGGTCGTCACAAGCGTTTGCGAACGCATCGTCGACGAAGGTTTTTCAAGAGTCTGCTTTCTCGGCACTGGTCCACTGAAAGCCGCCGCCATCGAATCGGGTCTGAAAGTCGTGGAACTGACTGGCGGCCGCGTTCTTGCTCTAACCGAATCTTTCCTCGGCTTACGACATGGTCCACTATCCGCAATCAATTCGGATACGCTTGTAGTTGGCTTCTTATCAAGCAGCGCGAGGCGCAGGGCCTTTGAGCTGGATTTGGTTCAGGAGATCTGCGACAAAAAACTTACGGAAAAGTGCCTCATCGTCGCGCCCACACCCGCCGTGTCGTCTTTCGAAAATCAGCTTTGCCTCAACGTGGCTGAAACAATCTCCGACTTATATCTGCCACCGTTATTTGTTTTGGTTGGACAGTTGTTGGCACTAGCTGCTTCACTGCGAGAAGGGTTGCGACCCGATGAGCCAAGTCCTCATGGCGCTATCAGCCGCGTCGTGACACATGTCACCATTCACTAACGGGCGTGGCTAAACAAGGACGAGTTTTAGCTCGCGTGCTCGTAACTCATTTTGAATCTCGGACGGTAGTCCTCGATCCGTGACAATGACGTCAATGTCGGAAAGAGGAATGATTCGGGAAAGACTTCTCTTGCCAAACTTACTCGAATCAGCCACCAGAATCTTTTCCTTCGCGATGCGCGCCATTGCCTGATTTACCTGCGACTCTTCCAGGTTCGGCGTGCTCAAACCGAAATCCAAATCGCAGGCGTCGACTGCCAGGAACACTTTATCGGCAGACAGTTGGGCGAGTATGTCTTCGGCGAAGTGGCCGACTGCTGACAACGAATTCTGGCGGATGACTCCGCCGAGAAAGATCAGTTGAATGTCGTTCGCGCCGAATAGCTCCGTCGCGATGTTGAGACCGTTAGTGATGACCTTCAAATCCTTTTTGTGTTTGATCTGGCGGGCAATCTGGTGCGTGGTGGTACCGGAGTCGAGAATGATGGAGTCGCCGTCATTGATCATATCCGCGGCGGCGGCGCCGATTCTGCGCTTTTCGTCGGCGTGAAGTTCGGCCTTGATCTTCAGGGATGGATCGATGCTTACCTTCGCTACTTTGACGGCGCCGCCATGTGCTCGACGAATCAGGCCACGGTGGTGCAGCTCCTTCAGGTCATTGCGGATGGTTACCTCAGACGTCCTGAAGCGTTTACTCAGATCGACCACTGTGATCTGGCCGCGCTTTTCCAACAGCTCGAGGATTTTGGTTCTGCGTTCGACGTTCAGCATCGGTTGGCAACGCAATCCTAGCGGAAGTTACGAACGAAAGTAAACGAAAGGTGGGCACAAAAAGGCACAGGTCACAAAATGGCATGGTATGCGGCGCCGATGGCGCCTGCTTTCTCGCCGAGTGCAGCGGGTATCACCTGGACTTGATGGCCCATCGGCCGCCACTCGAACCGGTCCAACTCTTTGCGCAACGGCTCAAACAGAGCAGCACCCGCTTGCGCGATGCCGCCGCCAACGATCACGATCTCGGGGTCAAAAGCGTTGATGAAGGACGCGACTGCCGCCGCCAGATGAAAAATCGAACGCAGCCAGATAGTCGTTGCGACGTTGTCGCCGGCGAGATGCGCTTCGACAAGTTTTCGCGTGGAAGTAAATCTACCTGCGGATCGTTCCGCAAGATTGTAGTTGCCAATCATCTGTTCGAGACTTCCGGGAGTATTCACGATATCCGGAGTGCCGTCGGAGTAAACTGATACGTGACCGAGATGACCGGCGCGTCCGATCTGGCCTTTGATGAGACGGCCGTCGACGAGCACCGCGCCACCAACACCCGTTCCCAAAGTCAGAAGGATAACGTTGCGAAAACCTTTGGCCGCGCCTTGCCAAACTTCCCCGAGTAGAGCGGCATGTGCATCGTTCAGTACAACAACGGGCGCTCCTAAAAAATCCTGCCACACGAATCCCTGGAGGCCGCGCAGCCGTCCCTGCATGTACGCGATCGAGCGACCATCTGGCGCGGCGAGGCCGGGCGCTGCAAGACCGATGTGGCAAGGTGAGCTGCCGCGCTGCTGCTGGATAGAGTCGAGCTGATGTTTGATCGTTTCCGCCCAGGAACCTTCTGCGTCGGCCGTATCACACGTTAGATAATCAAGCACGTTGCCGTCGTTGGAAATCACGACGACCTTGATATTTGTTCCGCCGAGGTCGACCCCGATTGAGTAGCTCATCGATTGGATCAAACGCCCTTTCTCCACCTGGGATCATCGCGCCGCAACAACTGAAAACTGATCGAACCGTCTGGATTGGTGGGTTGTGCGGTGGCCCAGTTGACGGGCCGTCGAACGCCACCCTTGGTTTCGATCTCCGCGCGAAGCTTGAGAGTTGTGCCGCCGGTGTTCTTCGGTAACAGAAACGCCGCCTGGCGAATCTTGCCCGCGTGTGGATGACCAGCATCGAGCGATCCACTAAGTCGAATTTTTCCGTCGAGACTTTCGAGATACAAACGCAGCACTCCGGGAACACCCGCCACGCCGTCATTCGAAACGGCAACGATGATCTCGTCGGTTCCGTATCGTTTTCTTTGCCAGATCCACGACGGGCGTACGCGATAACCCAGCCGGCGCCGCAGCGTGTCGAAGCCGTTCGGATAACGTTCGTAATAACGACGCAGATTGTCAGACTCGGTCCAGAGCGACCAGTAGTTCGCGCCGAGATCGAGGGTATGAAGCATCCACTTCTCGAGCACGTTAATGCCGGCTTCATCAACCGGCAGGTAATTGGGATCGACTTTGTATTGCCGGTAATAACCATCCTCCATGATCGTCGGCAACCACGGCGGCCGGTTTGCCAGCTCCTCAATCTGAATCGGTTCTTCGATGACGATGCTGTCTGAACGCAACCAGCAACCGGCTCTGACACAGAGATCCTGGACTTCACGGTTACCGACACTGCTGATATCGGGCTGAGTGTTCACGGCCAGCGGCACCTTCTTCCAAAGGTCCAACTGAAGTTTAGTCATGTCGAGGAAAGTTCGTGCTGCCGTTGTGTGGTCAGGAAACGGACTGGGAAGATTGCTCGTGTGACCTTCGCCCCAGAAGCCGTACATCATCAGATCGACGAACTCCATCAGCGGCTGGTTATCAAATTCCTGGACCAGTAGTTCGTTCAGTTCCGTGAACGCGTTTTGAAACTTCGGGTGGTCATATCGCGGTTCAACAAAATCTGACTTGGCGCCGTAAGTCTTTCCGATCTTCACGAGTGGAACTTGTTTCTGGAGAAAGTCAGGTAAGGCCAGCCGTCCGGGTTGACCTTCGGTGTTCGACATCTGAATACGAAAGGCGACACGGAGCTTGTGACGCTTGGCCGCATCGAGTGTCAACGCGAAGACCGGATGCAGTTGCAGTTTCCCAAGCGCTGTCTGCACGTCGCGCCAATCACAGCGAATGTAAAGCACGTCGACGAACGGTAACGACGCCAGCTTGTCAACATGCCTCTCGAGCGTCTCGGCGCCGGCACGTGCGGCAAGCGATGGCCCCCCTTCTTCCCATGTGTAACCCATCAGGCCAAGACCGTAATTTTTGACTGTGTTCGTCGATTGAGAGGTTACGAGAATCGTGTACCAGCCTGCGTCCTGTTCGATCCCGAATGGCCCTTGATTCAGCCGATCGGTGACCTGCGGCCCCGGGCCGAAGTCGTAGTTCTCCCAGTTGTGTGTGGGGACCTCCTGCGCTTTCGCAAGCGGTAATGCGCCGGCGACTGAAAGAGCCGCTCCTGCTTTG
>JBKPPH010000385.1:0-6245 GCA_046733535.1 Acidobacteriota bacterium
GATCGTTATGAGGCTTATGTCGATTGCCTGATGCGTAAAAACGAATCGAAGCCGTCACGGGATTTGGCGGTGCTGGCTTTTCAGGCAAGCGAACAGGCGAAGGCGCGGTCATTAGCTGAGCTGCTGCGCGACACGAAAACAAAAGTTTCCGAAGGCGTGGATTCACGCCTGGCCGAGCAGGAGAAAACGCTGCAGCAAGCGATTCGGGTGAAGGTGGACCAGACGATAACTCTCTTGGCCAAAGATTACAGAAAAGAAGATCTGGATCGACTGGAAACGTCCTTGACGAGTTTGCGCGAACAACACAACAAGCTCATCGAAAGGATGCGCGCTTCGGCGCCACACTCGGCTCAAAGTAAAGAGCCGGTCAGCTATTCAGTGCAGCAGATTCAAGACCTGATTCTCGAAGACGACCAAACGATGCTGCTCGAGTATTTTCTCGGACAGAACGCGAGCTATGTTTGGGCCATAACTCACAACAGCGTCCGGGTCTTTCCTTTGCCGAAGGCTGCCGTGATCACGGATGCGGTGCGACGAGTCTACGACATCATGTCCGCCGAGCCGCGGGACAATGACGGCAGCCTGAATAACGCGGCCGCCGAACTCGGACAAATGGTTCTTGGTCCGGTGTCTGGTCAACTAAACGCTTCACGCGTGATTGTAGTTGCAGACGGCGCTCTCAATTACATTCCGTTCCAGTTGTTACCTGCTCCTTCAGGCAATCGCGAGCCGTTGGTGGCGAGGTACGAAATCATAAACGTTCCGTCAGCATCGATTCTGGGACAGATACGCCAGGAGAGACGGAACCGCCGGCCAAGCACGAAGATACTCGCGGCGTTTGGAGATCCGGTGTTCGCCTCAAACTACGCGCAGTTCAAGAATTCGAGTTCGAATGAAGTGTTGGCAGCGGAGAAAACTAATGCAGCAGAACCCTGGCGGCGAGCGTGGCGCGATATCGAAATGAGCGCGGATGCTCTTGACACTGCTGTTATTCAACCACTCATCTACAGCAAGTTTGAGTTGAAGAACCTCAGCGACATCGCTGGTCCAGGTTCGCTCGTCGCTCGCGGTTTCAATGCGTCGCGCCAGGTGCTTGAAGAGACTGACTTGTCGCAGTATTCGATCCTGCACTTCGCGACGCATGGGTTGCTTAATCCGCACAACCCGGAACTATCCGGCTTCTTCCTCTCGATGGTTGATCCGGCGGGCCGTGCGCAAGATGGCTTCATCACGATGCAGGATGTGTACAGTCTTCACGCTCCGGTCGATCTCGTCGTGTTGAGTGCTTGCCGTACCGCGCTCGGCAAGGACGTCAGAGGCGAGGGGTTGATCGGTTTGACTCGTGGGTTCATGCACGCCGGCGCGTCGAGCGTCGTGGCGAGTTTGTGGAAAGTGGATGACGAAGCGACGGCGGAGTTGATGAAGCACTTCTACGCCAACATGCTGCAAAAACGCATGCGTCCGGCGGAGGCGTTGCGCGCCGCGCAGAACACGCTCCGGCAAAACCCGCAATGGCGATCGCCGCACTTCTGGGCCGGGTTCACGTTGCAGGGAGAGTTCAAGCAGTCGATCAAATTACCGGTAAGTTTGCCCGCGACGACGACAGCCGCATCGCCGCAAGTTCAAAGTGCGGTTGGCGCGGGATTGCTGATGACGCTATTGGCGGGTATCGGCTGGGGCTTCTGGCGCCGCCGCGATCAGACACAAAGAAAACGATAGCCACAAAAAAGCACACAGAGCACAAAATGCCTGCGTTTCATTTGTGCCTTCTGCGCTTCTTTGTGGCTATTTAGGTTTTGTCTGGCTTTATTCGATCGTGAACTGGTAGCTGCCGCGGATTCGCTGCTCGGTGCCGTCGGCGTTGATAGCAAAGAGTTGAATCGTGTAACTACCCGCTGGCAGGTCGGCTCTCGGAAGTATCACCACAACCGAGCCGGCATTCTGTTCCGCCAACGGCACGTCTCGCGATCCCTGCTCGCTGGTTAAGTTGACGCGATAGTTGTTAGCCGGCGCGGTCCCATCCGGAAGGAAGAGTTCGATTCGGAATCCGGTATCGGTAGGCTGCGGCTTTATCGTTGGAATTTCAGCGCCGACACTCCGATTGGAATTACTAGCCTGTAAAGCGATCGACGCATACGCCGGCGAGGTCGAGTTCCGCGTCGGGATCACCAGCATCGCAATGCCTGCGAGGATTACAAGCGTCGCGAAGATACTCGCGAAGCGCAGCGATAAAGCCTGCCTATTCCAAAACAGACTCGCGCGTTCCCACCAGCCTCCCTCAGCCGGAAGCGGCACGTTTACGATCGTGCTGCCGCGTTCGACTGCCGCGTGGCGCAGCAGTTCGGAAGCAAATCGTGCCTTCCTTCGCCGCTCCTCCGACTGTAAAAAATATTGCTCAACGCGCTTCCGCTCTTCACCCGGCAACTCGTTCGCAGCGTACTGATCCGTAATCTCATCAACCAGCGCATCGAAATCCTCGCCAAACGCCGGATCAGTCAACAGGCGTAGTTCCAGCCGCTCTTCGTCCGCCTCTTTGAGTTCGCCGAGCAGATATCGCCTTACTTCGTTTTTATTTTCTTTGATAATGATGCACCCCCAACGTCGCCGCTACTATCTATGGCGTCAGGCAGCACTTTTGTTTTTGCCGTAACGGTCAATACATTCGAGCACGCATTTTTCAAGGCTAACTCGCAAATGGTGCGCTCGCGTACGCAACGCGCCTTCCGAGATCGCAAGCTCGCCCGCCATCTGCCGGTGATGCTCGATCTTCGCCTTCCCGTGATAGAGATGGTAGTCGAGAATCAGGTCGCGTTTGTCTCGCGGCAATTGCTTCAGGCATCTCGACAGGCACTCGGCAGTCTCACTTACATCCGGCTCCTTCATCAGACACTCGGGTATCGCTTCGGTCGGCACTTCCTTGCCGCGCATCGCTTCGCGAATGAGATTGCGAGCGACGCCATGAAAATATCTGACCGGATCACCGACGTAACTATCTCGAATCTCGGGCAGTCGCCTCATCACGCGGTCCATAGTCTCGTCCGCGGAGTGTCCGGCGTCGCTGATGCCCTTCGAAACAAACATGCGGACCAGTCCAGCTCGAATAGATTCATACCTTCGCCCTGCCGTATCACGGTCCGGATCCAGCCACTCAAGCAAAGCGTCGAATAGTTCCTTAGTGATAGCCAACTCGATCTTTTGTTTCCTTAGAACCCAGGGGATCGATAAGACGTGTTGCCGCGATGTTTAGGAAATTTGGGCGATAAGCCTGCATAAAACTAGCTCAGACAAGTTTAATAAGCAAGAAGCCTCATCTTGACATTCAAATCTGCCGTTGCTGTAATCCAAACTCACTATTGACCGGTAATTTTCGGAGGTGTGCGGTGACGATCGACGAGTTAGTTTACGATTGGAATACGATTGAGCCGTCGCTCACGGCGCCCAACCGTCACATCGGCATTGACGACGAAACGCTGCGCGACGGGTTGCAGTCGCCGTCCGTTTCGGAACCTCCAGTCGAACAGAAACTCGAGCTGCTTCACTTGATGGAAGCGCTCAGCATCGATACTGCCGATATCGGACTGCCCGGCGCGGGCGGCACACACGCGGCCGGAGTCGAACGACTGGCCCGCGAGATTGCCGATAACAAACTGAAGATCAGACCAAACTGCGCCGCGCGTACCCATCGCAACGACATCATCCCGATCGTCGAGATCTCTCAACGAGCGGGTATTCCCATCGAGGCTTGCACGTTCATCGGTTCTTCGTCCGTGCGGTTCTTCGCGGAAGATTGGACCCTCGATCGGTTGTTACAGATGACTGAGGACGCTGTCTCATTCGCTGTGAGCCAGGGACTGCCCGTCATGTACGTAACCGAAGATACGAGCCGTGCAAAACCGGAAACGATTCGCGCGCTCTACACCACCGCGATTCGTTGCGGCGCGAAAGCGCTTTGCGTTTGCGACACCGTGGGCCACTCGACGCCGGACGGTGCGCGCGCGGTGATTCGATTCGTCAAGAGCATTATCGAGGAACAAGGCGGCGGCATCAGACTCGACTGGCACGGCCACCAGGATCGTGGTCTTGGCGTGATCAATTCGATCGCGGCGATTCAGGGAGGCGCGGACCAGGTGCACGGCTCGGCGCTCGGCATCGGCGAGCGCGTCGGCAACACGCCGCTCGATCAGTTGCTGGTGAATCTGAAACTGCTGGGCTGGATCGACAACGATCTTTCGCGTTTGCGTGATTATTGTGAAACAGCGGCGCGAGCATGCTGTTGGACGGTGCCGTCGAACTATCCGGTTTTTGGACGCGACGCGTTTCGCACTGCGACTGGTGTTCACGCAGCGGCGGTTATCAAGAGTTACAAGAAAGGCGATCCGCGATTGGCGGACATCGTTTACTCGGGTGTTCCGGCTGGTGAGTTTGGTCTCGAACAAGTGATCGAGATTGGTCCGATGAGCGGTAAGTCAAACGTCATCTACTGGCTCGAGAAGCGTGGGCTGGAGGCGAATGAGAGTCGCGTCAATCGCATCTACGAGCACGCCAAAGCCGCGTCCGGAGTGCTCGAAGAGAGTGAAATCATGGGTTTGTTATGATTTTTAACCGCAGATTTTCGCAGATGAACGCAGATCTTCAATCTGCGTTCATCTGCGAAAATCTGCGGCTAAGATCAGGAAATAAATGGCGTCTGTATTAAAAACTCCACCGGCTCTCACCGTCAGGCATTTGTTGTCCACTCCTGAAGTCGCGCGCGCGCTTCGTTTTTTCGAGACGAATGCCGATGCGATCACCGATGAACACATCCGCATCTGTTCGATTCCGGCGACTCCGTTCAACGAGCACGAACGCGCGGTGTATCTCAGTAAAAAGTTTTCCGAACTCGGACTGACTGAGGTTGAAGTCGACGAAGAGGGCAACTGTCTCGGACTGCTCGAGGGCGCTTCGCGATCGCCGCTGATGGTCGTCAGCGCGCATCTCGACACTGTTTTCGCGAAAGAAACTGATTTCACCGTCATCCGGCGCGAGCACCGATTGCTTGCACCCGGGATCGCCGACGACGGCTGCGGGCTTGCAGCACTAATCGCCCTCGCCCACGCGATTAAGACCGAGCGCATTCCTATCGAAGGTTCGATTTTGTTCGTCGGAACTGTCGGCGAGGAAGGCGAAGGAAACCTGCGGGGCGTTCGTTACCTGTTGACGAAAGGCCGCTGGGCCACAAAGGTCGATGCGTTTCTGAGTTTCGATGGTCCGGGCCTGGATCGAATTACAAATCGTGCACTCGGATCGCGACGCTACCGCGTCGAGATGGTTGGACCAGGCGGGCATTCGTGGGGCGACTTCGGTCTGCCGAATCCCGTGCACGCGATTGGTCGCGCCATTTCAAGACTCGCCGTCTATCCCGCGCCGAAAGAACCGCGCACGACTTTCAACGTCGGACGTATCGAAGGCGGCACCAGCGTCAACGCTATTCCTGAGCGGGCGTCGATGGAAGTAGACCTGCGCTCAGCGGCAGAAGGCGAACTGCGGCGGCTCGATGCTTTCTTTCGACGCGCGATGAAGGATGCTGTTGACGAAGAGAACGTGAAGAGACGTGCGGGGGATCCGGAGTTGAAACTCAAGCTCGATCTGATTGGTGAGAGGCCAACGGGAGAAACGCCGAGCGATTCACCGCTGGTTGAACTCGCGATCGAAACGACGAGGATGCTGGGTTTCGAAGCGCGCCTCGATCAGTCGTCCACCGATTCGAATTTGCCGATCTCACTCGGGATACCGGCAATCACGCTCGGCGCCGGAGGCACGTCCGGCCACTCCCACACACTCGACGAATGGTACGACCCACGTAACCGGGACAAGGGATTGAAACGCGGGCTGCTCGTGGTATTAGGAATTACAAATTTAGCCGCGGATTTACACAGATAAACGCGGATCAGAAAAAGCTGTTCTGATCCGCGTTTATCTTTGTAAATCCGCGGCTAATTAATTGATTGGGATCGAGACGGTCGCGGATCCAGCTTTTCCCGGCGGGAAACGCTTCTGTCGGGCGATACGCAACGCATTCGCATCTCCACCTGACGCCTGCGTCACTCGCCCCGACTCATCATAAGAAACAGTCACAACAACTCTCTTCGCGCCCGGTTTCACAGCTTCAGGCGCGGCAGCGACAGTCGACGGGTTCTCCGCATTCTTCGCTTCTCGTGCCTTTCGGTCCTTTTCACGCTGGCGACGTGCTGCGAGGGCAGCCGCGT
>JBKPPH010000386.1:0-7173 GCA_046733535.1 Acidobacteriota bacterium
GCGCATACGAGGTGCGAATCTGGTAGGCGTCAAAGCCGATCGGTTGACTCGCCGTTCCACTTCCAACGCGGCCCGCGAGACGACGACCGTAACCAAGATGAATCGTGATCACGCCGTCAGGCTGGCCGGGCATGATCCACATCGGCACGCGGAGCGTTTGCCCCTGCTGGGTGACGAGCTCAACCACGGGCACGTGATGTTCGCGGCCTTTTGTGCCGCCGGGATTATTGATGTCGCCGACCAGTTGTTGAGCAGAATTCGGACTGACGACTGCGACGTTGTCCCACGTAACTTTCGTTAGCGGCTTCGGCAGTTCCTGCAGCCAGCCGTTGTTTGCGAAGCGTCCGTCGTAGATTGACGGGTCAGGGCGGAACACGAGCTCGAAAGTTCCCAAAGGCGCGGGTTGCGTTGCTGTTTGATTTTGATTGGACCAACTGCTGCTCAACGAAACCGTCTTTGGCTGGAAGGCACTGTTTGCAATGAAACCATCGTGAAGCGACTGCCGCCACCACGTTTCAAAATCCTGTGAAGGCGATGCTGAAGGCGATGGCGCGGCGGCAGGTGCTTGCTGCTGCGTTTGCGTGTTTCCGGCGCGCGCGGGTTGTTGCTGCGTTTGCGTGTTTCCTGTGCGTGTGGGCGGTGTTTGATTCGTTCCCGCGCCCGCAGCTTGCGCTTGCTGACTTGCTCCTGCCGCTGCCCCTCTTCCCTGCGTCTGCCAAAAACTCTTTACCATCTCGTACGGCTTGCGATCGTACTGCTCTGAAAACACCGCGAGGATCTCGAGCGCAGTCTTGCCTTCGTAGAGCGGCTCGATCAACGGCTGCATGATCGTGACGGTGCCGTCGTACGAACGTGTGTCGCCCCACGATTCGAGAGAGTGAGCGGCAGGCACGTGCCATTGACACCACTCGGAAGTCTCATCTTTGTATTCGCTGAGATGAACACGCAGCGGCTTATTTTTATCTTTCAAACGCGAGAAATCGAGCTTGAGATCCGCCGGTGTGTTGTAAACAGGATTGCCACCGAGGATTACCAATAGTTCAACTCGGTCAGCATAGATATCGTTAATTAAATCCTGCAGTGACTCTCGTTGGTCGACCGGATTCACTTCGAGCGGATCGGTGTAGAAAACCGTCTTGCCCACGTTCCCCAACGCGTCGTTCATTGCGTGCGCCAGCGCATGCATGGACGGCGGTTGATTCTCGCCGGCGACGACGATGCTGGCGCCTTTGTGTTGCAGCAGATCGCGAACGAGCGGTTCAAGCCAGGGTAGATTTACTGGTGCAGTGCCGGTTGGCGATTGTGGAATCACTCCTGCCGCGATCGATTTCGCAACCGCCTCGAATTCGCTCGGTTTGACATGCCACGTGTGGTCCGCCATCGCGCCCGTGTTCGACGGCGTCGTCTCAATCACGTAGAGACGATTCATGTCGCGAAACTCTTCCGTCACCTTTCGACCGGCGATGAATTCACGCGAGTACCGGACGTAACCCGGGAAAGTAGGAGACAGAAAATCGCCGTCGAGAGACAGGATCCGCTTTGCGAGATCGAAACGATAAGTCGTGTTTACGGGCTGGCCGAAAGCCGCCACTGCGCCCGCGCGTGCATTGTCGCGATTTACGGGTTCGTACTGGTGCCACTTCGCTTGCGGGAACGCGGCTAGAGTCGCTTTCATTTGCTCGCCGAGCGTTGGCGAGATGATCGACTCCGTAAGAAAACGAATGCCCGCGCCTTGTTTTGGCCGCTGCTCGTCAAGCGCCGAACGGATCTCGCCGACAAACGCCGTCCACGTGCGGATGTCTTCGCGATACGTCAGTGTTTGTGAACGATCCGGATCGTAAAGACCCAGAATCGAAGCCTGCGTGAAGATGTCGGTTGCACTCGAACCACGCGGAGCCCACACCGGATCGTCAGCGGGATACTCCGTCGGCTGGTTGTTCGGATGATCGGGATTGCCCTCGATCTTCGTCGGACGCCCTTCATTGCTGCGCACGAGCACCGGCGTGGCTGCGCCGAACAGTGGAACCGCGGTCGCAAAGAAAAGCGGTTTCCACGGAACGTAATCCTCAGGCTGTTTGACGTTGGAGACGATCTTTTCCGGCGGCTGAAAGACGCAGCCAGTCAAACCGGCCAACGCGAGGGACGCGCCCATCAACTTCAGAAACGTACGCCGCTCGATCGGGTCGTGCCACTCTTCCGCTTGTTGCGGAAACTCGCGCGCTACGAACTCGCGAAACTGCGGCGTGTCAGCCAATTCCTCGAGACTGCGCCAATACTTCTTGCCGCCTCCGCGCGCTGTCTCACCATCCTGCAAAGACAGGATGTGATCGCGCATCAGCTTAAAATTAATGTGGCGGCTGTTTATGTGGTGATCGTCGCTCATTTCCTAACGGTGACAAGTCGAACAACTTTCCAGAACATGACGGCCCTGAATCTTGTATTCAGCCTTGAGCCGGAAACCTTCCATTATTTGTTCCTGGCCCTTGTTTTCGCGCCGCCATTCCATGTTGTAAACCTGCTCGCGCGGACGGACGAATCGTTCCGGCTCGCGATGACATTCCAAACACCACTCCATTTGCAGCGGCGCTGCCTGGTAAAGAATCGGCATCTCGTCAATCCGGCCGTGGCAAGTCGAACAGCCGACACCTTTTTTCACGTGGATGCTGTGGTTGAAGTAGGCGTAATCGGGGAGATCGTGTACTCGCAGCCATTCGATGGGCTTGCCGGTGCGGAAACTAGCGCGCACGGGTTCGAGATAAGGACTCTCAGCCCAGATCTGCTTGTGACAGTTCATACACGTCGTAGTAGGAGGAATACCCGCGGAGGCAGAGGTTTCCACTGACGTGTGACAGTAGCGACAATCGATACCGTCGTCGCCTGTGTGATGTTTATGACTGAACTGGACAGGTTGCTGGCGCTCCACCCATTGCCCTGTGTTCCACGACGAGCGATTTAGTTCGACTGCGACCCACAAAAGAGCAACAATAACGAAGAGAGCGCCATAGATCGTAATCTTAGCGAGCGCATTCGTACTGTGATGGAAGATCTGTGGCATCGCCGCAGAATCAAGCGTCGGGGCGGTAGTCAAACCGGTACTCTGGCAGACGAACAGCCCACAAACCTTTCGCACTCATAAATGTTCTTGCAATGTACGGGGTACTTTACCAAATGGATTGGGAATTTCAAATCAAGCCACAGATTTGACAGATCTGAAAACCGATCACCGCGGAGTGATCCTGAGAATCCGGTTCTTGAGAATCCGTTTAATCCGTGTTCGCGTCGCGGGCGAGCATTGCTGCGCCGATTGGGGCGGCGTCGAGGCCGAGTTTGGCGGCGACGATCTCGGTGGCTTCAAAACATGGCTGAAAAGCCCTGCGTTTTACTTCCTGGATGATGGGATTGAGGATGAGCGAGCCGGCGTCCATCACGCCGCCGCCGAGCACGATTCGCTCGATGTTCAGCAGGTTGATGACGGTCGCGACGCCGGTGCCGATGTATTTCCCGGTCCGCTCGATCATCATGAGAGCAAAATCGTCGCCTTCGTTTGCCTGGTGGGCGACGTCTTCGGCGGTGAAAGATTTATTCAACGCGAGCCGCGACAGAGATGAAGTTGAATCACGGTTGAGACGTTCGCGTGCGCGTCGCACGATACTCGGAGCAGAAGCGACTGTTTCGAGGCAGCCGGTGTTACCGCAAACGCATTCCAGTCCTTCTGTATCGATCGTGATGTGACCGACTTCACCCGCCAAACCGCAAGCGCCCGTCCAAAGATGCCCGTCGAGAATGATCGCGCCGCCGATGCCATTTCCGATCATCATGTAGAAGAGATTGCGGCTGCCACGGCCGGCGCCGACTTGAAACTCGCCGTAAGCGGCGGCGTTCGCGTCGTTTTCGAGCTCAACTCGCAGACCGGTTGCGCGAGTTAACTCTCCATGAAGATCTTCCACCGTGTTCGACGGAAGATCGCGCGGAGCTACCACTCGATCGGTTTGCCGGTTCACTAGCCCCGGTAACGCGACGCCCATCGCCGAAAGCGTTGTCGATCGTGCACGGAACTCTTCGACCATTGCCGCCAGTTGCGCGACGGTGTTTTTCGGCGTGATGTCGCCAACCTTTTTCTCGAGTATGCGGCCCTGGTCGTCGATCAATGCCGCGCGCGCCTGAGTGCCCGATACATTGATGCCGATGAAGTTTGTTCGTGTGGTGCTCATAAGCCGGGTACGCGAAGAATAGTCGAGGGTCTGTAGGCTGTCAAACTGGCTGTCCTCAGAGTAGAATTGGGCCACGACAAGGCGCAAAGACCAGAATGCTGATTCGCTCCATACTTCTACCCACCGACTTCAGCGAGTGTGGCAACTACGCTCTCTCCTATGCCGCTTCGCTGGCGCGTACGTTCCGGGCGTCAATCATCTGCATCAACGTCATCGAGCCGATTGTGCCGACTGTCGGTTACTCGGGCATGACTGAACCTCTCCCAATCGCCGACATCACTGAGCAACTCGAAGATTCAGCCGAGCGCGAACTGCCGAAACTGGCTGAATGCGACGATTGTTCGGGGCTCGACGTCGAAGAGCTTGTCGTTCATGGCGAGGCAGCTTCGGAGATTGTGCGAGTTGCGAAGGAACGTGACGTCGACCTGATCGTTATTTCGTCGCATGGACGGACAGGCCTGGGACGTATCCTCTTTGGTTCGACGGCCGAGTCAGTTGTGCGGCATGCGCCGTGTCCGGTGTTGGTGGTGAAGCCTCCCCACGAAGAACAACCGGAAGAGTAGTCAATAGTGAGCCCTCCAGTTTATTCTGTCAGCCGCAGCGACTGAGGCTTTGCCTCAAACTCCAAGATCATTCTTGGAGACAGTCAGTACAGGGAGCGGTAGCGACCTGGTCAACGATTGGAGTCAAAAATCTTTACGAAATATCGCATGCTGATCACTGACCAGGTCGCTACCGCTCCCTGTACTGACTGTCTCGAAGCCTGACGCCCGACTTTTGAGGCAACGCTTTCGGCTGACGAACTTCTTTCCCTGGTTTAAAGTTTGGTTTTTGCATGCACCTCGAGTTTGTTAACGAACTTTTATACCAGTACGGACTCTACGCGGTTTTCATCCTCGTCATGCTCGAGGGTGACATCACGCTGCTTTTAGCCGGCGTGCTTGCGCACAGCGGTTTCTTTGGCGAATACAACTTTGCGCGTGTTTTGATGTGGGGAACGGTCGCCGGTTGTCTCAGCGATAATCTCGCCTATCTCACTGGCCGCGGTTTTCGCGAAGGAGTCAGAGAAGTTCGTTTCTACCGCGCGGCCAAGCCGCGCCTGGAAAGGTTGACGAACAAATTCGGCCCGCTCTCGATTTTCCTTTCGAAATATATTTACGGTTTGCGCTGGGCGTCGTGCGTGTTTTATGGAGTCGGGCGCATGCCCTACCTGCGTTTCCTCGCGCTCTCTTTTGCCAGTTGCTTCTTGTGGGTGTTCGTACTCGCCGGCGCCGGTTACTTTTTCAGCGGCGCGGTGATGAGTGTGATCGGCGATTTTCAGCGCGTAGGCAAGGTGCTGCTGGTGATCGTGGTCCTTGGCATTGTCGGGTTCTATCTGACGGAACGCTTTTGGCTCTCGCATAAGTTTGAAGAGGCGGATCCCGAAAGGCTCCAGGAACTCGAACATGCCGCGAGCGAAAAGCTTCAGGATCTGCGACAGGAGTTTCAGGAACACATTCCGTTCAAGTCACAACGACATAGCGACCAGAAGAAGCGTGAGCGTGATGCTGACTGAAGGCATTGCCAATTTCCAATTGCCGATTGCCAATTTGCAAAGGGTGAAGCGAATTGTTAATTTGCCTCGCGTTCTCTGGGTTAACTTCGTAAATCGGCAATTGGCAGTCGGCAATCGGCAATGATTATTGAGTCTTCCGCACCTCCCCGTGTCGACCTTGCGGGCGGCACCATCGACATCTGGCCCATTTATCTCTTTCATCCCGGCGCTACCACCGTCAATTTCGCTCTTTCGCTCAAAGCGCGCTGCCGCATCGAGACGAATGATGATGGCCGCATAGTGCTCGAGTCGCGCGATCGGAAAGTCGCGTTTGAAACGACGCTCTCGGCGATCGAAGACCTTTTACAGGAAGAGCGACTCGAGCTCATCTCGAAGCTGGTCCACTTTTTCAAACCCACGACCGGCTTTCATCTGGTGGCGGAAAGCGGCGTGCCCGCGGGCGCGGGGCTCGGCGGTTCATCAGCGCTCGCGATTGCGTGTATCGGAGCTTTGAATCGACTGGTGGGAAACCGCTACGAGGAACGGAAGTTTGTGACGATCGCGGCGAATGTCGAGTCGACAGTGATCAAGGTACCGGCTGGTTTTCAGGATTACTATCCGCCGCTTTTCGGTTCAGTGTCGTGTGTGCATTTCCGTCCCGATGGCATTGAAAGAGAGCGCCTCGACGTGAATGCCGAAGAGTTGGAAAAGCGAATCGCGATCTGCTACACGGGCGAGCCGCGTCTTTCCGGAATCAACAACTGGGAGATCTTCAAGAGACATATCGACGGCGATGCGGAGTTGTTTGAACTGTTCGACGGGATTCGTGATTCAGCGCGCAGCATGCGTGAAGCGCTCGTCGCGGACGATTGGGAAAAAGTCGCGACCGTCATGCAGAACGCCTATCCGAATCGCAAACGCCTGGCGCCGACGATAACGACGCCGCAGATGGACATGCTTGTCGAAAAGGCGTTGGCAAACGGAGCCGAGGCCGCGAAAGTTTGTGGCGCCGGCGGTGGCGGATGCATCGCGTTTCTATGCGCGGACGGAAGGCGCGCCGACGTTGAAGCCGCACTCGCTGCGGAAGAAGGCGCGGAAGTCCTCGACTGGAAACTCAGTCAGGAGGGCCTCGTTGTCACCGAACAGTAACCACGGATTACACGGATAAAAAGCACGGATTAAGAAGGATCAGAACTTTTTCTGATCTGTTTTAATCAGTGCTTTGATCCGTCTAATCTGCGGTTACTGTTGTTCAGATCTCTGCTTCGCGGCGGCGGAGAGGGCTGCGAGACGCGCAACTTTTTGTTGGAAGGTTTCACCGGGAACGGGGCCGGTATCGACAACTCCGCAGTAAGTCGATCGTTTAAACAACGTGCGGTCAGCGTTGCCTGTCGGTTTGTGCGCGGGCGCTGATGGCGCAGCTGGCGC
>JBKPPH010000387.1:0-2846 GCA_046733535.1 Acidobacteriota bacterium
TATGACTGAAAACAATCAAACTTGTCCTTGCGGATCGGGCGCTGATTTTGCCGCGTGCTGTGACCCCATTATCAACGGCACGCGCGAGAGCGAGACCGCCGAGGAGTTGATGCGCGCGCGTTACTCCGCGTTCGTGACGCACGCGATCGACTTCATCGTCGCTTCGACTCATTCGCGCACGCGCAAAGAGATCGATCTCTCGTTCATTCGCGAGTGGTCGGAAACGTCAACCTGGCATGGACTCCAGATCCTCGAGACAAAGGAGGTCAACGACAACAAAGCGTTCGTCTCCTTCGAGGCGCGATTCACGCAAAACGGAAACGACCAGACCCATCGTGAAAAGAGCCTGTTCGAGCGTGAGAACGGCCAATGGCGCTTCGTCACCGGCGACGAATTGAAGAACCCGACAGTTCGCTACGAAACACCAAAGCCCGGCCGAAACGATCCCTGCCCCTGCGGCTCAGGCAAAAAATATAAGAAATGCCACGGCGCGTAAGCCCCTGTTGCAAGCCCCAAGCGATATAAAGCACAATTATGTTCGGGAGATAACAATAAATGCAATACGCAGTTGCAACAGAGATCAGTATTGACGGAGAAATGATTGGCGAAGGCGCGCGCGAGCAGGCGGCGCCTCGTACCGACGACAGTTTGCTCGACGCCTATTCCCGATCGGTGATCGAGGCAGCGGAAAAGGTGAGCCCATCCGTTGTCTATATTCAAGTAAGCGGCCGGACGCAGCGTAATGGGCGGCAAGGGCGAGGCGAAGTCGCCGGGACCGGTTCCGGATTCGTCTTCACGCCCGACGGATTCATTCTCACGAACAGTCACGTTGTTCACGGCGCGTCGAAGATCGAGGTCGCGCTCATGGACGGCCGCAGGTTTCAGGCCGTGTTGATCGGCGACGATCCCGATACGGATCTGGCAGTGATTCGTATCACCGCGCCAAACCTGGTGCCGGCCCAGCTCGGCGATTCGCAAACTATCCGCGTCGGTCAGTTAGTAATCGCTATCGGCAATCCTTATGGCTTTCAGTACTCGGTGACGGCCGGAGTCGTAAGCGCGCTCGGGCGAACGTTGCGCGCGCAGTCCGGACGTTTGATGGACGGTGTTATCCAGACCGATGCGGCGCTCAACCCGGGAAATTCAGGTGGTCCACTTGTCAACTCTCGCGGCGACGTGATCGGCGTAAACACTGCCACGATCCTGCCGGCGCAGGGGATCTGTTTTGCCACGTCGATCGATACCGCGAAGTTTGTCGCGGCCCGGCTGATTCGCGACGGGAAGATCAGCAGGAGCTACATCGGCGTTGCCGGACAAAACGTGCCGATACCGCGACGCATCGTTCGGTTCTATCAGTTGCCGGTTGACACTGGTGTGCTCGTTGTTTCTTTTGAAACTGACGGTGAAACGAGCGCAGCGAAGGAGGCCGGTCTGCAAGCGGGCGATCTGTTGTTCGAGTTTGACGGCCAACCGATCCGCGGCATCGACGATCTGCACAAGCTACTCACGGACGAACGCATCGGAAAGCGAACTCCGGTGACTGTGATCCGCGGAGTGCAGAAGTTGACGTTTGATTTAATCCCGAGGGAATCAAAGCGAGAGTAAAGCACTGACAAATCCTGTCGATTAGTTCCGGAATTCCTGGCTGACCATCAGTCCGCGCATGCCGCCGTCCATGATCCCGATCCCGACTCGTCCAAACTCTTTTCGCAGGATGTTTGCGCGGTGGCCCGGCGAGTTCATCAGACCCGTGTGGGCGACGGAAAGAGTCGGCGCGAGCGCCAGGTTTTCACCGGCCGTGAGGAAGTGAACGTTTGCAGCACGCATGCGATCGAAGGGACTAAGACCTTCCGGCGTGTCGTGCGCAAAGTAACCACGCGCAAACATGTCAGCCGAATGACGCCGCGCAACTTCCGTTAGTTCAGGATCGGGCGCCAACGGATTGAGCCCTACCTTTTGTCGCTCCTGGTTCACAAGATCCAACATCTGTTTTTCCAAATCAGGACGAGGCCGAGTCTTCTCGACTGTGAACGGGAGCGTGACGCGTTCGTTTGAATCAGGACGAATCGTCAGCAGGTTGAGCGTGCGCGAAATGGCGTCGCCGAACACTGGTCGAAGCTGGCCTTCGAGCCGTTCGGCGTAGACGGCGAGACGATTGGCTACCGCACTGTCGCGTGTGCGCTCGCTTAGACTCTCACTCAGCGGAATCGCCAACAGCAGGGCGGAAAGGATACCGGCGGTTATCAGTCCGTTTACAAATCCGGGAAGCAGTCCGAACAACCGGTTGACCTGGTTCTCATGAACGTGTTCCGGCAAACGCCGCAGCAACGCGTAACCGATCAAATGAACGAGCACGCCGACGAATACTGCCACGAGGACAAAAGCGATTGGCTGGTCCCACACTTCCGACCAGAGGTCGATGCGTGGTCCAAACCAACTCGCCACCGGATGGTAGTAACGCAAGCCGGCGAACAAGCTCAGCACCCAACCGACAAGGTCGAGCACGCCATGAATAAACCCGCGCCGGTAGCCGTTGAGCAAACTCAACACGATCACGATCACGAGTAGAATGTCGATCGGGTTAATAGCCACAGTTTAACTCCAGTCCAGATTACATAGATTTACACGGATTGCATAATCTGTGTAATCTGCGAAAATCTGTGGCCGATGCTTCAGTTCCTGAACATCTCCAACATTGCACTAATCGACGACATGCAGGTTGAATTTGAGAGTGGGCTCAATCTGCTTACGGGCGAGACTGGATCGGGGAAGTCGATCATCGTCGACGCGCTCGGCGTCTTGATCGGCGGCAGATTTACGAGCGAGCTACTCAAGTCGGGAACAGA
>JBKPPH010000388.1:0-3076 GCA_046733535.1 Acidobacteriota bacterium
TCTTCCTGGTAAACGTCGTGCAGCACTTTGGAAATAGGCGGCGGCGCCGTGATTTCACTCAGCGGCAGCGAAGGCGCAAAGCTCATTTCATCATGCGTGTGTTTCGGCTCCGGCAGCGGAACTTCTATTCGCACCGCGCGCTTTTCACTCTCGATCACGCCGCGACTCTCCTGCAAAAGTTTGTCAGCACTGCGCTGGCGTGCTCGTTCCAAATTCCTGATCGCGGCGAGCGTATGCGGCGCGCTCGAGGGGTGATACTCGATTCGTCTCAACATCATCACGTAACGACGCAACTGAGGCGACGGCGAAGTGCGATGTGATTCATCGCAGAGTTCGTCTTCAGTTAACCGCGAGAGATACTCGACGGTCGCCTGATGATTTCCCAAACGGTGATAGAGCGCTCCGAGTACGAAGTAGTTCAGCGGCGGCGGGTCAGGCATGAGTTCGAGCAGGCTCTCGCCGTGTTCGATCACTTCGGCGATCTCGAAACCATACCAGCGTCGTTCTTCTTCGCGGAGTATCGCCTCCGCGGCAACGTAGAAATCAAAGATCCGCTCGATCTCGCGAGCTTGTGCGCGGCGAGCGATCAGCCAGACTACAAAAACTACTCCAGTGATGAACACCATGAGTACGGGTGAAAGTCCCACCGCGTCGAGCATCGCCACGATAACGATAATCGCGATCGCCTTCGTCGTGAGTTTCCCTGTGCTCGTCATGACTCCTCCACTTCTACTTCTTCCCGATGTCTCCAAGCCGCGCCGTGATGGCCGCGCCTGCCTGTTCTGTAGAAAGTTGTCCGCCGAGATCTCTCGTTGTTTCGTTTGCAGAGATCGCGCCGCGGACCGCGTCTTCTATTTCGTTACTCAGCGTTTGGAAGCCCAGGTATTCTAACATCATCGCCGAGGTCAGAATAGCTCCAATCGGATTTGCGATTCCCTTGCCCGCGAGCGGCGGCGCGCTGCCGTGCACGGGTTCGAAAAGTGAAACCTTGCCGGGATGAATATTTCCTGACGCTGCGAGTCCGAGCCCGCCCTGAATCGCAGCTCCGAGATCGGTCAGTATGTCGCCAAACAAATTGTTACTGACGATCACGTCGTACTGCGACGGATCGAGCACGAGGTACATCGCCATCGCATCGACGTACTGATGGTTCGCTTCGACCTCCGGATAACCTTCCGATACTTCCTTGAAAACACGTTGCCAGAGATCGCCGCCGAAGCGCTGCACGTTCGACTTGTCAGCCATCGTCACGCGTTTACGTCCATTCACTCGCGCGTACTCGAATGCGGCGACGATGATTCGTTCGACACCGCGGCGCGTGCTGACGTCTTCCTGAAGTGCAATCTCGTCGTCTGTTCCGTGTTTCAGAAAACCGCCGGCGGCGCAGTATGCGCCTTCAGTGTTTTCACGAAAGACGACGAAATCGATGTCCGCGGTTTTGCGGTTGAGCAATGGAGTGAGCCGATCGTTGAGCAGGCGCACCGGTCGCAGGTTGATGTAAAGATCGAGACCACGCCGCATTCCGAGCAGGATGTCTTCGGCGTGTTTGTTTGACGGCACTCGCGGATCGCCGAAAGCGCCCGCGAGAATTGCGTCAAACTTGGCGGACAACATTTCGAGCGCGCCCGCAGGCAAGCTAACACCGTCGCGAAGAAATTTTTCCGCGCCCCAATCGAAGTCGACGAGCTCGAGTTCAAGGCCTCTGGTGTCCTGCAAGTGTTTCAGTACGCGAACAGCTTCGCGCACGACTTCAGGACCAATTCCGTCACCGGGAATGACTGCGATTCTTTTCATAACTTACATTTTGTAAATCCTGCAACACCTTGTAAATCGTGTCCAAAAAGTTAGACGGGATTTACAAGATTTTACAGGATGCACAAGATTTAAAAGGGGACGCAGAGCACGGGCACGCGTGTGCCGCGAAGAACCTTCTCCGCGGTTGAACCAAAGAGTAACTCTTCAGCCGGCGTCGATTGTCCTCTGATTCCCATCACGATCATCGGCAGATCGAGATCGCGAGCGATCTTCAGAATTTCAACAAACGGAAGGCCGACGACGATCATCTTCTCGATACTGACGTCGCCGGTTTGCATCCCTTCGAGCACGCTGCTGAAGCCGGCCTCTGCCTGTTCCTTGAGACGGTTTCGAATGTCTTCAGTCGTCCCCATTCCCGCCGCGACGACGCCCTGAATAAACTCTTCGTCAACGACGTGAAGCAGCGTGAGATCGCCTTCCGGCTCCGCCATTCCGATAGCAACTCTGAGCGCGTTCACCGAACAAGGTGAAAAATCCATCGGCACGAGTATTTCAGGTGATGTAAGCATGGCTCTCGTTCTTTCTGCTCAGGTGGCTTATTGTTTGTCGTCCTTCAAGACTTTCGCAACGATCTTCGGCAGACTCGCCAACACGGTGTCCCCCACGACCTTCATACTCTGCGCCGAGATTTTATCGATCGTGTCGTCAGCCTTGTGCCAGTGTGGATACGAGCTTAGTTGAATTAAATCCACGGACGCTACTCCGGAACCAAGAAACGGCTCATGATCATCACCGCCAACACCTTCCTCGCGATCGACAAAAATCTTGCCATGGCCCAGTTCGCGTCCAGTTTGCCAGATGATGTCCTGCAACCATCTTGTGCTGGAATTGTCGCGACCCAACTCCAGATTTTTATAACCCATCATGTCGAGCAGAATGAGCGCGGCAGTATTTCCGAGTTCGTTTGCAGCGCGCAGTTGTGAAACGTAGTGGCGGCTTCCGTACGTGTTGTCGGGATTGTCCGCATCTCCGCAATCGCTCCAGCCTTCACAAAAAGCCTCTTCGCCGTCAAAGAAGACGAGCCGGTAAGTCACGGTGGGCTTCTTCATGCTGCCGAGCACACGTCCGATCTCGAGCAGCGTTCCAACCGAGGCGGCGGGATCGTTCGCGCCGGTGAAGTACATGTCTTTGTAAAACTTCGTATCGTAGTGACTGGCGATCAGGATCAGGGTTTTGGTCTCGCCGGGAACCTCGCCGACAATGTTCACCATCTTCTTTTCGCCTTGCGGAGTCCTGGCAGTGAACTCGTCAAAGGAAACTG
>JBKPPH010000389.1:0-6823 GCA_046733535.1 Acidobacteriota bacterium
GGCGATAAACGTCGTCACGGGCAAGGGCGCGGCTGGTAGTGTGGACAAACTACGTTCGGTCAAGGGCGTCCTCGATGTATCAGAGGATAATCCAGTGGATATTGGACCACCGGGCGCTCCGGTCTCGTGAATCCGCGCCAGTTAGCATGAGCGATTCCGTCGTTACGATTATTCCTCTCGCGCCCAATTTGAAGTTACCTACTCCTGCGTCTCCTCGCACGCGGTCGCCTATTCCTGAAGGTTACGGGGTCCAGGAACATTGCCTGCCATTTACGGCTGCCAGCAGTTTGGGAGTTCTGATTCCTTCACCGATCAGATTTGGTTTGTGTAATCCGGAAGAGCTCCCGGCAGGGTGTCGCACGTTTCGTTCACCGATCGCGTCGCCACCTCAGGATCGACGCGTGTTCTATGTCTTTGACAATCCGGAATGCCTCTTTCGCAGCAATGCCTATCAACTCGAAGAACTTGGTGACAAAAATTCACCACCCATTCCTGAGCCGGGCATAAGTTTCTTCGATCGACCCGATCAGCAGCACTTGTTCAAGCTTCATCTGCCGTATGTCTGGCGGACTGACGCGGAAGTCGACACGTTGTTTCTGCCGCTCGTGAATCGGGTGGGAAAAGGTGCGGAAGTTCAATGCGGGTTAGTCGAAACTGACTGGTACTCGAGTCCGGTTAATTTAATCCTCGCCAAACCTGCGGGGTCTTTGCATTTTCAGATCGGTGATCCAGTTGCGCATGCCATCTTCATCGCACGCGGGCTGCGACGTGGCGGAGTTACAGTAGCGCCATCTCATTCACGATTGAATCGCGAAACACGGAAGTCCGTAGCCGAGTGGGATCGAGATCATGCGAAAGAGCGAAACTTGTATAAGACGTTGGCGCGCGACCATCGCGCGCGCATCGATTCAGGTTCGGAGAAATGATCGATCTGTCTTTGTCCGCGTAAGCTGTGGTCCAATGCGTTATGCCTCACAATCAAATCATCACGCGAATGCTACAGAACGTTGGCGTACCAATCACAAAATCCATTGACAGTTATTAGACGTTGGTATACTCTTCCGCGCCTCAATCAAGGAAGCGTGAAGGTTCTCCCGCCTTTTCATTTCTTTCGCGGCCCAGAAGGTGGATGTGTGCACGTTTTGGGAATGCGTGCCCCGTGTTTTTTCTGCACGACTAGTTCCTGCATTGTTAGAGGTTCAGAGGGTGACTCTTCGAACAGGCGTCTGCGTTAAGGGAAGAATGTTTTAAATGACTCCCACGCCAATCGGATAGCCAGAGCTGACCCTGCTATGCTGCCTGATCAAAAAGCGGCTAGCACCTCTGCGCCTTTAATCGGCGAAAACGCTTAGTTAGATCAAGGATCACGGGAATGGAGACCAATACCGAATACTCGTCTCTTAACTGGTATGCCGTACATACAAAGCCTCGCCAGGAAGAAAGAGCAGAACAGAATTTAAGAACTCTGAATGTTGACATGTTGAACGTGGAGACCTTCTCGCCCAAGCTTCGAGAACGTCGTTTTGATTCCACTCTAAACCGGCCCGTTCAAGTCGTTAAACCCGTGTTCCCGAGTTACATCTTCGCTCGATTCGACGCGGGCGCCATGCTTCATAAAGTGTGGTTTACACGGGGGGTCAACAGCGTCGTGAACTTCGGCCAAAAGCCCGCGGTCGTTGCAGACGAAATCATCGGGCTGATCCGCTTGCGAATGGGTACCGACGGTTTCGTAAACCTCACGCAGGAAATCGCTCCCGGTGACACTGTGAGAATCACCGGTGGTCCACTAAGCAACTTTGTCGGTGTTTTCGAAAAAAATGCCAGCGCTGCGAAGCGCATCAAATTACTTTTATCCGCAGTGAGTTATCAGTGTCGAATCGAGATCGAAAAAGATCTCGTCGAGAAGGTAAGTTGAATTGACATCTGGTTTGCTCCGGTCAATTCGACAAGTTCAAACAAACAAGCTGCCTTGAATTAAAACAGTCGCGCCAAGCGAACTGCGGCAGCTTTGTTTTCCCAGCGGCTTCTCTACACCCTTCCCACCATACTCACGACTCATGTACGAACCATTCGCAGATTCCGCAGATCTGTGAAATCTGTGGATGGACTATTGTCAGCACGCCGGTCAAAAACCAGAGTTGCGATTGAACTCAAATACTTGAGGCCTTGCAAGATGAGTAAGGTTGAATCCGTCATAACCGAAAGTCACATGTACGCGTCACGTGTCGGCGAACAGCGGCGAGACCCAGCTCGTTCTGAGTCTTATGTCTCAGAATGCATCACTCAGCTATTTGAGAGACAAGTTGAGCGCACTCCAGCAGCGCCGGCCATTCGTTTTGAAGAAGAGGAATTGACTTACCGTGACTTGAACGAGCGCGCGAACCGGTTGGCCCACTATTTACGCGAACGGGCAGTCGGGCCCGAGCAGCTCGTGGGACTCTACTTCGAACGTTCCATCGAGATGGTGGTGGGCTTGCTCGCGATCTTGAAAGCGGGCGGAGCATACGTGCCGTTGGACACGAATTACCCGCCGGAACGGTTGCGCTACATGATCGCGGACGCAGGCGTGAGAGTGTTGTTGGCGCAGAAAGAGTTGCGCGAAGAGTTGGCGGAGAGTGAAGTCGAAGTAGTGCGGTTGGACCAGGCGAGCGAGGCATTGGCGAAGCAGAGCGGAGAGAACCCGGCGACGGAGACACGCGGTACGAACCTGGCTTATGTGATTTACACCTCCGGTTCAACCGGCACGCCAAAGGGAGTGATGATTCAACACCAGGGCTTATGCAACCTCGCCTTGGCGCAAGCTCGTTTGTTTCACCTGCACCCTCAGAGCCGAGTGCTGCAATTTGCTTCGATCAGTTTTGATGCTTCGGTGTCCGAGATCTTCAAGACGTTCGCAGCCGGAGGCACGCTGATCATCCCGCCGCCTGATCGCATCCTCGTGGGAGCAGAATTAAGTCGGGCATTGACGGATGAGGGCATTACGGCGGTGACGTTGCCTCCATCGATCCTGGCGACATTAACCGAACAAGAGTTTCCAAAGTTAGAGACGATCGTTGTTGCGGGAGAAGCGTGCTCGGCGGAATTGGCCGCTCGCTGGGCGAAAGTTCCCCATTTCATTAACGCGTATGGACCAACGGAGGCGACAGTCTGCGGTACGGTGGGTGAGCGACGCGATGATGCGAGTGGACGACCGCCATCGATTGGGTACGCGATCGATAACAGTCAGATTCTGGTGCTTGACGAGAGTCTGACGCCGGTGGGAGTGGGGGTCACGGGAGAGTTGTACATCGGCGGGATGGGAGTTGCGCGCGGTTATCTTGGCCGGCCCGAGCAGACAGCCGAACGCTTCGTGCCGCATCCGCATGCCGCTGCCGAAGGCGAACGGCTGTACCGCACGGGCGACCTCGTGCGATATCGAGAAAATGCCGAGCTGGAATATGTAGGGCGACAGGACCATCAGGTAAAAGTGCGTGGTCACCGGATCGAGCTGGGAGAGATCGAAGCGTCGTTGAGCGCGCACGAGTCCGTGCGCGAGAATGTGGTCGTGTTAAGAGAAGATGAGGATGGTGAGTCGCGGCTGGTTGCGTACGTCGTGATGGATGCGGCGCGACAAAACGAACCGACAAGTGAATTACGAGACTACTTGAAGCAGCGTTTGCCCGAGTACATGGTACCGGCGAGCTTTGTGAAGTTGGCGGCGTTGCCGCTGACGGCAAATGGGAAAGTGGATCGTCAGGCTCTGCCCGCAGTCGCGCGACTCAGGCCCGAAACCAGTGCTGAGTACATCGCACCTCGTACAGAACTCGAATCGTTGCTGGCGAAGTTGTGGGAAGAACTGCTGCGAGTCGAGCCAGTCGGACGTGACGACAACTTCTTCGAATTGGGTGGTGATTCGATTGGAGCTGCTTTATTCCTCAATCGTCTTCAGGCAGAGCTCAACGAAGTGATCTACGTCGTAGCGCTCTTCGACGCGCCTGCACTAAAGGACCTGGCCGAATATTTAGAGGAGAAGTACCCGGACGCCATCGCACGAAAGTACGGGAGGGAAATTCGATCCGATCACGAGAATGGCGAGCACAAGATCGATCAGGCGAAGGTCGCGCATTTACGCTCACTGATCAGCGTGCCCAATTCTGCAAACATCACGAAAATCATCTCGAAAAATCCACCTGCTGTTTTCATTCTCTCACCGCCGCGATCCGGTTCGACGTTGCTGCGGGTGATGTTGGCAGGGAATCCCGATCTGTTCGCCCCGCCCGAACTGCAATTACTCCAGTTCGACAACTTGGCTGAACGTAAACAAGTCTTTTCCGGTCGTTACAGTTTCTGGCTCGAGGGAACGATCAGAGCGCTAATGGAGATAACGGGCGGCGACGCCGATGAAGCGCGGCAGACGATAGAAGATTTCGAGCGACAGAAACTGCCCACGCAACAGTTCTATTGGCGCCTCCAGCAATGGATCGGCGACCGAATGCTGGTTGACAAAACTCCATCGTATGCCCTGCATCTCGAGACGCTGCAAAAGGCGGAACTCTATTTCGAAAACGCCCGGTACATTCATCTGCTACGCCATCCGAACGGAATGATTCGCTCGTTTCAGGACGCGAAGTTGGATCAAATCTTCAGGTACGAACATCCATTTCCGGTGCGTGAGCTCGCGGAGTTGATATGGATTGTTTGTCACGAGAACATCCTGCAATTCCTTTCAACCATTCCCGAGGAGCGCCGGCATCGCGTGCGCTTCGAGGAGCTGGTCAGTCAACCGCGCGCGAGTATGGAGGCGCTTTGCCGTTTCCTTCAGTTGGACTTTCATGAAGACATGCTCGAGCCGCACCAGGCGAAGGAACGAAAGATGACGGACGGAATACATGGCCTCTCACGCATGCTCGGCGACATCAAGTTTCATGAACACAAAACAATCGACGCCCGGATCGCCGAACGCTGGCGTGCTGTAGACGGTGAGAGCGAGATCGGTGACGTGACTCGCACCATCGCCACCGCGCTCGGCTACCACGACTTTGCTCAATAATCAGGAGCCGCACTTGGATAGGGTCAGTACCGTAACGCGGTAGCGTCGGGTGCGTCTTTCGCATGCAAACTTCTTTGGGTGTTAATGGATCACGTCCCGACAACGATTGTGTCTGACATGAGTCTGAAGCTGGACCACAAACCGGAAAACCTCGCGAGCGGCAGAGAAGACGAACATCTGCTCGCGACCCGCGGCATGCCCATGTCATACGGGCAGCAGCGTCTGTGGTTTCTCGATCAGTTGAACCCTGGTAATCCGGCCTACAACATCTCCTCCGCCTTCCGGCTGCACGGCGATCTCGACGTGGCACAACTCGAGTGGAGCTTGAACGAAATCGTCAGCCGTCATGCGATCCTTCGGACGCATTTTGTTTTTGTCGACGGGGAGCCACAACAAGTCGTCAGGCGCACAGTTCAACTTACTCTGCCCGTTATTGAAGTCGCGGCGTCTTCCGAACAGGAGCGCGAACATGCTGGCCAACAGTTAGTGAATCATGAAGTCGGGCGTTCGTTCGATCTGTCCCTCGGCCCTCTGTTTCGCGCCCTCCTGTTGCGACTCAGCCGCGAAGATCATGTGCTGCTGATTACGATGCATCACATCGTCAGTGATGGCTGGTCGATGGGCGTTCTCTTTCGCGAGTTGAGCAGTCTTTACAATGAGGAGAATGCGCCTCGTCCATTACCGATTCAGTACGCCGAATACAGCCAGTGGCAGAGAGAATGGTTCAGTGGCCAGAGACTGGCCGAACAGCTCACGTACTGGAAAGATCAGTTGGCTGATGCTGCGGCGGTTCTCGAATTGCCTGGCGATCGGCTGCGGCCGGCTGCGCCAAGCTACCGCGGACGGAGAGCGCAATTTGCCATCTCAGCAGAACTCACGAAACGCCTGAAAGAACTCAGTCGCAGCGAACGCGCAACCTTGTTCATGACGCTGCTCACTGCGTTTCAAATCCTTCTCTATCGCTACAGCGGCCAAACAGACATCCTCGTGGGAACACCGATCGCGAACCGGAACCGCATCGAGTTGGAAGGGCTGATCGGGTTCTTCGTTAACACTCTCGTCATGCGCGGGCAGTTCGATGCGCAGAACAGTTTTCGCGAGACGCTGAAGTTAATGAGACAAGTCTGTGTCGGCGCGTACGAGCACCAGGACATTCCCGTCGAACTCCTTTTAGAACATCTCGAAACTGAGCGCCATGTTGGCTACAACCCCCTTTTCCAGGTGATGTTTCAGTTGCAAAACGTGCCGGTCCAGCCGCCGCAGCTAAGAGGCTTGCAGGTAAGCCGCTTCAACATCAGCACTGAGACAGCGAAGTTCGACTTGATGATGTCGATCACTGAATCGCGCCACGAGTTGGCGGGCTGGTTGGAGTACAACACTGATCTCTTCGATGAGACGACCATCACAAGAGTGCTGGGCCACTTCGAGCACTTGCTGGAAAGCATCGTGGCCAACCCGGAACGGCGTATTTCGCAGTTGGCGTTGTTGAGCGAGGGAGAACGAACGCAACTGCTGCATGATTGGAACGATACCGCTGCCGAGTATCCGGCGGTGGGTATCCACGAGCTGGTCGAGGCGCAGGCAGCACAAACACCCGATGCACTCGCCGTCTGTTTCGAAGAGGAAACGCTAACTTACCGCGAACTGAACGAGCGCGCGAACCAGTTGGCCCATTACCTGCGCGCGAAACGCGTAGCCGCGGAAGAGTTGGTCGGCATCTGCGTCGACCGCTCCCTCGAGATGGTCGTCGGGTTGCTGGGGATACTCAAAGCCGGTGGGGCGTACGTGCCGCTC
>JBKPPH010000390.1:0-8336 GCA_046733535.1 Acidobacteriota bacterium
TGACAACTCCAATCACTATGCCGCTCAAAATCAGTTTCAGGCCTTGCCCAATAATCAACCGTCCCAGGTCACGTGCCGTGGCGCCCAAAGCCATGCGTATGCCTAATTCTCGCGTGCGTTGGGAAACGGACGCGCTCAACACTCCGTAAATGCCCACCGTCGCCAGCAACAGCGCGAGGCCGGCAAAGAGACCGAACAGGGACAACACAAACCGGCGTGCCGCTAGCGACTGCGCCACGACGTCTTCCATCATCCTGACATTCGAAACGGGCTGATTTGGATCAAGCGCCTTGACTTCACGCTGCACCGCTGCAAGCAGCGTACTCTGCTCGAGCGGGGAGCGAATGGCGACAACAAGAAATGGCCAGGCGTTTTGTTGATACGGCTCGAACAGGTGCGGCGTAGAGGCAAGATGCAGCCCATCGAATTTAACATCTTCGACAACGCCGACGATTTCACCCCAGGGATCGGCGCTGTTATATCGGATCCGTTTTCCGAGAGGTTCTTCATTGGGCCAAAAGCGGTGGGCCAGCGTTTCGTTGATGATGAAAACGGACGGCGCCCCGGCTGCATCGCGCTCGTTGAAGACGCGTCCTTTGAGCAGCCGCGTACCCAGCGCGTCGAAATAATTCGGACTGATGACGTGCAGCCCAACCGGGACCAAATCATCCGCCGATGCGGCGGGTCGGTCCTGGATTTTGAGAGTGGTCGAAGAATCAGTGCCGGCGATCGGTAAATCATCGCCAATGCCGACACTCTCGACGCCGGGCACAGCTTCCAGCCGAGCATTCAGTTCGCTAACAAACCGCTTCCTATCCACGCTCTTGATGTATTTCTGATTGCTCAGCCCGATCCGCATCGTCAGCAAATGCTGCGGATTGAAGCCTGGTTTTACGGCCAGTAGACGCGCAAAGCTGCTCAACAGTAACCCTGCCCCAATCAGCACGACCAATGCTAATGCTACCTCTGCTACGACTAGCGTTTGCCGCAACCGATTCCGCCCTGCGGTTGTGTTACGTGATCCTTCTTTGAGGGCCGAATTGAGATCAGGCTTTGCCGCGACCAGCGCCGGGACCAACCCAAAAATCAATCCAGTCAAAACAGATATGATGAGCGTGAAGATAAAGATGCGATAATCCAAACTTATTTCGCTCAAGCGCGGAATTTTACTCAGCCCCGACGCAACAATAACCTTTACACTCCAGAACGCGAATAACCAACCGCCTGCACCTCCCAAGCTCGCCAGTAAAAAGCTCTCGAGCAACAACTGCCGTACAATCCGCGACCGGCTGGCGCCTAAGGCCGTACGGATCGCCATTTCTTTGTCTCGTTCAGTCGCTCGTGACAGCATCAGACTGCTGACATTGGCGCAGGCAATCAGCAACACGAGGCTGACCGCACCGAGCAGGATCAGTAATGTTGGACGGACATCGCCGACCGTCTGTTCGTGCAAAGAAATTACGCGGGCGCCGTGCTCACCAGGGCGAGGGTATTGCTGCTGCAAGCGCGCGGCGATCGTGTCCAAATCTCTTTGTGACTGCTGCAACGAGACGTTTGGCTTAAGCCGCGCGATTACACGAAGAAATGCGGTGTTGCGTATAGAGAGCACATCAACGGTGGAATTGAGAGACCAATCCGGTACAACGTTATGTGGATTGAGCCAGATTTGGCACTCACTACTGTCGCTCGGGTGCTGGAAGTCAGACGGCATTACGCCGATCAACGTGACTGGCTCACCGCTGAGCGTCAGTGTCTTGCCGATCACATTCGGATCACCGCCGAATCGTTGCTGCCAGAAATCGTGACTGATAACTGCCACGCGTGCGGCGCCTGCGCGCCCATCATCCGGTTCAAAGATGCGCCCTCGTTCGGCCGAAACGCCGAGCAGCGAAAAGAAGTTGGCCGAAACAATCTTTCCATGGAGTTCTTCCGGCTCTCCCTGCCCCGTCAAGGTGACGTACATTAACCGATACGCCGTCATTTCGCTGAACGATTGATTCTGTGCCTGATAATCAAGAAATTCCGCCGGGGAAAACATGGTTTGATTCACTTTTGTCTGCACTTCCCAGACGGCGACGAGTTGCTCGGCATTTTTGTACGGCAACGGCCGCAACAGCACAGTATTGACGACACTAAAGATCGCGGTGTTCGCGCCGATGCCCAACGCCAGCGTGAGAACCGAAATCAGTGTGAAGCCGGGGTTCTTGATCAACATGCGCGCGCCGAAGCGCAGATCTTGTAAGAACGATTCCATTCGCGCTCCTCCCTTGCGTCCGATCAGTTCCAAAGATGGTTGCAACGCCCTCTGAGTGAGCGGCTGCTCGGCGCGGCTCAATTCGCATTCCAGCAACCGCCAGTCATAAGTCTGTACGGTGCGCGCTTCGGCTTCCGTTTCCGGCAAACCATCAGTGAGCGCTTCTTCGTAGGCGGCTTCCAGATGCAGCGCCAGCTCCTCGACAATTTCTAGCTCGCGTTCGGGCGGCAGGCGCAATACGGCGAGGTGTTCGCGCGCGATCTTTTTCCAGTTCGGATTCATGGTGTACACCTTTGCTTCAAAACTCCGAAATCGTTCTTGGACACCGTCAGTACAGGGAGCGGTAGCGACTGGTCAACGATTGGAGTCAAAAACCGTTAAAAATCGCATGCTGATCACTGACCAGGTCGCTCACTCCCTGTACTGACCGTCTCCAAGCTTGACGTCCGACTTTTGAGGCGACGGCATGGTGTACCTCACGCCGGATTGATTTTGGCGACACGGTCCAGCGCGATGAAGAAGTCGGACCACGTTTGCCGCTGTTCATGCAATACTTTTTTGCCTGCCGGCATGAGCTTGTAAAAGCGCCGCCGTCGCTGCCCGGTCTTTTCGATCCACGTGCCTTTGATCAGGCCGCGTTTTTCCATCCGGTAGAGCAGGGGATACAGAGACGCGACGTGAAATTGCAGTACGCCGTCCGAACGCTCCCCGATTAGTTTGGCGATTTCATAGCCGTGACGCGGGCGGTCTTCGACGAGGGCCAGGATCAACATTTCCGTACTGCCGCGTTTGACTTCTTTATCCAGCATAGCAGGCGCCTCCATATGTTGCGACACCACATATAGCCGCGCTACTGTGTTTTGTCAATGGTGTGAGCGTCACACCAGGAAGCGGCCAATGCAGACAACGAAAAACTGCGCTTAATTTACGGCGCCGAGTTCTTTTAATTGTTGCACAGCATTTGTGTTGTCGGGATTAAGCTCGAGAGACTTCCTGTAATACCTGATTGCTGACTCCTTATCGCCACCAATCATGTAACCTTCCGCTAGACTGTCCCAGGTATTAAAAGATTGCGGGAAGTCAACTGTGTTTTGCGTGAAGACCGCAATCGCGTCCTTGATTCGTTTCAGACGCAGAAGCTGATAGCCCAGGCGGTTCATTTCGTTTTCGGAGAGTGAAAGGTTTTTGAGTTCAGCTCGGTGCTGGCGATAGTCGGCCAGAACTGTCTCGGCGTTGGATTTGAGGATCGCCTTCAACATCAGGCGTGGTTGAGAGTTGTAGCGCTCCAGGTTCAGCCATGCAAGCGCCGGGTGATCATTGCCCATGACACTACCAACAAGCTCATTGATTATTGAGAGTCCATTTGCACTGTTAGCAAACATAACCAGACCCGTCTTCCGCTCTGGAATCGCGAGCACAAAAGCTTTCGTGTCACCATTGTCGCCCCAGTGCCAGAAAGCCATTCCGTCTTCTGTCTTTTCCAGTCCCCAACCAAGTCCCCATGAAACGGTCGGCGAGCGTTTCGCGTCTGGTGCATTCAAACTGAATGCTCCGGCAATTGTGACGCTTGCTTGAGGTGTTAGCATGAGGCGAGCAGTCGCGGGCTTCAAGCCCGTTCCCTTGAGTATCGCAATGACAAACTTCGCGTAGTCGTTCGCTGTGGTGTGTAAGCTCGCAGCCGCGTTTGGCTTGTCGGGTTTGCCTCTTCCCGACACTCCGCCTACCCAATCGTGTGTGAAAGTCTTTAGCGACTCGTAATCACTTCGCCAGACGACGTCGCTGCTCGTCATGTCCAAAGGATCGAGCACGGTCCTTTTAATAAATGCCTGTTGACTCTCGCCCGTAATCTGTTCGACGACTTTGGATAAATAGACGAAGCCTTCCCCGGAATAGCTGAAGCGATCGCCAGGCGTAAAATACATCTTCAGGGTCTTATCACCGCGTGGACGCCAGTTTGGAAAACCGGTCGTGTGGCTGAGCACGTGTCGCGCCGTGATCTGATCCAGCCGTGGATCATCGCCGACGTCGTACCTGCCGGGGAGGTATTTGACTAGAGGTGTGTCGAGATCGAGCTTGCCGTTCTCAACGAGTTTCAATACGGCATAAGCAAACACGGGTTTCGTCAGGGAGGCTGCCTCGAAGACGGTGTTGTCGTTCACTCGTGCCTTGGTTTCAGAGTTTGTGACTCCGAAGCCGTGTGTCCAGATCACCTTTGAGTCTCGGATCACCGCGATCGAGAGACCGGGGATGTCTGCCTCGGTCATCAGGTGCGGGATAGCTTGCTCCAGTCGAGTTACGGCGGCGTTCTTCAGCGTCGCTCGTGGTGTTGATTTTTGTGCGAAGGCGACGTGGGGGATCAAGCAGATGGTGATGACAAGCGCGGAGATAAGTCGTTTCAAAGCGTCCTCCTAAAAGTGGAAGGGCAGATTGATGGGTGTGTTCAGATTAGTAAACACCGCCGGGCTGGGTTTTGTGGTGCAGCAACGTGCGAAAGAGCAAGCGGTGTTTCACGCACCACATCGGAAGTTTCCCCAGGCGCTGCGCCAATATCGCTGAAATCTCCCATAAATCTACGAATTATCCGCTGGAACGTACGTTGCTACTGAGTAGCGATATATGTGGGCCCGCATATGGATTTGGCCCAAACAGAGAGGAGAGAGGTATGAAGACCCTCGTTTTCGCTTCAGTAGTGCTTTGCACTCTTATACTCGGCAGCCTGTCATGGAAAAGCGCAGCTGCAACTGATGTTCAAAAACGCAAAGCAGTGACGGAGTTTGCTAATCCCGTCACCGTGCAGGGAGTTGTTCTCAAAGGGAAGTATCTGTTTGTGCATGACGATGCAGCGATGAATCGTGGTGACGCATGCACACGTATTTATAAAGGTGAGGTCGAAACGCGTGACAAACTCGTCATCGCTTTTCACTGCATCCATGTCGAACGCGCTCAGGCGACAAGGTTTACCTTCCGAACTCGGGAAACTACTCCGGGAATGGTAGAACTGGTCGAGTTTCAGTTCATCGGAGAAACGGCAGCGCACGGTGTGCCCATTTCGGTAAACACCGCGGTGGTCCCGGTGGTGAATTAATCAGCGCGACGTTCCAGGTAAATACCCTGTGCTGAAGAGGCGGCGACGCCCTCGATCTATACGAAACACTGGATCGAAAGCTATCGCTTGAGGTGTGGACAGTACCGAGGGTGGTCTCACTCGTTTGGATGCGACGTGCGGATCATCCGGTCTGTTTTGAAACCGCGTTTCGCCATCTTTGTAAGCAACTGCTGATAGAACTGCTCGTCGAGTTGGGGCGTACGACTCAGGATCCAGAGATAATCGCGATTGGGAGCACCGACCGCCGCATATTCATAGTTTGGTCCAAGGTCAAGAATCCAGTAATCACCGTAGAAGGGCCAAAAGAACGTCACCTTCAACTTTGCGTTCGTCGTCTTGTCAACGACCTTCGCCTTACCTTTAGCCGTCGTGTATTTGCCGTTCGCTTTCCGGCAACTGTTGACGACCTCGACCTTTCCATCAGGCCGCAGAGTATAGGTAGCAGTAACTGAATCGGCGCACTTCTTTTCGAATCGATTAGGCAGCCGTGCGATCTCGTACCAGCGGCCGGCGTATCGCGACAGATCCACGGCGCCAACCACCTCGAGCTCATCCTTGCGGTCTACTGCCGCCACACCTGCAAGGATCATTGAAGTGATTACGCTCAAAACAATTGGAATCCCTATCATTATCTTTCCTCAGAGCTACAGCGTGTCCTTTGAGTGCGGCGCGTAGTTCGCCGCACTCAAAGGCTCTCCCCCCCTTGCTCGAATCATCCACGCGCGTTCAGCGACGGCATCAACACACTGTCGAGAATATGAATCACGCCATTCGTTGCTTCTACATCGGTGACAATCATCTTCGTTTCGTTGACTTTCACTCCATCGTTCTGGCTGATGTTTACTTTCTGGCCCTGTAACGTAGTCGCCGAACCGCTCGCAATCACTTCATTGACGTAACCTTTCCGGGCACGACGTGATAAGCGAGAATTGCAGCCAACCTTTTTGTTTTCAGGTTGTAACAGCTCATCCAGTGTTTGCTGCGGCACCTTCGCAAACGGCGCATCCGTCGGCGCAAACACGGTGAATGGTCCGTCACCCTTCAAGATCCCGGTCAAGCCGGCAGCGCTTAGCGCCGTGGCCAGGATCGAAAAATTGTTTGCCGCTAATGCCGTATCAGCTACGTCAGTTTTCCGGTGCATAACTCTCCCGCCTTCTCCTCACATCGCCGGCATCAGTACCGTATCTATCACGTGAATCACGCCATTCGAAGCTTTAATGTCGGTCTGTGTTACTTTTGCATTGTCCACTCGTACTCCGTGCGAGGTCCTGACCTTGACCGAGCCGCCCTGGAGTGTCTTCACTGACCGGCCGTTCAGTTTCGTAACCTGATCGGCCGTCACGTTGCCCGGCACCACGTGATACAAAAGAACAGCCTTGAGCTTCTCTTTGTTCTCAGGCTTGAGCAGCGTCTCCACTGTGCCCGCCGGAAGTTTTGCGAAGGCCTCGTCGGTGGGCGCAAACACAGTGAACGGTCCAGTGCCCTTGAGTGCATCAACCAATCCAGCGGCTTCCAAAGCCGCGGCGAGCGTTTTGAATTGACCAGCGGCGACTGCAGTGTCGACGAGATCGTTTGACTCAACCGACTTACCGGCGACAGTTGCGTTTGCCGGAAACACCATAAAGATCGCGAGCAGGCTCAGCATTGAGCCGAGACCTACAACTCTTCCTACCCATTTGTTTATCTTCATTAAAGGTACCTCTCCCGTTTGGTTTAGCGTTAACATCTGTTCAGGTTCAACCCGCATGTGCTTTCCCTCGGCGTTGTTGTCGAGGGAACTTTTGCCTGAGCGGTTTGAGCGGATTCACTATACGAGCGCGCCGCCTATCTGTCAATAGGACAACCGGTAAAAATTCAATAGTGTGCGGTTTAAGCGGAATGTGATATCTTAGCTGCGGGAGTATTCGCTGGGAATGACTGACAGCCTGACGACTAAAGCGGTGGCCAAATTGCTGCGCGTGAGCGAGGCCACAGTAAAACGTTGGGCCGACAGCGGTCTGCTGCAATCGGACAAGACTGTGGGAGGCCATCGTCGTTTCAGTCTAAATGCCGTCGCCCACTTGCGCCGCGAGCTCGGGATTGGACCAGGCGCAGACAAACCGTCGCGCCCGAGTGCGCAAAGCAGAGGAAGAATCGATCCGCCTGCAGCCGTGCAATTTGCAGAGACACTCTTGCGCGCAGATGAGAAGGAAGCCGGCGCAGTGTTGGTGCAAGCCTATTTGAGCGGCGCAGCTGTAACTACACTTTTCGACGACACCATTACAAAGGCGATGCATCACATTGGGGAGTTGTGGTTTAAGGGAAGCATTACGGTCGCAGACGAGCACCTGGCAACACGCGTTGTGTTTAGCGCGCTTCAGACGCTGAGTGCGGTAATGATGCCGGTTCAGCCGGCGGGTCGGAAAGCGATCTGTTGCGGCATCGAGGGCGATCTGCACGAACTGCCTGTGCAGCTTGCAAGGATCGTTCTGGAATCGGAAGGTTGGGAGGCCCACAGTCTTGGACCAAATACGCCGCTGTTTGCGCTGAGTGACATGGTCGCCCGGCAGCGGCCGCAACTCGTCTGCATTTCCGCGCGAAGCGTATCCGACCTGGATCGCGCGACAGCAGAGTATAGTCAACTCCGTAAGATAACGGGGAAGTTGGGAATGTCCGTTGTCACTGGCGGCGAAGGTTTTCGCGAGCCTGTTTTTCGGGAAAGATTTCCGGCTGAGTTTTACGCGGCCAACTTCGCTGGCTTTGCAAAGTTTATTCGTGCCATGGTTAAAAGTCGGCGATAAAGCCGATAGTGGAGAAACGGGAAGTGCAATTTATCAGGTTTTCTTCACAAGCCGTCGCCCCTAAACCCAGAAGTAAGAACTTAGGCAAGACCTATTTACTTTTCTGCCAACGTGACTCCCGCATTGATGACAAGCTATTCTAACCGCTGTGGACCGTGACGAAATCATGCGCGTGCTGCGGGAATTTGAGGCGGCG
>JBKPPH010000391.1:0-19569 GCA_046733535.1 Acidobacteriota bacterium
GAGTTACTACGAGCAGCAGCCTGCGCCTTCTGCATCTCGTCCGCCGTCTGGTTGAGCTGTCGACTCAACTCCTGCATCTGCGCATCGCGGCGTTCGCGTGAGAGCCGTTCCAACTCTCGCGCCGCCTTGCGCGTCTCGTCGATCAGCTCCTGCTGTTGCCGTTGATTGCCGCTCGAGCCATTCGCGGGTTGTCCCTGTTGGCGTCGTCGCTGCTCTTCGAGTGCTTGCTGCTGTCGCCGCGCGAGTTCCTCGAGACGCCGTTCAGCTTCGCTCTTCTGCTGCTCAGCCTGCTGCTGTTGCGCGCGCTGCACGGTCTCATACTGGTTCTTCATCTTGTCGAGCTCGAGCTCGAATAGCCCAGCCAGTTCCTGTTGCTCTCGTTGTCCGCCACTGCCGCCGCCACCGCTGTTCTGATTGCCAAACGCGACTTGCACTTCGCGGAAGATCGCGTCCGCGGCGAGTAGTCGTTGCAGCGCGCGCTGTTCGGGCGGCAGTGCATCTTTGCCCGCTTCTTTTCTGAGCGGCGGCGGCGCGCCTTCCATCTCTTTCGCCGCCTGTCGCAGGTGCTCCGCCATCTCGGCGACTTGCTTCTGCCCGCCGTCGACACCACCGAGCCGGCGGCCCATGCGATCGATAAACTCGAGCGTGTCAGTGCGCAGTTTTTCCTGGCCCGCAGCAACAGCTTCGTAGCCGTCCTTGCGCTCCTGGTCCGTGTACTTCTCGCCCTCGCGAATGAGCCGGTGCGTCGCCGCGATCAGATCTTTCTGACGACGCGACAACGCGTTCTGGTCCTGATCGCCACCCTGACCACCACCGCCGCCGCCCTGCTGCTGCGACTGCTTGTATTCCATCTCGAAAGGTTTGACTTCGATGAAGTAGATGTCGCTCGTCGATTCATTACTCGCATCGCGCGCCTTCGCGAAATAGGAGATGAAGTCGCCGGGCTTGAGACTGTATTCTTCGAGAAAGAACGTGTACGCACCGCTCAGCGAGCGCGCTGATTCGCGAGTCAGGTGCTGGAGATTGACGGTCTTCTCGTCTCCGCCGTTGACCGAGAAGTGCAGGTCCATCGAGACAACGCCGTAATCGTCTTCAGCGCGTGCCTGCGTGAAGACCTCTTCAAGGTTCGTCGCTTTCTTGTCGCGTCCCGGCTTGTCGAAAGAGATCACCGGCGGCTGATCGGTGAGCACTGAAACATCGTATTCGTTCGAGCCGCGATAAGCTTCGCCGTCGACGCTGACGAGTTCGATGTAGTAGCTCGTGTCGGCGGCGACGGTTAACTCGCCGGCGAAGTCCGCGCCCTGTTGTTTCATCTCCGTCTTCTTGCCGTCGGCAAAGACGATGCGCGCCGCACGCACTTTCCCGGAGAGTTTGGCGGTGACTGTTGCAACCGTCCCCTTCAACGCGGCGATATCGCCGCCGTCTTCGATCGCCTTTGCCGGAAGGTTTGTGAAGGCGGGGAACTTCAGCGAGAGATCGAGTTGTTTGACGTAAGGCAGATCGACGACGTTGAGTTTGAAAACTTCGGAGCGGATGGTGTTCGACTCGACGAAGTATTCCATCGAGTCCTGGATGTTGAAGATGGAGAAGCGAAAGTCAGTTTTTGCTTTCGCGGGTTCCATCGTCTGGCCCTGGAAGTCGGCTTTCGAACCCAATGGGCGCGAGAAGATCGTTACCTGCTGCGAGTCGAAATTGACGAGCGTAGCGGTAATGTCCTGGTCGGAACCCTTCGGCACACGCGCGGTGCCGGGTTTCACCTTGATGCTGAAAGCATTTTTCGAAGCGGCGAGGGTTGTGGGTGTCACGAGTTGCGCTACGCCTTCAGAGATCTCGCGCGGTCCCCATTTCAACACGCCCGCAAAAACCAAGAGGCTCGCGAGCGCGGCGCCGCCGTACAGCAAGAGACGTGAACGCCGAATCACGTTGCCGACGTCCAGCGTCGCCGAAGCGCTGTTCGCATCCTGGTAAAGACGACTCACGATCGCCGGCGAGATGCGGCGGTTGTCGTTTGCATATTCGACCGCGGTGACGAGGCGTTCTTCGGTGCCGGGCGAGCGCTCTTCGATCAAACGAGCGAGACGCGCGTCGCTGATACGTTTGAGCAGTGGGCGAAGCAGGGCGAAGTAGATCGTTGTGAGACACATGAGCGCAGCGCCGATGCGCAGAACGATGAGCACGCTGCCGTTGTAGCGGTAGCGATGTGCGACCAGGCCGGTGAGAAGCAGCACAGCCGCGACGACACCAACGCTGATGGCAACGCCGCGCAACGAGAGCAAAATCTGCCGCCGCGCACGCACGCGCCGCAGGAGATCGTGTAGTACGGTAGTTTCAGGGTTCATAATTAATCCCTTTTTGGCCGCAGATTTACGCAGATGAACGCAGATTGATGTGCGTTCATCTGCGTAAATCTGCGGCTAACCAATCATCTTCACCATCTTCGTCCTTTGCGCCAGGAAGGATTCGGCCAGGAGCAACACGAGCGCGACGAGCAACAGCGACCACCAAACCTTCTGCCGGCTCTCGACCTCTTCATTACTCAAATTGCGATTCGCTTCACTGCCTTCAGCCGCACCCGCTCCGCCTGTGACGCCCGCCACGAATTCCGCAAAGTTCAACTTCGTGAAATCCCCTTCCGCGCCGTCAACGTTGACCGCCGCGAAGTCGGGATGATCGTTGTATCGCAAACGATAGAACCCGGGTTCACGCGCCGTGACGAGCAGATCCCCATCAGGTGTGAGCCGCGTTTCGGAGAGTCTCGCGCCGCCCGGCGTATCGATCGCGGGCGGCGCTTTCTCCTTGTCCTTCGCGACTGTGAAAGTCTGGCCCAGCCCATACCACGAGTTCTCTTCGCGCGCGCCCGCGTAACGGACCATCTGATGTATGAACGGCAAATAGAGCGGCGTGAGCGGCAGATCATTCCAGCTCGGTCCGAACGACGACGTAAACAAGATCACACGACCTTTGCCGGTGCGCGCTTCGAGCAGCGCCGGGCTGCCATCTTCAAATCGCGCCAGCACTGCCGCGTTTGTGCGTGGCTCGGAGCGGAAGTAACCAATGACGTTCGCCGAGGCCAGCCGGCCGCTCTCCTGAAACACCTCGAAGATCGGATGATCGAACTTCACGTCGGTGATAGCAACACTCTCGCCTGCCTTTGTCTGCACTGCTTCACGCAACGTCGCGGGCGCGATGCGCTGGAGCGAATTGTTGAAATCGTCCGCCTGCGTTCGTGGTCCAGTCGAAACGATCACCTGGCCACCGGTTTCAACAAACTTCACGAGCGCATCGGCGAGGGCTGAATTCAGCGGCCCCGCATCGTTCAAAACTACGAGCGCGTATTCGTTGATGCCGGCAGGATCGACTGAGCCGGTGCTTTTGAGCGTGAAGTTGAACGGCAGATCGTCGTTCGTCGTGAGGGCGCTTTGCAGGTACAGACTGTCGCTGCGGCCGCGCGAAGCACTCTCGACAATCAACGCCTTCGCCGGAGTTTCACGCCGCAACGTGAAATAGAAGCGATTGTCGGGCGCGAAATCACCCGCGACGACATCAATCGTGCAGCGATTCGCGCCTTCGTTGAGATTGAACCCGCTAAACTCAACGACCCGCGAATCGCGACTATCAAGACTGATGTCGCGCTTCTCAACCGTCTGCTCGTTGATCTGGAAATCGACCTGGACGTGATCGCGCGGCGTGTCGCTGAAATTGTTGACGTGCACGACTAGACTGTCGAGATACTTCTGGCCAAACACGACGCCGCGCGCTTCGACATTTGTGATCGCGACGTTTGGCGGCGGATTGTTCCCGCCCACGTCGAGAGTTGTCAGTTGCGTGTTGCTGGCGAGTTTGAAAGTCGCGCTCGCGGGCGTCCAGCCGGGCATCTGGAAATCCGAGATCATCACGATCCGCTTTGGACCAGTCGTTTCGATCTCGCCCAGCAGCGACTCGGCGCCGCGCAGTGCTTGTTCGTAGTCAGTTCCGTCCCATCCGGCAGCTAAACTCCTGACGTTGAAGCGGACCCGGTTCTTATCAGTCGTGAAACGATTGAGCACTGTGTAGCGCTTGTCGAAACTCAGCAGCGCCACCTGTTCGTCGTTGCGTGCTTCGTCGAGCGCGCCCTCGGCACGCCGTTGCGCTTCCGCAAACAACTGCTCGCGACGCATGCTCAGCGAATCGTCGATCAGGATCACTGTCGCGCCCGCGGCGCTGTTGTCTCTCGCTGCGCTGCCGCCGCTGAAGAATGGCCGCGTAAACGCGATGACGATGAGCAGGATCGCGAGACAACGAAGCAACAGCAGCAGCAAGTTATGCAATGTGCGGCGCCGAATGGTTCGCTGAGGGACTTGCCGAACGAAGATTAGAGCAGGGAACTGAACGCGGCGCGCACGCGTGCGACGCACGAGGTGCACGAGTATGGGCGCTGCGAGCGCTGCAACGCCGAGGAAGAACAATGGCGTTAGGAATGACATGACTACTACTACTTGCCGGCCCGGCGCGACAGAAACGAGAACAGCGCGAAATCCAAAGGCTGCTTCGTCGTCAGCATCTCGTAATCGACGTTGTTGGCCGCGGCGCAACGCCGCATGCCTTCTACGTGCTGACGCATCCGTTCGCGATATCCGCTCATCACGACGTCAGGGAGCACCGGCATCTGTTCCTGCGTCTCCGCGTCTTCGAGCAACAGCACCGGATCGCTGAAGTCAAAATCCAACTCGTTTTGATCGAGCACTTGAAACGCGACCAGATCGTGCCCTTTGAACCGCAGGTGCTGAAACGCTTCCTGCAGGCGCTCGGGTTGATCGTAAAAGTCGGAGATGATGACGACGATGCCGCGACGCGTCAGTATTTCGGCGAGCTGATGAAGCGACTCCGCAAGGTGCGTTTCACCGCCGGCTTCGAGCAGCGACAGGTTGCCGAAGATCGTGCGCATGTGACCGGTGCGGTTTCGTGCAGGCACGTGAGTGTGGACCTTCTCCGCGAACGCGACGAGGCCGACGGAGTCTTGCTGACGATTCAAAAGGTAAGCCAGCGACGCCGCGAGATACTGAGCGTATTGCAGCTTGGTGACTGAACTCGCGTGCGCGTAGTTCATCGACGCGCTCGTGTCGATTAGCAGGTGACACTGCGTGTTTGTATCGGCGCGATACTTCTTGATGAAGTAGCGATCGGTGCGTCCGAGCAGCCGCCAATCGAGATAGCGCAAGTCGTCGCCCGCGTTGTACTGACGATACTCGGTGAACTCCGTCGAGAAACCGGTGAACGGCGATCGATGCAAGCCCGACATAAACCCCTCAACCACCGCGCGCGCGAGCAGCTCGAGCGACCCGATGCGCGCCAGGAGCTCCGGATCGAGAAACCTTGCTGGTGTGGTTGCTGGTGTCATGTCTTTGGACAGGATGTACAAGATTTATCCTGTTCATCCTGAAAACATCCTGTAAATCCTGTCTATAGTCCGCTCTTGGGTTCCGGGACCGTCTCAATCAATCTTTTGATCACCTGATCGGAATCGATCTTTTCCGCCTCGGCCTGGAAGTTCAACAACACGCGATGCCGCAGCACTGCGGGCGCGACTGCACGCACGTCTTCACACGAAACGTTGTAACGCCCACGCAGTATCGCGCGTGCCTTACCCCCGAAGATCAAAAACTGCGACGCGCGCAACGACGCGCCCCACGTCACCCACTTGTTCACAAAATCAGGCGCGGGCGGCGTTCCCGGCCGGCTCGCGTTAACCAGGCGCACCGCGTAACGCGCGACCGTATCGGAAGCCGGAACCTGCCTGACGAGTCGTTGGAAAGCAATGATCTCCTCCGCCGACATCAGCCGCTGAAAATCATAATCCTGCGGCGACGTGGTCTGTTTGACGACCTCGACTTCATCTTCCTCCGGCAAGTAACCAATTTTCACATTGAACATAAACCGATCGAGCTGCGCCTCGGGCAACGGGTACGTGCCTTCCATCTCGATCGGGTTTTGGGTTGCAAGCACGTGAAATGGCCGCGGCAGATCGTAGCCGACACCCTGCACGGTAACACGCCCTTCCTGCATCGCTTCGAGCAGAGCCGCCTGGGTCTTCGGTGGCGTACGATTGATCTCATCAGCCAACACGATGTTGGCGAAGATTGGACCAGGGATAAACTGCATCGCGCGATGGCCCGTCGCGCGATCTTCTTCGATGATCTCGGTGCCGGTGATGTCGGCAGGCATCAGATCGGGAGTGAACTGGATTCGTTTGAACGACAGATCGAGAACATTGGCGATGGTCCGGACGAGCAATGTCTTTGCGAGACCCGGCACGCCGGTGATGATCGAATGGCCGCCGACAAACAGCGCGAGCAGCACCTGTTCGACGACTTCGTCTTGCCCGATGATCGCCTTTCTGATTTCGCGCAGCAGGCGCTCACGCGCGGTGCCGAGTTTGTCGAGCAGTTGCTCGTCGGAAATGGTTAATTGATCAACCGCCATTACACTCCTTTTAGCCACGGATTACACGGATTTTACTAATTCATCCGTGTCATCCGTGGCTTTATTGTCCCACGATTCGTAACAACAACTCCTGAGCTTTCTCGTAACGTGGCGCAGCTTCGAGCGCGCGCAGCACCGCGCGCTTCGCTTCGGGCTGGCGTCGCAACGCGTAAAACGCCGACGCCACATTGTAGTTTGCTTCCGCGACATTCGGCGGCGCCAGCGCCAGCGCGACTTGAAACTCCGTCAGCGCTTGTGAGTAATCTTTTAGCTCGACACTCAACTCACCAGCCTGCGTGTGCAACTTGTAATCGAACGGACTGATGTAGAAGCTCGCCTGCAAAGCAGCGAGTGCTGCCGGGCGTTCGCCGAGCGCGGTGCGAATGCGCGCGATCGCCTTCAACGCTTCGAGATTGTTCTCGTCAGTCTTTACCAGCTCTCCGAGAACTTTCGCGGCCTCGGCCTGATCACCCTTCTGTTCGAGCAACTTCGCCAGCGACTCGTAAGGATTGCCGGCCCCGGTGACGTAAGGAAAGAGCTCGAGCGCGCGCAGGTAATGAGTTATGGCGCCTTGAGTGTCGCCGTCGGCGGCCAACAACTCAGCCGCGCGAATACGAAGCGCAAACGTGTCTTCAGTCGCGAGCAGCTTCAGCACTTCTTCTTTCGACAGCGAAGCAACGAGGTTATTCTGCGTGCTCAACGCGCGCTGCAACGGCTTCACCTTCGCGTCAACGTAAGCGGTGAACTCACGATCGAAATCGCTCTCACTCAACTTCAAAACCTGTTGCAGCACGTCCGCCGTGCGCGCTTTCTCGCGATACATCGCGAGCATGCGGAGGATCGCGTCGAAGCCGAAGCGTTCGGCGATAAACTCGCAAATCTGCGACGCCTGGAAGTAAGCGATCGGAACATCCTGCGGGCTCTTCGGTCGTTGAAAGCCGCCGTCGAGGTCCGCGATCTTGAACCATCGTCCGGTCGTGAATGCACGAACAAACATCGGGTTCCAATCGTCGCCCCAGCCCGGTCGCGCGCGTCGCTCCTCGTAAACCGAAAGCCCTTCGGAGAACCAGCGCGGAATGCGATAGTCGGTCATCTGCAACGTGATGACGTGCGTGTATTCATGCCAGAGCGTGCTGCCCCAATTGAACTCGCCGGTCTCGCGCGCCGACGGCGAATCCTGCGCGATCACAAACCCAAAACAGACGCCGAGCGCACCGAGTCCGGGAATGCCGAGTGTGCGCACCGCGAAGTCTTCGTGATTGTTGAAGATCTCGACGATGACTGGTCCGCGGGGCGTGAATCGGTACTTCGAGGTCAACTTAGCCGCCGCTTCTTCGAGCAGCTTCGCAGCGTACGGCGAGAGCACGTCGCTCTCCTGTGCCGCGGCCTTAATAATGAACACGCCGCGCTTCGTTTCTTTGAAGTCGCGCATCGAGTCGAGCAGGTCGAGCGTGTTCTTGGCCCACACATTGAACGGATCGCCTTTGAAAGCTTTCTCGACTTCTTCGCGGCCGGGCTCCATCTGGCCCAGGCGCAGCAACGCCATGCCGAGATTGAGATGCGCGTCCCACAAACGCGGCGCGAGCTCGGTCGCGCGGCGCGCGAACTGCGCCGCCTGTTCGGTGCGTCGCGTGATGGTGGCGAAGTGCGAGAGCGTGTTGAATAGTTCGCCGTACTTTGGACCAATCGCGAGCGTCGCTGCGACTTCAGGTTCGAAGTCGCGATCCTGGAGATACAGCATCGCAGCGCGAAGAGAATGTGCTTCGAGGGAACGCGAGTTGACCTTCAGCGCCTTTTCGATGTCCGTCGAGGCCTCGTCAAAGCGACTGGCTTCGAGCGCGGTCGCAGCCTTGAGCGCGAGTGCGTCGACAAGATTCGGATTGATCGCGAGTGCGCGCGACAACGCCGACGCCATCTCATCGCCGCCTTCGAGTCGCTTGTTCAGAGCGAGATCTAAATAAGCGCGAGCGTTGTTTGGATTGATCCGCAGCGCGTCGTCAAGAAACGTCGCAGCATCGCCGTACGCGTACTTCGCGGTGAACAGTTCAGCGGCGCCGAGCTGTGCGTCGATGTAGCTCGTGTCGGCGTCGATCGCCGAGCGGTACATGTCGTTCGCGTCCTGGAACCGTTCGAGGTGGACTAGGGCGCGCGCGATGAGTGTCAACTCCGGCGCCGTTTCGGGATCGTTGGCGGTGTAGTATTTGACAAAGGTTTCGTAGATCTTTTTGGCGCGGTCTTCCTGGCCGATCAGTTCGAGCAGTTCGGCGCGACGTAGATCGCTAGCGAGTTTATCCCCAGGCGCGCCGTTCAATTTTTCAGAGTCGGCAGCAGCACGTTCAAACTCGGCGATCGCTTCGGTATGCCGGCCGGTTAAGGCGAGCACTTCGGCGAGCTCGTGACGCACCGGCGCTGTTTCGGGTGTCTTTGCGAGAAACTTCTTCGCGGCCGCTTCGGCTTCCGTGTAGCGGCCGGTTTCGATGTAGACACGCAGCAACGCTCGTTGCGCAGGAACGTCGTTTGGATCGGAGGCGAGACGCGCGCTGAGAAGTTTAAAGGCGTTTTCGTAGTCGCCTCTCTTCAGTTCTGCGAGACCGCGCGTGTCGGTTATCTGCGAGCCAACGGACACGCAAAGCATAAGGATGACAAGGCAGCTCGCCGCAAAGACCCAAAGATTGAAGCCAAGGCGCAAAGAGAGACTGCGATCTCTCCGTCTTCCCTGGCATCTTTCTTCCCGCCTTTGCGTCTTTGCGCGAACAATTCTCTTCATCTTCATGACCCCGCTTGTTTGATCGAACGATTCACTTTCGCCAACTCGATAAACAGTCGCTCGAGTGTTGCCTCGTACTCTGATTCGGGCATGTTTGCTTTGCGCGCGATCAGTTGTTCGATCTCGCCTTCCAATCGCGAGCGTTCTTTGAGCAGTCTCGCGGTGGCGGCAGTCGCCGCCGCTTCGTCGACGCTCAGCGAGTCGAGATAGGTCGCGCGTGCGAGCAGTCCTTCACCCGCCTCAATTTTTTCATGGCCCACGCCGTCGCCGTTGTCGTCGAGCAGTGCGTGTTCGGTCGCGAGCCTGCCCGCGCGTTTGTAAAAGTCAGCAGTCAGCCGGTTCGCGTAGGTGAATGCTTCGAGCACCGAAGTGTGGCCGTCCTGATCGGTGTCAGCATCGGGCGCGTTGAGCGCGGCGATGAAGAAGCCGGTGAAACGCGTCGCATTCGTTTCCTGCCCGTTGCGAGTCGCGGTGACGACGATCCGGCCTTTCGCCGCGAGACTCTTGACGAATTCGCCGCTCGCACTCGCCATATTGAAAACAACTACGCGGCGAGTCGGCAGTGACGATAGCAACACGTTGTATTCTGACGCTGACAGATCTGGCCCAACGAGATTGAACTTCGACTCTTTTCCGTCGAACGATCCGTGACCAATCAAAAACACGAACAGGATGTTGTTTGCATCGAGCTGCGACTTCAACGTCGCAAACGTGCGTTTCACTTCCTCAGCCGTCGCCTGTTTCTCCGTCAGAATCTTGACTTGCTTGCCATCAAACCCGAACCGCTCCGACAGCACCGAGCTCAGTTGCCCCGTCCACTCCTCAAACTGTTTCGTATAAGCCGGCTCGCCACCCGCACCGTTGATGATCACTGCAAACTTGTTCGGATCGAGCGGCGCCTGTTTCTTTATGAGCGCGTCTGTCTGCGCACACGCCGCCCCGGCGAACAACAGCAGCAGAACAAATTGCAGTACACTGTGGTGCATTATGTGCCTGTTTGTGGCATGCCTTTATTTAGGCAAGGCCTTCGCGTTTGCGCAGGAACCACTCCGCGCTCAGCAGTCCGATGATCAGCATAAAGTTTACCGGCATGTCCCAAAGGTCTTTGGTCACGCGTTCAGAGTACGGCGTTTGCCGGTAGATCAGATCGTCGAGGAGCGATTGTGCCTGGGCGGGCGTGTAATACTTACCGCCAGTTTCCGACGCGATGCGCTTCAAGAGATCGCTGTTCTGTGCGGCGCTGTAGTATTCACGATTCAGATCGCTCACCAGCATGTTTGAGTTCGCGCTCAACGTCCCGAGGCTCGTGCTGCTGCCTACCAGTTCGATACGAAGCTGGCCCAGCTCGTCAGCCTTGAATTCGCCGGCGTAAGTGTTCACTGAATTCAGCGTCGTAAACTTCAACGGCACGTCGACCACAGCGCCCGAGGGTTTTGTCACGCGCGCAGTCGCGTGCGCATCCGCGACTGGATTGAAACGTTTGTCGCGAATATCAGCGACGATATTGACGGTATCGTCGAGCGCGTAAACTTCCTTTTCAGTGCCGATCTCGATCTGCCGCGGCGTTCCGCTCACGAGATACCGAAGCATCTGGCGCCAGAACGTTTCGTGCGCGTTGTTCTTGGAATCCATTCTCATGCGCCACCGCCAAGTATCGGCTGCCGTCAGCGCGAGTGTCTGTCCGCGACCATAACGCTGCTGAATCAACAGTGGCGCGACTGGCGCAGAACCTTCAACCCGCCGCGCTTCGAGCAGCACTGACGCGCCCGGTTTGATATTTGTCAGTACTTCTGACACGGAAATCGGCGGCATATCGTTCCATGTCTTTTGATTGGCGGCGCGATCCTCGTTCAGACGTGTGATCGGATGCGTTTGTCCCGCGCCGGTGAGCACGGGTTTGTAGACTGGCGCGAACGAGTTTGCATCATCGACTGGACCACCGGTGAGCGTAACCGGAAGCAGATCGTCGAGCGCTGTGCCTTTGTACTTGCCGCCATCGAAAGCAAGCCGGCCACCGAGCGCGAGCAGTCCACCGCCGCGACGCGCGACAAAAGCCTCGATGCTGCGCAGTTCATCGGCGGTGAAGAAGCCTGCCTCGACGCTTCCGATAATCAAACCCTGATACGAGAACAACTCTTCCTCAGTAGTCGGAAAACCCGTGGCAAGCTCTGTTTGATTGCCAACGCCCTGGCGATAAAACTTGTTCTCCCCAGTGCGCTGAAGCGACACGACCGTGACGTTCTTTTCATTCGGCTGCAGCGATTCGCGAATCTTTCCGAGCTCCCAACGCGGTTCGCCTTCGACGTGCAGTATTCGCAGCGGTCCTTCGACCACTTCCACGAGGGAGTCCTGCTTGTTGTTCTCGACAGTCAACTCGCCGTCGAGTGGCGTAACTTCAACAGTGTAGCGATGAACGCCGGGGGTCGTCGGCGTGATCTCGAGATTGAGTGCCTGCGTATCGTTGCCGCGCAAGTTGAACTCTTCCGATTTCACCGCGCGACCGTCTTCACGCACGCCAAGCAAAACTTTCGTCGCGCCGTAGCCACTGAGACCGACAATCGTCTCGATGTTCAATCTCGAACCGACAAGCACTCGTCGCGGCATGTTGACGCGAGTCAGTTCGGCGTCCATCGGTCGCGAAGTGTTGCCGACGCCGACCGTGAACACCGGAATATCGTGAGCTCGCAGTTCTCTTAAAACGGCGGCGAGATCGCGCGGCACATTCGAAGCGCCATCCGTAGCCAGCACGACAGCGGACAGCGGCATGCCCGACGAGCGCTTGATGGTTTCGTCGAGCGCGCCCGCGAGATCGCTGGTTCGTCCCTCGCCGTAAAGATCGTTGCCGTCCTTCAAACGCGCGAGCGCGCCGGAGAAGCCGTAAAGATTTGTCTTGAACTTCTTGTCCAGTTGATTCAGGAACGAGTCCTTCCCGGCGGTGGTATTCAAGAGTGCTTGTTTGACTGTTTCCAAACGAGTCGCGCCGCCGGGCACGTCGCGCAGCTTCATGCTGACCGAGTCGTCGATCACCATAGCGACGTAACTGCTGCGCGGAATCACTGACGACACCACCACGACCGGTCGCAACAGCAAAACCACCATCAACGCGAGCAGTCCCGCGCGCAGAGCGATAAGCGTCGCGGTCGTTCCTTTTGACAGACGCGCTCGCGGCCGCAGGTAAATGAAATAAATAAAGACTCCGGCGAGAAGAACCAGCAAAACGAGGAGCACAGCACCCGGACGCACGTCAAAACCGAACCGGCCGTTAGTAAAAACGGCCTGTTCATGTCCGAACAGAAACCGTACGAGTTGGTTCATTTTTGGTGCTCGCCATTATACACGGCGACGGACGTTGCTCCTTAGTATCCGCCGTGAACAAAGCGGTTGTTTGAGTCACCGCTCGCGGTCACATTTATTTTTTTGGATTGACTAAATGAATTTTGAACCGCGGATAACGCGGATCTAAAATCCGGATTCAAATCCCGATTTAAAATCCGTGTAATCCGCGGTTAAATGTTTTCAGAGTTGAAGCCGGCGGCGACCGTGTACACCACTCCTTCTTCCTTCGCCCGCAAGCCGATGAGTTCGTTGAGGGCGGAATCGAGAAAGCCACCCATGCATAACGACTCCAGCCCGAGTTCCATCGCGCGGAGGCAGATGTTTTGGCCCACGTGTCCGGCCTCCAGCAGAATGTAGCGATAACCGCGTGGTCCGTACTTCACCTGCGTGCGCAGAAACACCGCCGCCATCGCGATCACGACGTTCGCGTCTTTCATGAACGGGTACGCGTAGAACATCGGCTCGAGTGTCAGAAACAGATTCTCGCGGCGAAGCTGATGCAACGAGTGCGCGATGACATCGTAGTGATACAACCCGTCGTCGAGTCCTTGCACTCGCTGCGTAAAGACATACAACTCGAGGGGAAACAAGCCACCGGCGGATGGAACCGTGCGACGCAAGAACGGCGTTTGGCCTCCGAATCGCGGCCTCGCAATCGCGCCGTAGCCTGACGCCAGCAACGCGGCCACATGATCGAGAGGCATTTCCGTTTGCGCAAAGTCGCGATACGAACGCCGGTGGGCCAACAGATCCGTAAGCGCACTGCCGCCCGTTCGCGGTAGTGGAACTTCGGCGATGATGCGCTCCGGAACTTTCAACTCCTGGTTCATCGTGCTGCCTTGATAAGCCTCATCGTTGAGCCACGGCTCGGAGTTCAAGTGAAACAGGAGCGACAGCGTGGTCGGATCATCCAGTGGGATCATGATGCGCCTCAAAAGACTAACCACAGATTACACAGATGAACACGGATGTGAACAGATCTAATCCGTCTTCATCCGTGTAAATCTGTGGCTCATGCTAACGGATGGGGACATGGGTTTAGGTCGCTCTCGGTACGTGGGCCATCTGCGAATCCGAGTTGCTGTGGCAGCGTGTACAAGCGCTCGCCGCCCAGTCGCTCCTGCCCGTGACCGAAGTGCACCGGCTGCAATCCCGGCACGATGGCGCGCACGACGTGAATTCCGTATTCGACCAGATCCGGAGTCGTCAGCTCGACGTAAGCCGGGCGATGACCCTTCGCCGCAAGTTCGCCTGCGCACCGCTGAAGATCTTCCGCGGCATCTCCACTGGACCAGCTTCGTAACTCCTCGACTCGCTTCTTCTCCCCCGTCGCCCACAGAAACTCGAACTCGTACCGCCGCTCCATTTGGCTCATGAACGCGCTGTGGTCATCGAGCGTCTGCACGTCCTCATACTTGCTCAATCGCCCTTGCGGTGGCTTGCTTTGAAATCGCGACGCCTCCGCCGGCCGTCCCTGGCACAACTCAAACAGCGCCTTGAGAAGTGCGACACTCGGATCGGGATGACAACCAAGCCCGGCGACATTCGCCGGCCGCGATGGATCGTCTTCGAACGAGATCGCCATAACAGTCGTCGAAGGCAGGTCAGTGGGCATCACGAACGCTCGCACCGCGACGCCGAAGTGCGCGTAGTGACGATAGATGCGCTGCGGAATTCCCGGCGCGTCGTCGAGTTGCAACTCCACCGCGGGCAAGCGGTTCATCCACGCGATCAGCATCGCATCGCGTTCCATCACTTCGCAGAGCCCGCTGAGCGCTGCATCTGCGAGTGACGGCCCCGCCGCAAGCCCGTTTGAAGTTGACGGTGCGAAGTAGTCTTCCATTCGTGGCGGCGGAAACACGAGATAACTCAGACTCGCCGGGAGCGCGACCGTGCTGCCGTCGCAAACGTCCACGCCGTTGATCCACGCGACATCCTGCTCGGGCGTCCAGCGCGGGTGCGGCCACTCGAACGTCGCGTACTGTCGATCGGAATAGAGAACGCAATCGCGCGGAGTGATACAACGCGACTGAATGTCGCCCGACTTGGCGAGAAACGTTCGCAACGGATCCCAGTGATAAGCGCAGTAGCGCTCAGTTGCTTCGCCGATCGCAGACGCGATTGCTTCGTCGCGCGTGCGGCCTTTGCCCGCCGCCATCCGTTCAACTTTGCTCGCGACGCGGAAGTCGAAATTGGACAGAGTCGCCGTGTAGAGATACGGAGGCATCGGCTCATCGGCGCCGCGGCCCTGCGGCGCGATCTCGCGGATGAGCCCCACCTTTGGGCTAATCAACTCAGTCAAGCGCTCACTGATCATTTGTAGCTTCCGACGGAGTGAAACACGCAGGACACCACGGTTTGCGCAACACGAAATGTTTGTCGACGTTGAGATCGGTGAGACGCACGCTCAGTATGCGTCCAACCAGCGACGGCTCTGCCAGGCCCGTCAGCTCCTTCACGATCTCCATTCCGACGAAGTTCGCCGCGAGTCCCGCGCCGAAGACGAGGTTCTCACGCCGCGCGCTATCGTCCTGTTTGCGGCGATCGAGGAACCGCTCGTACGCGAAAGCATCATCGGGATTGCCGGCGCACGCGACGGTTCGCATGCGATAGCAGAGGTAACACGGTCCTTTGCCCGGATGCATCGCGGGACCTGCAATGATTTCAGCGCCGGAAAGCGAGCACGTAATCCAACGCATGCCGGTAGCGAGACAAACGCGATTGAGTTTGTAGATGAGATTCGACTGGCTCGCGTCCAAACAACACGCGACGATATTCGCGCCTTCAATCGCCGCGCGCAGATCGTCTTCAGATTCGAGTTTGCGATCGTCGGCAACAATCTGCACTTGCGGCGCAGCGCGTTTGGCTAGCTCGGAAATCGTTTCGGCACGGCTCGCGCCGACAGCGGGCACACCCGTGAACGGAGCGAGGTAAACATCCGATGGAACGAGAGGCAGCGAGTCGATACAGCGGATCGTTCCAACGCCGGCGGCTGCGAGTGAAAGCGCGAGCGCCGGCCCGGCTCCTGACAAACCGAGCACAGCTACGGTCGCCATCTCCAAACTTTTCTGTAACGGCGCGTCTGGCGCGAGATCGTGAAACAGGTTGAGTTGCGGCGCCATCCGCTCGACGATTTCTGAGTTCAATATTTGCGCGGCAGCGTCAACGACGATTCCCTGATCGGCGAGCAGTCCAAGCGCCTCGCGAAGCTCGTCGGCGGGAAAGATGTCGGCGGTCGCCGTCTCAATCTCCTCGATCGAATGTTGACCATTCAACATCGGAATCACTCGCTGATGGAACTCGCGGAACGAGCGTCCCTTCAATTTTAGCGACCGGCGTTCCGAAACGAAATGGAGCACCTCGTCGCCTTTTTCGTCCGGTGGATCAAACCACACGGAGTAATGAGTCGGCAGCAGAGGGTTTTGCAGTGATATAGGCATTAGACAGGTGTTGATTGTTCGCGGCAGGTCGTTGTCGAAATACCGGCAAGCTCAAATACTGTTTCTCGTCTTCAATCATCAAGCGATCGTCGCAGAGCTGTTTTAGGGTTTGTTCGATCTCCGCCGCGGAGGCAGCAGGATTAGAACGGCGGGCCAGCGTGTCGATGGTGCTCGCGGCGTCGCACCAGAACAGCAACTTCGCGGGCAGGCCGTTTAATCCACGATCGTGCGTGGCAGCAGGATCGCGACTGTCGCTGATGCGCACGCAATCGTCGGCGGAAAACCACGCGTCGAGCTTCGCGGGCGTGGCCGCAGTCCTCGCCGCCCACCAGCGACGCACGACTTCCGAAATCGGCTTCATGTAACCTTGCGGATCTCGACTGTCGCCGTAGTCGAAATCAAAGAAGTACGCGAGACGACTCATCTCGCGCCGGCCGAGTGGAAAGACGTAAAAGTATCCGCGCGCGGGCCGGACGTGACGAAAGCCAAACTGCTCGGAGCGCGTGTGAAACGGGCTGAAGCGATCCAAACGAATCTGCCCGCAGGATATCGGCGGTTGCAGATGAATGAGCAGCGCCGCCATCTTCGCGATGCGTTCGTATTCAGCCGGCGACTCGCCGGGAAAACCGCCGAGCATGTTCCACGAACATTCGATCCCGACCTCTTCGCACCAACGCATCAACTGAATGTTCTGCAAACCGGAGACACCCTTCTCCATCAGTTTCAAAACCTGGTTGCTGAAGTTTTCGATGCCGGGTTGAATCTGCCGCATTCCGCCGCGGTGCAGTTTGACCACCTGGTCGTAGCGCAGGTTTGACTTCACTTCGTAGAACAGTTCGAGCTGCATTCCGTTGTCGGCGAGACGCGGAAAGAGCGTGTCGATGTAGCGCATGTCGAGTATGTTGTCGACAAAGCCGACGCGCTGCATGCCGTACTTGCTCGCCAGCGTCGTGATTTCGTCGTAAGCGCGATCGGGGCTCTTGCTGCGAAACGCCATCGTGTCGCCGTTGAGACCGCAGAAAGTGCAGTGATGCTTTGCCCCCCACCAGCAACCGCGCGACGTCTCGACTACGACGTGATACGCCTGATCGCGTCCGACGCGCGAGCGTTCGAGTTCCGCGAAGTAGTCGTCGTAATCAGGGTAGGGAAGTGAATCGAGATCCTGAATCGCGTCGGACTTCGCGACCGTGTTCGACTTACCCTGCTCGAGCACGCCCGGGATCTCCATCGAGCCGCCGCGAAACACGCCGTCGAGAAGTTTCGGAAACGAAATGTCTGACTCGCCGCAGCAAACGTAGTCGATCCACGGGAACGACTGTAACAACTGCAAACCCATCTCGCCTTCGCAGTTCGCGCCGCCGAAGACGATCAATGGCGGATTCGGAAGTGCTTTCAAACGCTTAGCGACGGCGAGTGACGCGCAGGTTTGATGGAAGGTGGTGGTGAAGCCAACCATGCGTGGCGAGTGCGCCGCGATTCTTTGCGCGCACTCGTCCAGGTATTTCGAAACGTTATTGCGGCCTTGAAGAACCTTGATCGCGAGATCTTCGGTCGCGTTTCGTGCAAGAGGTCCGTTGACGTATTGATCGGGCTCGGGAATGTCGCCCGCAAACAGATCGTGCGCGAAGAACCACTCGCCCAGAACGATATCGGGTGGCAACGACGACGAGATTTGTTGATACAGTTCCGCCCCAAGGTCGGCAGCGAGTTGAATATTGCAGTATTCGATCAGAGCGGAGTAACCCGCCCGGATCGCCGCCGACTTCAGCAGACTGACACCAATCGCGGGCCTTCCCAGATCGGCGAAGGGCATCACCACGAAAACAATGTCCACAATTAACCTTTGCGCAGCTCTGTACGAGAAGTCTGTAAAGCCTTTTTGGCGGCTTTATCCGCCAAACCCCCCGAAGCCGCCGCCACCGATCAACCCGCCACCACCCGGATCGCAGTTGCCGCCGCATTCAAACGTACATGCACGAATGGTGCAGGCGCGAATCGTGCAGGCGCGGATGGTGCATGCGCGGATGATCGTGCAAGCGCGAATGGCGCATTCGTTGATGCAGCCGCCGACGCAGTCGAGAATACATCCCGCTTGCGGCGAAACGCCTCCGGCGCTCAGGCCAGCGGTGCCAGCACCGCCACCGCCACCGCCACCGCCCATCATCGCGGAGACCTTGTGAAAGGCCCGCATTTCCTCTTCGGTGACATGCATCTGCGCGAGTTTGTCTTCAAGTTCTGCGACTCGCATCTCGAGAGTTTTTTCTTTGGATTGTTCCGGCATACTCCCACGCCTCCCGTGTGTGAAGTTTAAGTAGAAGCTTGTTTGGGGGATTGAAAAATACTCCCGGTTCGAAGTGCTGTCAATAATTTTCATTCCTATTTTAGATTTAATCGAACGGTCCATTTTCTTAATGGGCCTTCTGTTGGTTACAATCCGAAAACTTCATGCCCAGTTCCACAAAAAGACGAGTTAAAGTGATCGATTCACATACGGGTGGTGAACCCACGCGTGTTGTTATCAGTGGGGGACCAGACCTCGGTAACGATGCGCTGGCGAACCGTCTCGACCGCTTCAGAGATGAATACGACGACTTTCGCTGCGCGATAGTGAATGAGCCGCGCGGTTCTGACGCGATTGTTGGTGCTTTGCTGTGTGAACCTGTTGACCAGTCGTGCGTGACCGGCGTGATCTTTTTCAACAGCGTGTCGTATCTCGGGATGTGCGGGCATGGAACGATCGGAGTCGTCGCGACGCTGGCGCACCTGAATCGCATCGGGCCGGGTACGCATCGCATCGAGACGCCGGTCGGAGTTGTGATTGCGCGTCTCGAACCAAACGGCGACGTCGAAGTGGCGAACGTGCCGAGTTACCGGCTTGCAGCAAACGTCACGGTTGACGTGCCGGGATATGGACCAGTTACTGGAGACATCGCGTGGGGCGGCAACTGGTTTTTCCTCGTGAACGAGCACAACGAGGAGCTCGAGTTTGAGAACCTTGAAAGGTTGATAGAGTTCACTTTGGGCGTGCGCGAATCGTTGGCAAGGGCAGGAATTACTGGAGCAGACGGACGCGAGGTCGATCACGTCGAGCTCTTTACGACGTCTCGCCTGGCAGGAGTTGATAGTAAGAACTTCGTCCTCGTTCCCGGCAAGACTTATGACCGTTCACCGTGTGGTACAGGCACGAGTGCGAAGCTGGCGTGTCTCGTTGCAGACGGCAAACTCAGAGAGGGACAGATCTGGCGGCAGGAAAGTATCATCGGCAGCGTTTTTGAAAGTAGGGTTTCGGTGATCGACGGCGTAGTTCATCCGAAGATCAAAGGTTCAGCGTTCATCACCGCCGAGTCTGATTTTATCCTCGACCCTCGCGATCCGTTTGCGATGGGCATTCGAAGGGAGCTTTTGTAGGGGTGGCCCTCCGTGGCCACCCCTGGTGGCCACACCCGTGTGATATTGAACGAGGGGTGGCCACGGAGGGCCACCCCCGACAAAATACGCATGACTCCCAAAGCTTACGACGTGGTTATCATCGGTGCGGGCATCGTTGGGGCCGCGTGTGCGTCGGAG
>JBKPPH010000392.1:0-17155 GCA_046733535.1 Acidobacteriota bacterium
CCGCGGTGATGGCGCGATGGCGAATGCGTTGCGCAATCATCAGCCGGTAAATTCGATCGGTGGCGAGGTCTTCCATATAACCGTCAAGCAGGCTCGCGCCTTTGCCGTTGAGCACGCCGTTGCGATAACGAATGATCGTGCGGATCGCGGCGCGCGTTCCGTTTGCAGTTACTTTCCCGACTCCCTTCGGAGTGGGACGCAGAACGGGATGCACCGGCGCTGCAGGTTTGCGCGCCTTGAGCTGGTTAGGAAACGGAAACTGCTGGACCGCGATCTCGTTCTGGTCGGGATGTCCGGTCCAGGCGCCGTCCATAAGACAGTTCGCCTCGTTCTTCTTGTCTTCAGCGAGGACGCGAAGCGCTCGCTCGTTCAATTCGGGATCGGTTCGGCTGGGGTACAAGGCCGTCATACCGCCGATCGCGAGTATCCCGTGCTTGTGGCAAGTCTCAGCCAGTAGTTCTCGCAGGTTCTGAAAGAAAGGAACGTCATGCGGAATCGTGTTTCGATCGGGAAGGACCCACTCAGGATCTTCGAGGTTGAAGTGGATGAGGCTGGCCATGTAATCCCAACGGCCGAGGTTCAGTCCGATCAGGTGCTCGCGAAGGTTGTAGATGAATTCTTCCATCTGATATGCGATCGGATGAGATTCAACCAGCGCCATGCACTTAATGTAACCACGAGGCCAACCTTTGGCGTTCTCGACTGCCTGAAACAGATCGCACCACCACACGGCCTCTTCAGCCGATTCGGATTTCGGAATATAGAACGTGAGCGGATGCCGCAGCTTATCCGCGTCAACTTGATAAGCCACCATCGCGACGTCGAACAACGAAGCCGGCAGCAATTCCTGCGCGAGTACGCCTGCCTGGCTGATGTGAAGACCGCGCGGACGAGTGAAGACGACGGTGTTGCTTTCGTTGATTCCGACGGTGCGATTGCGTTTTGCGTCGAAGTAAGTGAGCTCACCTTTCAAAGCCGCAAGGATGTTGTCGATGCCCAGTCTGAGGTTAGACCAGTAATTCGCCATCGAGTCTTCGAGATCGAGCATCACGCCGGGCGCGCCGGAGTTCAGCATCTTTACAACCAGCTCAGCATCGTCTGCCGGGCCGGTCATCTGGTTTCGCTGATCCGCGCACCAGGCGGGCAGCGGAATCGTCCAGTCCCCGGTGGTTGCGTCAGACGGCGGCAGGTAGTTTGGCTTTTCGCCTCGATGTGCGGCAGCCAGCACAGCGGCGCGCTGGCGGGCCAGCGACTGTTGCCGCGCAGTTAGCTCGCCGTGAAGTGGTAATAGAAACGACATGAACCCGTGCGGAAGATCGGTGTCCTCGTTGAATTCAGGCGGTGCGGTATTGAAGCTTGTTCCGTATTGTGAACGAGTGCTCGACATAATATAGCGAGAGGTTTAGCATGCAGTTTGAGGCCGCGGCAATAAGCCGGTCGCAATCGTGAACGAAGAGTTTACGTCAGAGCGACAATTTCGGTCGCGTTTATGGGCTTTCTTCGGAAAAGTAGGTATTTGGCTTTTTAGGTAATTACGTTGCGTTCAAAATTGTGAACACAATTTTAGTTAAAGCGGAGGGCAGGCTGTGGTAGCAGGAACCGCAAAGACGAAGGAAACGCCGAAGGGCGGTCCGAATCGTGAACAGGTAACGTCAGTGGAGCGTGCGCTGTCCATTCTCGAACTGCTTGCCAGCCGGAATCACGGGCTAAGCACGTCGGAGATCAGCCGGATGGCGCGGGTGCCGAAGAGCTCGACAAGTTACCTTTTGCGCACACTCGTGCGCCGAGGTTACGTGCGCCGCGACGGCGAAACTGGCCAGCACACGTTGGGAATACGGATTCTGAGTCTCGGCGGACAGGCGATGCAGGGCATGGCTCTGCGAGAACTCGCCATGCCGCACCTGCGCCAGATTGCGGAGTCGACGCGCCTCGGCGCTCACCTCGCGATCCTGGACCACGGCGATGCGGTTTACATCGAACGCATCGAGTCGCCGGGCTTCATCAAGATGGACATCTGGAACGGCAAGCGCGTGGCGCCGCAGGCGACCGCGGTGGGCAAAGCGCTGATCTGTAACTTGCCGCGTGAAGAAGTGCAGGAGATTGCGGGGCTGCATCCGTTCCGCCCGGTATCAGCAAGAACGATCGTGACTTTGCCGCATTTGATGGAAGAACTCGCCGCGATTCGCCGGCGCGGTTATGCGACTGACGACGAAGAACACGAGGTTGGTGTACGTTGCGTCGCGGCTCCCGTGTACGCAGCGAGCGGTGAGGTGGTAGCGGCGATTGGTGTCAGCGGCACCGTTAGCCAACTCAACGATGATTACCTTCCGTCGCTCGGCAAGATCGTGCAGACGACCGCCCTGAAGCTGTCTGCTCATCTGGGCGGCCGTCGCAACCGTTAACTATCTTGTTAATCCTGTCTGACTAACTCTTCGCTTTCATCGCACTCAGCTCCTTCTCGAGCTTCTCTATCTCGTCCTGCACACCCGCTTTGAAATCAGGATTGGTGAGTGTGCTCAACGATTTCTTGAGTGCGGTGATGCGGGCCACGTGTAATGCTTGCTCCGCCGGCACCGCGATGTCAGGAGTCACGCCAGTGCCTTCCCAATTCGTTTTAGTGATCGGGCTGATCGCGCGTCCGGTCGGCACAAACATTCCAAAATGCTCGTTTAGGCGGAAACCGCCGCCAGGATGCGCACCCCCACCGGTCGTCTCACCGATGATCGTCGCCCGCTTGAGATTCTTCAGGTTGTAAGTAAATTCTTCTGCGCCTGAGAACGTTCGTTTACTCGTAAGCACGTAAACGTCCTTGTTCAAATAACGCTTGCCCCCAACTTCCTTCCTGGTCCAAAACTCCTCCGTCCGGTTACCTTCGCGCCAGTAGAGATCATTCAGGTGAACGGGCTCCGGACCAAACAAGTAAGAACAAACCAGCGCAACCATCGCCGGATTGCCGCCGCCATTGCCGCGCATGTCGATGATGAGCGCGTCAGTGCCGTTGACGAAGTTCATCGCTGCGGCAACGGTGTCCGCGCCGAGTTCCTCATCCATGAAGTTGAAGAACTCGAGATAACCGATGTTGCCGCGTAAACGTTCAACCTTCGCGAAGCCATGATTCATCCAGTTCAAATCGCGGCGCCTTTGCTCGCGTTCTTCCGCTGTCGGCTCACGCCGTTGTCCGCGCTCGGGAATCGCGTCATGCGAATAGCGCACGCGCAGGTGCTTGTCATTACTGACGGCCTGAAGATCGCTCGTCAGCTTCGTCGCAAACTGCTTCGCACTCGTGATCTGATCGTATTCGTTCTTCGCGACACGCTCGCGAATCGACTGCTCCATCTTCTTCGCCGTTTCCGGAAAGACGTACGAGTCGTTCAGCCGCTTGAGAATTCCGTCGATGACCTGCGTTCGCGTAGCCGCATCGATGGTGAGATCAGGTTGTTCGGGTTGAGCAAGAGTTGCAGTCGCAGCCGAAACTGCGACCAGGCAGACTACGGCCAGACGCAGGATGACCGTGGAGGCGGTTGATTTAAGCATCGATATTTCTCCTTAATAATCGTGATGTGTATCTGTAGGGCGGCGCTCCCTGATCGCTATGAGTCATGCGAGAGAGCGGTGACAGCGGCCGAGGAGCGCCACCCTACGAAGTTGTTCGACTGAGCAGGCCGTGCAGCATCAAGTGAGCGACAGCGGATGCGCGTTGCTCGACGTCTTCCCGTTCTCCCAGTTCGGTTGTGCTCAGACTGTAGGGCAACAGCCCGTTCGTCGCTTGCAAGAGCGCGTGCGCGGTGACGTGCTCGTCGTCAAAACTAAACTCGCCTGATTGGCGGCCGGTTATCAGTACTTCCGCAAAAATTTGGGCCTCGGCCTCGAAATACAGGGCGCGGCGCGCCAGCAAGCCCGGACGCAGCGCTGCCAGAAGATCGTTGAGGCTTTGGGTGTAGTGCTGGATGCTGTCAAACCGAAACAGGACGCGCGTCAACAGCATCGATCGCAACCGTTCCGCTGCGCTGGCGTCCGAGCGCGCGAGCTCCGTCAGCCGCTCCTTCAAGCGTTCGACAATCCGATCGACGTGCGAGAGCACGACCTCTTCTTTGCTGCTGAAGTGCAGGTAGATAGTGCCCTTGCCGATTCCGGCCTCAGCGGCGATGTCCTCGACGGTCATTTTCCGGTAGCCAAACCGGGCGAGCAGGCGATCGGTGGCGTCGAGGATTGCGTCCCGGACGGCCGGTTTTGGGGCAATCGCGGCCATTTTCTGCTAGTTGACTCCTGACCAGAATCGAATTCCAGTCAGTATAGACGTTTGAGGCGGGAAAAAGTTCCGGAGAATTTTAACCACGGATTTACACGGATGGGTACGGATCTGAAATCTTACTGACATTCTGATCCGTGTTCATCTGTGTAAATCTGTGGCTACATCCTTACATCAGGAGGGACTCGACGCGATGTGCGTGCACCATCTGCTCGCACGGTGACCAGGCGAAGACTGTGAAGCGTCCATCCTGGGAGGCGACCAGAGCGAGCGCGTCACGCTGGTCGTAGACGAACTGAGCCGCCGAGAGGTGTCGCGTGCCGCCATGTTCGGTGGGATGCACCACGACCGGTAGGTTGCCGATGATGGGTTCAGTGATGACCCACTTGTCGACGTACGAGCTTGTTTCAGTCCGCCTGATCTTGGCGCCGAACGCCAGCAGTTCATAGTTATCGCTGATGACGGTGGCGCCGTCGACCGCAGTCAATCCCGCAATCGTATCGACCGCCCGGCGCACTGCGCTTTCCCATTGCCTGCGATTCTCTTCATCGACCTCTCGACGCAGGAGTTCGGAGAGTGCTGCAAATGCCGGCGTGACTGAATAAAGCACCGGCTGCGCGATCGACTCGCGCCAAGCTTCGTTTCCTGCGGGTACGACGAGTAAGCTCCCGCCGTGGCCATGCGCGCGCATCGAAGCGGCGAGCTGGACCAGCACGTTCAACGAGTGATGCGGTCCGTTCGTAGCAGCGGCGGTGAAAGCGAGTAAAGCTTTGAGCAGTGAAGGGCAGTCAGGCAGACTCGTGCCTTTCTCGTCGACGAGCTTTACTTGCTCGCCTTTGAGCACCGCGACGTTGGCGTATTTACCAAATCCATCTAGGCGGCGATGCTTGACGACGAGCAGTCCCGGTTCAATGTCTTCCAACACGAAACAGAAGCTCGGAATGGTTCGTGTCGCACCCCAGACTTTGAGTTCACCTCCGTGTTCCCAAACGCCGAGGTGAATTTCCGGGCGTTCAACCGCGGGCGCGAGTTTTCTGAGCACACCGGCGTTCAACGGCAGCGGATGCTCAAACACCATCGGTTGTCCCGCTTGTTCGGGCGGCAAATAGGCGAGCGAGATTTTCGGGAAACGCCCTTCCTCCGGCCGGAAGCTGGCCCAGAAGGTTGCATTGATGATCGCTGCGATCGATTGTGCATCGGGTTTCGGCGCTAACTTCTCCTCGCCGAGCCGTTGCGCTTCCTCGAGATGACGAGCGAAGTGCTCCTCGACGATTGGCGCTACGGTGGTGGCCGCTTGATAAGTGGGGTTTGTGCTCATAGAACTTTACGTATTAGATTAACGCAGGTGAGCACGGATTATGAAATATGGACCATGGGGAGATGAGACGGGTTCTCGTAATCGGTTCCGGAGGCGCCGGCAAGTCGACGTTTGCGAAACGGCTGGGCGAACGGCTCGGCATCGACGTCAAACACCTTGATAAGTTTTACTGGCGACCGGAATGGAAAGAGCCCTCGAAAGAAGAGTGGTTGCAAATCGTAACTGAAATCACCGGCGGCGATTCGTGGATCATGGACGGCAATTACGGAGGCACGCTCGAATTCCGGCTTCAGCATTGTGACACGATCATTTTCCTGGACATGCCGCGCCTGCTCTGCCTTTGGCGTGTCGTGAAAAGACGTTTAATTTATCGAAACGGTTCGCGACCGGACATGGCTGAGGGCTGCAGCGAACGGCTCAATTGGGAATTTGTTCAATGGATCTGGAATTACTCACGGAGGTCCAGACCAAAAGTCGTCGAGTTGTTGGAGGAACATTCGCAAAGCAAGCAGGTTGTTTGGCTTCGTTCGGATGCAGAGGTCGAACGGTTTCTTGCTTCACAGCTCGTTGAACGAAGGGAGTAACTATGGAAACAGAGATGTCTGCTCAAATACCCGTCAAGCGTTTTAAGAAAGCGCTGGTCGCGTGTCTCGATGAAACGTTTTCATCTGTTCGTGGGATTTATCTCGACAAAGGCACCACGTTGTTCGAAACACTCGAGGGCGTTTCAGCCGAAGAAGCGTCACGCTCAATCTCGAGCAACTCTGCCACAATCGCAGCGCAAGTCGAACACATTCGCTTCTATCTCGACGTGCTTGACGATTACATGCGAACCGGCGAAGACAAAACAAACAACTGGCGCGAGATCTGGGAGACCGTTCACGAAGTCACGCCCGAGCAGTGGGAAGACATCAAGCTTCGCTTGAAACAGAGTCACGAACGGGTGATGGCGAGAATTAACTCGTTCGAGAAGTGGGACGGCAAATACGACATTGCGGGATCGTTATCGATTCTCGTTCACACGGCATATCACCTCGGCGGGATCCGCCAGGCGCTGGGAGCAATCAGGGCCGGAGCGGGCGAGTAACAGATGGACCAGCAGACGTATGCCCTCGCGGAAACACTCTGGGATTACCACTTAATGAAGCACCAGGTCGCGAAAGCAGACGCGATCCTGGTGCTTTGCAGTCACGATGAAAGAGTGGCGGAACGAGGCGTCGAACTGTTTCACGAAGGTTTGGCGCCGCTGCTCATTTTCTCCGGCGGACGCGGCGCAATCACCAAAGCGTTGTGGGACGAACCCGAGGCGAAACGATTCGCGCGCATCGCTATGGCCCTGAACGTTCCGCGTGAACGCATTCTCACCGAGATCAACTCGACGAACACCGGCGAGAACATCGAGTTCACCAAACGTTTACTTGTTGAGCGACGTCTCGAGCTGCAGAAGTTCATCGTCGTGCAGAAGCCATACATGGAACGCCGTGCGTTTGCGACGTTTCGAAAGCTTTGGCCCGAGAAGGAAGTCGTTGTTACTTCACCGCAAGTTTCTTTTCGTGAGTACCTCGGCGAATACACAAACCGCTCACTGTCGGCGAGCGATGTTGTCGGCATAATGGTTGGCGATCTACAGCGAATTAAACTCTATCCCGCGCGCGGGTATCAGATTGAGCAAGAGATTCCGGACGAGGTGTGGCGAGCGTTTGAAGAATTGGTACGCGCCGGGTACGACAAATATTTGATTAGTAGGATGCGGGAGTGATCGCGGCCGACGTCACCCTGGTGGAGTAAGGTCGCAGTCGAGCACGCCCTTATGTTGAAGCTGCATATCGGGGGCCAATTCGTAATAAGAAATCACGGCGACGTCCGGTATTTCGGCGGCGAGTAAATCGTGAATGGGAGCGCGCGCGCTGGTCGTTGTAAGAATCGGGTTACCGCCATGGCCGGCTGGAATCAAACCCCACGCAGAGTCACGCAACGCCTCCTGTTGAGCTTCGCTGAGCCATGAATCGTGGTCGATCGCGGCATCAGTCGCGGCTGCTAACTCCGCCCTGTTTTGCACCTCACGATCAACCGTAAAGGCTTCCATTCCGTTCTGATACTGGCCGAAGGTAGACCCGATGAAGTGTTTCAGCGTTGTCCTGACAAATGCACTCAGATTTCGCCAGTTACTAACGTCTGGAGGTTTGATTGCCGATAGCTCAAGCCGGTCGTCAAACACGATGAAATCATCGGTCGGAATAGTGATCGTGTCGAACTTGAGCAGGCCTTCGAGGATCGCGCGTGTGTTTCGAATCGATATTCCTTCCGCCACGAACATTCGTAGCACACGCGTAAAATCTCCCAAAGAGACGCAGGCAGTAGCCGTACGAACCAGCGACGGGAATGCGAGTTTTAATTGCGCAAGCTGATACTCCGCGTCTTCGACACCTACCAATCGTGCTGCACGCCTGACGACCTCGTCTTTCAAGACAAGTGGTATCAGAGACGAAAGGTCTGACTGCGCAAAACCGGCTTGATGAATCGTGGTTCCATCAGCTTCAGTCACAATCGCGTAGTCAGCCGACTCGAGCGGAGCCGGCCGTCGCTGAACGTTCAAGGGAGCTAACTGATCGAGCGAAGTATGCACCAGTAGTTCACCGGGCTGCAGACCGAGAACGGGGGGAGAAAGGTGATCGTTGATTTTGATCGAAACAAAACCATCGGGTACTTGCGCCGAAGCGATCCATTTGAGTTCCGGGAGTTGAAACCCTAACCGGTTGAACAGCTCTCTCTCGACATCTCGAAACAGAATTTGGACGCTCTCATCGACTTGTTCTGAATAAACGGGGAACGAGTCAGAGGGGCCGGTTTGTGGCGCGAGGGTGCTAAGGACGTTGCCGAAAAACTTCTTCACTGAGTTCAAAGCACGCGCTTTCTCTTCGGTAAGCACCGGCTTTGTCTTGATACAGTTGCCGAGATAGTCGGGGTGAACGTGAATCTCGATGCTCTCCGAGCGGAGTTGCGTGAAGATCGACTCCGCAATCTCGGCAGTCGAACGATCAATCTCCTGACCGAGAGTAATTGCCTGGCGCAACACTTCGTGATTGTTGACGCTCACTCCCAGGTCGAGTAACGATTTGAGAAGTGTCGTGATTGTCTCTGCTGGCTGAGTATCGAGCTGTGCCTCAGTCATGTACGTCGATACCTGGTTCGGCCCGACGAGGCACGAAGGACGCTCTGAAATGATCTCGATTACCACGCGACTCAAGAACTCGAAAACCACACCGAGATCGGCTTTGCTGCCGGTCAAGTTAGCAACAAATGCAGTTAGCCAGCCGTCGGGGAAGCCGGTTTTCTCAACTACGGCTGTGACCGCGTTTCGTGAGACCGGCGGCGCCACGAGTATCCAAATCGTCTTCAGCAGGTTCGGATCATAAGGCTGAAGTTTGCCGTGCACGCGGACACGCACAGCGCGGTTGGAATCACCACTTTGCACCTTTACTGTTGGTGCGCCGCTTAAGCCGAGGTCCTTCGCCAACTTGCCTAACTGCGAACCCAAACGACGTTCAAATCCGGACAAGCCCTTTGCGCTAGCCAGAGTGACCAAAGACTGGCTTAGCTCAACACTGATCGGGATCGTTGATTCCGGGGTCATAGTTACAATCTCGTCGGATCTATCAATTCCTTTTCCGCGCTCACAACGATTGACGGATAGTTCACATAAGCAAACTGCCAAACGAACGGGCGCAAATCCGGTGTCCTGACTATTATCGCGAGGCTATCGGGGGCTCGATCTCCGATAAACGTTTTCAAGTCATCCATCAGTTGCCGAGTGTCATCTACAGGCACCGCCAGGAATCGCTTTCCGTCTTGCGAGTGGACCCAGCGCGCGATGCCTGACTCAATTTCCTCCGGTAATGCGATCAACTTGTAGATCTGTTTGTTAACCGGCAGGTCAGATCGCAGCGCCATGCGCACCTTTTCAGTGACGTCAATCAACTCCGGTATCTTCGGATTCGCGTCACCAAAAGCTGTCAAGATAGCGAGAAGATTTCGCACCGGAACATTTTCTTTCACTAGACGCTGTAGAACTTCCGCGAGGTTTACGAGCGCTGCATCGTCAGGCACTGCGTTCTGCAAAAGGATTCGTTTCTCTTCGTCATTCTCCGAGTTCCATTGCTCGAGCATGCTCTCGACTTCCTGCACGCCAAGGAAAGTCTGAAGGTGCTTGCGCAGCAACTGCCCAAGGTGAAGAATCATGAACTGGTATGAATCCTGTAGTGACAGACCCGCCTGCTCTGCTTGTCCCCACGATGATTCCGGCAGCCACATTCCTTGCGTGCCGTCGACGGGATTCAATGTAGTGCGGCCTTCGATTCCCAGTTGCGTGCACTGCGCACTGTCCGGGCAAAATTTTTCTCCGACGTAGACCAGCCCCGAGGTTATGGGAACTTCGTCGAGGGCCAATAGGTACAGGCCGGGTGGAAACTCAGCATTCGAACGGACACGAACGCCGGGAACATTTACCCCAGTATTCAAAGTAATGTCCGAACGCATTGCCGGAATATCGATTTGAAGCATACGACTCACTTCAGGTGTCGCTTCGTCCAGCGGAAACAGCCGCGCATCGGCCTCGACGACGACGGGCGTGAAAACAGGAAGATCGGCGACTGTGTTTTTGCTCGCGTCATTAGAGGGAGCGCGTGTGGGCCGGTAACGATTGAGGCTGAGATCGAGTTGCGCCCCGATGAGGCGTTGGCGCGGGGCGGTCTCGATTGACGGATCATCAGACACCGCACGTAGCGCTTCGCCCAGCGTGCGGTATTGTGTAGTCGTTTTAATCAGATCCGAGAACTCATTTATCAGCGTAAGCAGGTCGTCAACTACAGTTGCACTATTTCTCTTTGCCTGCAGTGAAATGTTGGCGCGGAAATGCTCGAGCACTTTCGGGGCGGTCGAACGGAGTGCTTCAACGAAGCCGAGGCGACCACGGAAAGTAGCCTGGAATTGCAGACTGCTGTCATTCTCGGCGCCAAATACACCTTCGGCACGGGCCAGCCCTCGCTCGTATTCGGCTTGAGCGCGCTCGAGGTCTGCCAGTCGCAAAAGACTGTCACCGATTCTCAAATCGACGTCGGCCAGGCGCTCGAAGTCGATATGACCTTCGAGTTCCTGGCGGCTGAGCTCGTAGAACTCCGCGGCTTCTGCATAATTTCCCGCCTTGTAAATTTCTCTGCCCTGGTTGGCGCGGTAATCGCCCAGTCGTTCGTAAAGCATCCGCGCTCGGAGCCACGGCGGCGCGTCGCTCAACACGCGCGCGATGGCCTCGGAGGCGTCGGACCAATTTTCCAGTTCGGCGCACGCATATGCGAGATTGAGGCGATACCAAAAGTTTTCCGGTACCTCCTCGCACGCCACGAGCAAAACGTCGCGCGAGTTGCTGATCTTATTCAGCCGCTCATCCCCGCTTACGAAAAATGCCTGCAGTCCTTCCGCGTTTTCTCGGTCCGCGCGCCGTGCAGCGTCAGTTGGGTAATAACTGTTTGCTTTGTCCAACTCCTGCCAAAATGTGACCGATTCGCTCGCACAACGGGCGGCCTCCTTCCAATCGCCCTCGTCGGATGACAGCGTTGCCAAATGGGCAAGAGTTCGCGCGGCCGGTTTCAACGCATCGAGGCGCACGTAGCGATCCAGCGCCTTCTTATACTGTGAGCGAGCGTCTTCACGCCGTCCCAGACATCTGAACACTTCAGCCTGCTCTTCATAAACGTCGTTCAGGTAGGCCGACTGCGTGTTTCCCAGGACTGTGAAGGCATAATCGAGAGACTGTTGTGCTTGCGTTAAGTCGCCGCGCTTTCGTTGCGCAGTGGCGAGACTACTTACAATGAACGCCTCCAACATATCATGGCCCATCACCTGCCATTTTGTGATCGCCTGGCGCAGATCATTCTCGGCCTCGTCCCAAAGGCCCATTCTCGTCTTGTCTATCCCGCAGTTTGAAAGAGCGGCTGCACAGTACCAGGCGCCACTCTCATGATTTGCCGCCTCCGTTGCAAGCTGCTTGTAGACGTCAATCGCCTCTTGAAGTCGCCCTTGCTCTTCCAGCAGCAGCGCTTCTTCCAGTTTGAGCTCTATGTTGAGTAACTGATTATTTTGTGACTTCGTATCAGCCGAAACCGATTTGAACTGCTCCTCGGCGCGGGCCAACTGTCCGCTTTGCCGCAACAGACCGAGATACTGCCGGTCAAATCTCAGTATGGCCAACGGATCGGCTGTATCGCTCAACGCTTTTGCTTCATGAAAGATCGTATCCAGAAGTTGCGGGTGCCTGCGGGCGAGCAGATTCATTAGTTGTTCCAGTACTGCTCGATAGACTTGCCCGTCAGAAGGCAACTTTGTGCGCGCGAAGTGGAGAGTCTCGATGATCGTATTGAGTGCGTCTTGCCAGTGGCCGCGACCGTGCAAGACGCCGGTGAGACCCACTTGAGCAGCGATCGTCATACCGACGTCGTCTTTGGCGAGATCGATGGCCTTTCGATAGTTCTCCTCCGCCTCCTCGAATTCCTCGAGGGCCCAATGCAACTGGGCCACACGCTGATACCAGATTGGTAAATTGTGAGGATCTTCATTGGTCTCGGCGGCCAGCGCAATTACTTGTTTATACGTCTCACCCGCTTCGTGGAGTTTTGATTGTTGATAGTAGGAGGCGCCGAGGTCACCCAGGACCCACAACCTGAGCATCGTGTCGCCTTCAGTTTGCGGGAGTAGGTTGCGCAGAATATCAGCGGCAACCCCGTCCTCGCGAAACTCGCGTTTCAACCGTGCTTTCCAGTACTGGAGCCACTTGAGCCAACCTTCCGTACCGCTGTCGGGCGGTAGCCGCTCGAGGCAGTCGCGGGTGCCGGTCAACAACGATTCGCAAACGATGAGGCGGCCCTTTGCTTCGTAGTCCTGGTAGAGTCGTTCAAAATACTTGTAGCAAGCTTCGGCTGAAATGAGGGATTTGTGGTAGATAGCTTCGAGGAGTGGGGCAACCAGTCGGCGCTGAAAGATTGACGTGACCTGAACGTGGCGAGCGGAGTTGGCCCGTTGCATTATGGGCGCGGCAGCCTGGAGGTCGGATTCGAGCGCCGCGATTTTTTCGTATTGGCCCTTGTAGAAGTCAACGAGGTGCTGATTGAGTTGATCGAACTGCTCGCGTTTTTCGGGCGAGCGCCAGTCGCTTAGAAGCACCTCGCGGATCGCGTCGTTGTATTTGTAGCTTCCGTCCGATCGCCGGCGAACAAAGCTGAAGCTGACGACTCTTGCAAGCAGGTCTTCATTCGTCTGCCGATCGTCTGGTGCCTGGCGAAGTGCGCCGATACTTTCAGCGTTGAAGCGACGCGGGATCGCGCAGTAACGAATTACCTCGCCCAGCACCGGATCCTTTTCACTGGCACGCGCGATCAGCAGGTTCAGGATTTCCTGTTCCGCGTTCTCACCGGCGGCGGTGCTTGCAATCACATCCGCCAGTTGCGATTCAGATCGGGACGCGTTTTTGAGTGACATAAATCTATTTCTCGCTACCCGCCAACCAGTGCTTCAGCCAGCAGTAATGCTTGTTGGATAGAGAAGCCGTTCTGGATCTTCTCCCAAACCGTATTCAAGTCAGCGTCACTGAGGGTCTCGAATCCGTGAACTCTCAAAAAATCCTGGACGTGCTCCTTCTTCCATCCACTCAAGGGGCAACTGGACCGCACGAGCTTGACATATCTATCCTGCAACAAGCCCATAAAGTCGGGCAGGTCGCGGCCTGCAAGGACCATCAGCAGCTTTCGCGGCCGGGTGTTGAGAAAGCACAGAGTACGGACAAACTCGTCGATCACCCATGATTTCAGATCGCCGGTACAACGATCATACGAATCCAGCAGAATCACGAGCTGGGTCTCGTCGTTGACGGATTTCAAGTCGTCAAAAAAGGCCTTGATACATCGACGTCTCGCCTGCTCCTCTTGCGCAGAACTCCACTCGCCGCCGCCGCCGTAATAGTTAACCTGCGCGCCAATGATCTCAGTGCTTGCACCGCTGAACGCTGCCTGGCCGGCAGCTACTGTCCCGTGAACACTCAGAGGAGGACCGGAAGAAAACACAGATGCGACTTTTCCGACGCGTGCCTCATTGAATCTGTCGAACTGCTCGCACGCCTGATTGATCCCGATTGACTCCCTCAGTCTTTCGATGAAAACAAACGGGCTGTTGATATCCGGCGTATCGAGTTGCACGGAACCCACCGCGCAGCCGACTGTGTATTTACACTTGTAGTGCAGCATCTCGAGCAGAGTGCTTTTGCCCGTGCCTCGTTTGTCTTTAATCACGAGCAGAGGTGCGTCATCGTTGGCGAGCACGAGATTTTCGAAGATCTCCTGCTCCGCCTTTCGATTGATAAAGTCGCCTGGAAGTCTAATCTCTCGACCGGCCATGACTACTCCAGAGTGGTAACTGTCGTTCTATCCGCGTCATTCGGCGCGGGCAGGGCGAGCCTGAGGACCCGTGTCAGACGCTCGAGCACTTCGGTATCTTCCTGCGCTGCCTTTGTGTATTCCTGAATTTCCATTTCGTTCATGGGTGGGCTGATTTTACGTCCGAGCTCGGTGAAGTGCTGGCGAATCGAATTGTCATCGAGCGGGCCCAGTTGAATTATTTGATCGGCAAAGGGCGTCATCTTCGTCGCGGCCTGAGGTCGCTCCGCCAGGACGATCACGATCGGGGCCGCCGACCGTTTCACATCGTTCAGGAAAACTTTTTCAAACCACTCTCCAAACTCACTCCCAGGCCGGTAACCGTCGATGGTCAGAAGAAAAGGCGCGAGCGCGGACAATCGCTCGACGATCGGTATAAACGGCTGACCAGTCGCCAAATCGGCTGAAGGCGTACTGCGTTTTTCAATAAAGCTCTTACTGGTCGGCACAGAAAGGACGGCCTGCAATTGAGTGCTGAAAGAATCAGGAGTCGCTTCCTGATTAATGCGAATTGAATCGGGAAGTTTGGCCGTGTTCCATCCCGCTTCTTCCCCGAGCGACTGGAATTTACGAAGCAGACTAGTCTTGCCAACTCCTGGCCCACCGGTTAATACCACGAGTTGAGCTTGTTTATCTCGCAGTATTTTTTCGAAAGCAGCCAACTCCTGATCTCGACCGACCAGCAGCTCGTCAGTAGGCGAAGTGGCAGTGTTGTCGTCAATCGTCGCCACAGCACACATGCTCCTTTGCACAAGTCCCGCGCAAGCCCGCAACTTCCCTTATCCGTTCATCCACTATAGATGCGAATTAGTCTTGATTGCTTTCGTTCCTGGGTTTGGGCTCAGGGATTGGTCTCTGTCCCGGGCCTTCCACGCTGGCAGGCGGAGCGCCAAAATTGAACGTACCGCCGGTGAATGTGCCGCCGCCGGTGACGTTTGCGCCGCGCATATCCAGCAGTCCGACGTACGAAGAGCCGATGATTTGCGCGCCAGTGCCGCCATTCGGTGCGGTCGATTGAACGAGCTTGGCCAACTCCTCGGCGAAACTGGGATCTGCCTCGAGTTTCTTCTTCAGCTTTGCCTCAACCAGGGGAGCTGCGGCTTCGGGTTCATCTTCAAATTGTTCGAGGACCGCCTGGTCCTTCTCGGAACTAAAAGCAGACTTCACCTTGTCCCACACTTTGTGCGCCAGACCGCCGGCGTACTCTCCCATCGCCTCACCATTCTTTTCGGCGACTGTCTTTACAAACTTGACTGCTCCGTCCTTTATGTACGGGACCAGAATTTGTCCGATTGCGGTACCTGCTAGAAGGGCAATATCCAACATCTGACACCTCCAATTCGTCGCATAGTTTTCATTAGTTCTGGACCTAGCTCGCCGGTTGTTTCGGATGTACACGAAAATACGAAGGCGAGTTTCGTAAGGAATTCTGCAGAGCTAGAGCCGAATACTAGTGACTTCCGAACCCGGCAGTCAAGCCTTTGAAGCGGGCTGTGCGCGCGCGCGGACGAAATCTTATTTTTTGCAGGATTTACTAGTTCACAAAGCGGCGGAGCTGCACGCTGATCGCGAAGCCGATGGCAGTGAAGGTGGCGATGAGGGAGGCGAGGCCCGCGCTCATCAACGGTAAGGGGACGCCGATCACGGGCGAGATGCCGAGCGCCATGCCGATGTTGATGAAGATCTGAAACGTCAAGCCGCCGACGAACGCCATGATGAAGAGCATGCCCATGCGATCGGACGCACGGCGCGCTCCGGTAATCAGACGCGAGAGCAGCACCACATACGCCAGCAGCACCAGCACACAGCCGACGAAACCCGCGTTCTCAGCCGTGACGGCGTAGATGAAATCCGTGTGTGGCTCAGGCAGAAACTTCAAACCACTTTGCGAGTGTTCTACAGACGAGCGCGATCCGAACAAACCGCCTTCGCCGACAGTAAGAATCGATTGCCAGGTGTGATAACCGATGCGACGCCGATCCGCGTTCTCCGGATCGAGGATCACGTTGATCCGCTCCTGCTGATAGCCCTTCACCATCCCCGTCTTAACGCCCATCACGTAGGACGCCGGAATCAGGACCACCGCAATCACCGCGCTCGCAATTACCAGTCGTAACCTGATCGCAGAAAGAAACAGCACGACAGCGAGAATCGGCATGTAAGTCAGCACCGAACCGACGTCGGGTTCGAGCAGGATCAATCCGATCGGGAAGGCGAGAATCAGCCCGCCAACAATCATTTCCTTGACCGTGAGTGCTTGCACGCGGTTCTTGCCGAAGTAACGCGCAAGCATCATCGCCGTTGTCACCTTCACAAACTCGGAAGGTTGAAACTGGCCAATGCCGGGCACTTTGATCCACGCGCGTTGCCCGTTGATCTTCAACCCGATACCCGGAACAAGCACGATCACCAGCAAGATCAGACCGAACACATAAAACGCGGGCGCGAGATTGAGAAGTTTGCGGTAGTCGGTGAAGGCAATCGCCAGCATCGCGACGAGACCGATTGAAAGGCCGATGAGCTGTTTGACCCAGTAAGTCTCGGTGGGTTGCGCGTTGCGAATCTGGATCGTGCCGAACAGGACGATGCCGATGGCGAGGAACGCCAGGATCCAATCGAAATCACGCCAACTGCGCTTGTGAATAATCGCAACCATGTGGCTACAGACCTGTACGTGGTCTCTGTTCCGGCTTGGGTTCCTTCTTCGCTATTAGCTTGACCGCTCCCGGCGGTTCTTCGTGACGAGTCTTGCGATAGTAAACGTTGTAAACGCCGCGAACAGCAGGTGCTGCGTGACTACCGCCGAAGCCGGAATTTTCAATCAGTGCAACCATCGCGATCTCGGGTTTGTAAGCCGGCGCATAACTCACGAACCAGGAGTGGTCCTTGTTCTTGCCGACGTCTTTGCCGAGTCCAACTACTTGCGCCGTGCCTGTCTTGCCGGCGATATCGAATCCAGCCATCTGAATACCCGCGCCGGTGCCGCCTGCGTTCACGACCCGCCACATTCCTTCCACTACGGCGTGATCGATGTCTTCGGGAATCTCGATCTGTTTCGGATTCGGCCGCGATTGATCGAGCGGCTGGAAGGTGACTGCCTCACGATAATCG
>JBKPPH010000393.1:0-3835 GCA_046733535.1 Acidobacteriota bacterium
GGTGCGATTGATCGCGCCGATGAAGTAACCATTCGCAACCGCATGCGCCGGTTGTTCCAAACGCCACAGATACTCTGAAAGTCCGGCCACAGTCGCCGATGGATTGAACACGATCTCAGCGCCGTTCAAACCGAGTGCGCGCGCGCCTTCGGGGAAGTGCCGGTCGTAACAGATGTAAACGCCGACACGCGCGAACGCCGTGTCGAAACAAGGATATCCGAGATTCCCGGGCCGGAAATAAAACTTTTCCCAGAAGCCGGGATTGACGTGCGGAATGTGGTTCTTGCGATACTTGCCGAGGTACTTGCCATCGGCGTCGATTACCGCGGCCGTGTTGTAGTAGATGCCCGTGAGCTCTTCTTCGTAGATCGGCACGATGATCACCATGCCGTGCTCTTTGGCGACTTCCTGCATCAGCCGCACTGTTGGACCATCAGGAATACGTTCGACGGCTTCGTACCAGCGCGTCTGTTGTTCCGCGCAAAAGTACGGCGTCGTGAAGATCTCCTGCATGCAGAGAATCTGCACGCCCTGCTTTGCGGCATCTTCGATAAACTTCAAATGCTTCTCGATATTCAGCCGCTTGATCTCTTCGATCGGCAGATCCGTAGTGGAAGATTTCGAACACTGTATCTGTGCACATTTAACCGTCCGTGAAATTAAACGACTCTCCCTTCGAACTGCGTGTCAAGACGTAGTATATGCCGAATCCGAGGGCAAAAGTAACGAACCATGCGTAAGTGTAAAGGCTGTCGAAGAAGCTGGGATCACTGACCTGACCGCCGGGAGTAGTGGCGGCACGCAGGAACCCCGGCACCACCGGCGCGATAGCCAGGCAAAGAGCGGTGATCGCGCGCCAATTGAAACCGCTTCCGTACGAATAAGGCCCGCGAGGGTCGAACAAGCCTTCAAGGTTCAAGCGTTGTTTCCTGAGCACCCAGTAATCGCAAATCAGAATGCCGGCGATTGCTCCCATCAAACCCGAGTAACCGATCAGCCACGTGAAAATATAAGCACCCATCGAAGCCATCAACTTCCACGGCATCATGAGAATCCCGATGACCGCCGTAATCAAGCCGCCAGTCACGTACGAGATCAGCCGCGGGTTGAGATTCGAAAAATCGTTGGAAGGCGACACGACATTCGCCGCCATGTTGGTTGTGAGCTGCGCCGCGAAGATCACGGCAGTCGCAAACAGTATGATCAGCACACTGTCAAAACGCGACATCAAATCAACCGGGTTTGGAATCGCGACGCCGTAGATTAGAAGCGTTGCACTCGTGACGGCAACGCCGATGAATGCAAACGCCGTCATCGTTAACGGCAAGCCCAACGCCTGGCCCAACATCTGAGATTTTTGCGAACGCGCGTAACGAGTGAAGTCAGGAATATTGAGACTCAACGTGGCCCAGTAGCCGACGGAAGCCGTCAACGAGCCCGGAAAGATGTGCCAGAAATTACTGTGTTGCTTCTGCAATGCTGCCGATTGTGTTAGCACGTGGCCCAATCCACCGGCGCGCCACGCCGCCCATATCAGTAAGATCAGACCGCCCGCGAGCAGCAATGGCGCCGACCACGTTTCGAGATACTTGATTCCTTCGACGCCCTTCAGAATGATGAAGACCTGAATACCCCAAAACAGGAAGAATGCAATCCACGTGTGTAGTGCGACATCGAGAATTGTCGTGGACAGCGCTGTGTTCCACGCCGAAAACATCACGCCAAACAGTGCGTCGATCGCGGTGCCGCCGATCCATGTTTGAATCCCAAACCAGCCGCAGGCCACGATTGCTCGCAACATCGCCGGTATGTTCGCGCCTTTAGTTCCGAACGCGGCGCGGCTGAGCACCGGAAACGACACTCCATATTTCGTGCCCGCATGGGCGTTGAGGATCATCGGGATGAGCACAATCGTGTTGCCTAACAGGATCGTGATCATCGCCTGCCACCAGTTCATGCCTGCTTCGATAAAGCCGCCGGCGAGCGTGTAAGTGGTGATCACCACGCTCATCCCGATCCAGAGAGCGGCGATGTTCCAGGTGGACCAGGTCCTCTCTTTGATTGTCGTTGGCGCGAGATCGCGGTTCCAGAGTGGACTGCGCGAAACGTCAGCTTGTAGCTCTACGAAGTCGCGTTGCGTGGCGGGGGATTGGGTTGTCATAGTTTATCTTCGCATCGATTCGTCCATGAACTTCGAGACGTCAGCATGGAGTTTCGTGAGCGACTTCTCGTCGATGTACATCATGTGGCCGGCTTCGTAGTAACTGGTGGAAAAGTTTTTGAGCAACGAAGGATCGATGCTGATGTGGCCGAGCGTGTACTCGACGGCGTAGTAAGGCGTCGCCATGTCGTAATAACCGCAGGCGACAAAGACCTTCAGGAAAGGATTGCGCGCAAGGGCGGTACGAAGCGCCGTGCTCGTGTCGACGTAGTTGTTGTTAGTGCCCCAGTTCCATGGCCCAATGCCGCCGCCCAGGATGTAATACTCGAGATCGGTTTTGTAACCGAGTTGCGTGCGAATGTAGTCGTTGAAGGTCGAAGTGAAGGGCGGGCGGATGGCAGCTTCACTCGCGTCGTATTCAGTGCTGTCAGTCGCGAGATTTGAATCGTAGCCTTTGAAGCGACTGTCGAGACGCCCGATCGAGCGGCGCTCGGTACGCAGCAGTTCCTTGCGAAACAGGTTGAGCGGCACGCGCAGGTTCGCGTAGTCGATAAACTTCGGATCGAGTCCCGTGTAGCGCGCGAGCTTCGCGATCGTGTCCAGTCGCTCTTCCGGAGTGAGCCTGCCACCCTTGCCGAGGGCAATCATGTATTCGCCGGACGCCCACGCCTCGGCTTCCGCCGTAACGCGGTTGACTGGCTTCGATTGCAAGTCGGCGGGGAGTTTCTTGTGATACCAGGCTGTGGCTGCGTATGACGGAAGAAAGAGGGCGTATGGCAGATCGTTACCTGCGGCGAACGACGTCGTGCCGAAATTCATGATCGTCGAGATCAGCATGATGCCATTGAAGGCGATGCCGCGCTCGATCAGGTATCCCGAAAGCGCCGAGGCGCGCGTCGTGCCGTAACTTTCGCCCGCGAGGAACAGCGGCGAAGTCCAACGTTCATAACGCGTGAGATACATCCGAATGAATTCGCCGACTGATTCGATGTCGCCTTGCAGGCCGAAAAATTTCGCGCCGAGCTCGGGGCGAGCAGGACGGCTGTATCCCGTTCCCACCGGATCGATAAAAACGAGATCCGACTTCGTAAGCCACGTGCCTTCGTTGTCGACGAGTTCATAAGGCGGCGCGGGCATGGTGCCGTCGGCGTTCATCTTCACGCGCTTTGGTCCAATCGCGCCCATGTGTAGCCACACCGAAGCCGAGCCTGGGCCACCGTTGAAAGAGAAGGTGAGTGGCCGTGATGTGCCTTCCGGGCGATCGACGACATAACTGGTGAAGAACATGCGCGCTTCGACTTCACCTTCGCGGTTTTTGATCGGCATCATGCCCGCAATTGCGGTGTACTTGATCGTGGATCCGTTGACACGGATCTCATGCTTGGTCACAACGGGCGGTTCTTCCGGCGTTGGAGATGGTTGCGGCCGGGATTGCGGAGTTGCTGCCGGTGTGGGGCTGGGTTGCGGGGCTGGTGCCTGTCGTCCCTGTCCTGGCGCTTGAAACAATAGTCCAAGTGATAAAAGTATCGCTGCAAGCATGTTGTCTCCGTTGTTGAAGAATTCTGATCCGTAACTATCCGAGCAATTTATCCGCGTAATCCGTGGTTAAATATTCACGCACGTACCGCGCTTCAAAAACTGTCCGTCACCGGCTTTGCCCTTGAACTCGCCTTT
>JBKPPH010000394.1:0-11173 GCA_046733535.1 Acidobacteriota bacterium
CATCTGCATTCGCCAGCGGAGCGTCAGTTATCAACAACCTCGCTCCAACCCACGCGACGAGCGGCCAAATCAGGATGCAGCTAACAAAGATCTTGACGAGAATGCGGCCGCGCCTGCTCACCAGCAGATTCCCTGGTACCCGTCACCCGAACGCTTATCAAAAAGCCGCACCAGATCGATGACGGTCTGATCCGGTCGCAGGCGTGATTCAATCTGCCGGAACTCTTCAGACTTGTTCCCGATCACGATCGTGTTCGCGGCGTCGAGCACTTCATCGATCGAAGTCCGCATCAGCTTCGCGATGTGTGGAATCTCGTGTTCGATGTATTCCTTATTCGAACCAAAAAGACGCGCGAGGGAAACATCGCGGTCGTAAATCACCAGCTCGAGTCCCTTACCGAGCAGCGTTTCTATCAGCGTCACCATCGGCGACTCGCGCAGATCGTCGGTGCCGGCTTTGAAACTGAAACCCAGCACACCCACTCGTTTGTTGCCAGTGCGCAAGACCATGTCGAGCGCCTTCTCGACCTGAAGCCGGTTGGTGATGCTGATCGCGGACAAGACCGGCGTTTCGACGTCGAGCTCCTTCGCCTTGTAACTCACCGCCCGCAGGTCTTTCGGTAAACACGAGCCGCCAAATGCGAAGCCCGGTTTGAGGTAGTAAGAAGAAAGATTGAGCTTGGCGTCGGCGCAAAAGACGTTCATCACTTCATGACTATCGAGCTCGAGCGCCTTACAGATGTTTCCGATTTCGTTGGCGAAGCTCACTTTCAGCGCGTGAAAGCAGTTGCAAACGTACTTCACCATCTCGGCCGTCTTCACTGACGTCGTAAAAACCGGCGCGTCGATGTTTGCGTAAAGGCTGCGTACGACCTTCGCCGTCTCTTCGTCGTCTGCGCCAATCAACGTGAACGGCGGCGCGTAGAAGTCTTTCAAAGAAGTACCTTCACGAAGAAACTCCGGATTCACGCACAAGCCGAAATCCTTCCCCGCTTTCTTTCCTGACGTCTGCTCGAGCGCCGGCAGGGCCACACTCTCGATACTGCCGGGCAGCATCGTGCTGCGAATCACCACCGTGTGACGTTCATTCTTAGCACCGATACCAGCGCCGATCTCCTCGCACACTTTCCGCACGTGATCCAGGTTCAAGCTGCCGTTTGGTTTACTCGGCGTACCGACGCAAACGAGTGAAATATCCGACGCCTCGATGGCTTCCGAAGAGTTGGTGGTCGCCCGTAAATTACCCGCCTTGACTACGTCGCTAATGAGTTCATTGATTCCCGGCTCGACAATCGGACTCTTGCCGCTATTGATGATGTCGGCTTTGGTGGGATTGACGTCGACTCCAATCACCGCGTGTCCCTCGCGCGCAAAACACGCCGCCGACACACAACCCACATACCCAATACCGAAGATGCTGATTCTCATTAAACGTTCGTCCTCTAGGTCCAATCAGGCGTAATCCACAGATTGCACAGATTTCTGTTTGATCGGCGAGTGATCTTTTGCGTTGTTCTTCAGACAAATCGAAACGAAACTCTCGGTGACTTGTCGCCAGCCGTAGTTCTTTCTCACTATCGAAGCTGCTCTTTGGCCCAGTTCACTGGCGTAAGCACTGCTACTCAACACTTTCACAACTGCATCAGCAAACGCGGCCGGCTCATCCGCGAGCAACAACTCGACGCCGTCAGTAAGCGGCAAACCTTCAGCGCCGATCTTCGTCGAGACCACGGGTTTCTCCATCGCCATCGCCTCGAAGATCTTGAGCCGCGTTCCACCGCCGATGCGTAGTGGAACGATGTAAGCAGCAGCGTTGTCCATGTACGGCCGCACATCGTCCACGCGGCCGGTGATGATCAGAGAAGGATCGGATTTACCAAGCTCGACGAGCGCCGGCGTTGGGTTCCTGCCGACCACCGTGAGCGTCGCATCAGAGACCTTTTGCTTGATCAGAGGCATGATCTCGCGCATGAAGTAGCGAATGGCGTCGTCATTCGGGAGCCAATCCATCGAGCCAGTGAAAACCATGCTGTGAGCTGAAGTCTTCGCGTCCGGGTTTGGACGAAAGAACTCAACGTCAACTCCGGTGGGCACGTCGAACACAGCTTCCGCGCCGTACGCCAGTTTCATCTGCTCACGATCGTCCGCCGACACGGCGATCACGGAATCAAAACGCCGGCACATCTCTCTTTCGAAGCGCCGCATCTTTTGCCACTGGCCGTAGAGATACGATTTCTTAACAGGATTGGTGTGGACCTCGTAGTGGCGCTTCCAGATCATCGCCTCGACGTTATGCTGAAAGAGGACCGCGGGAGTCGAGACGGTGCGCGGAACATTCACAGCGGGCGCGAGGAAATCGCAGACGAGCAGGTCGAACGACTTGTTACGATCGCGCTCGGTAATCTCGCGCCGCATCGCCGCGGATTCGTACTTCTTGATCGCGTAAGGATGTTGTGCGACGAGATTCAAAAACAGTTCGACGTAAAACCCGGGCGTAAACTTTTCGCGGCGGCGGTGCGGGATGCAGACGAGCTCGTGGCAATACTCCGACGCATTGCGGCGGTCCTCAGCGCTGGCCGATCCGTCGTCGAGCGTCAGGTACGTGATCTCGTGATCGCGCTTCAATTCCTTCAGCATGTTGTAAGTGCGAATCTTCCCGCCCTTATCAACCGGGTGAAGCAATTCAGTTTTGAGCCACAGAATCCGCATACTAGATCAAACGCTTACTTTTGACCGGATTTCAGGATTTCAGCGCGGGACGAGCTTACAGCGCACGATCGAGGTCGTGAATTCTCGCGTCAGCGGATTCGCGAACAGTTGCAGTCTTCTTATCGGCACCGGCTCAAACTCTTCAAATTTAAAATCACTTTCCTCGACGATCTTCTTGAAGCGCCGAATCGTCAACTGGTTGAGACCACCTTCGGCTTCGCCAAAACGCGTGGCGCCGTCCGTTTTAAAATCCGAGCGCCAGCGAATCAACGACTTCTCAGTGAAGATAAGATGGGCCCAGGGAAACGGAGAAAACAGGTGGCCGCCCAGCGGGTGATACCAGGTTGGCCCAAACGCCGCGATCACGCAGCCTTCGTCCTTCACGAGCTTCCGCATAATTCGCAGGATCGCCGCCGGATCGTCAAAGTGCTCGAAAGCATCGAGCGATAAAATGACGTCTGCCTTCTCATCCGTTTGAGTCGTAAAAGTACAACGCTCGGCTACACCATGCGCTCGGGCCGTCTGTCTCGCTTTCGCTAAAGCGCGTTCGCGAATGTCGATGCCGATGACTCTTTTTGCACCACGTTCTGCAACCTCAACTGCATCAGCGCCGTCGCCGCAGCCAAAGTCGATCACGACTTTATCTTTCGTCTCTTCCCAAATGCGTTTGCCGAGCAGCTTTTCGATTTTGCTGACGCCTTGATAGGCGCTGCCGTTACAGAAACCCGTCTCGCCGTCGACACTAATCCGGCGCAGCAAACGGTATCCCAGAGAACCTCCAATTACACCCATCGCAACTCAAGCACGCGCCGCTGCGAGGATGCTTTCATCAGCGCTTTCGAAACCAGTCAATATACTTTCCCCGTCTATAAATCTTCGTAACCACATCTCGAGGTTGACGAGAGACCACAATCTTTCGGAGTGATTTGCCTCGCCACGTTGATGCTGGTTAACCAGCGTGCGCACAAACTGCGGGTTGAAGAAGCCGCGATCCATTGTGCGACTGCCGAGAACATACTCGTCCAACACGTTCGTGTAGGCCCCACGAAACCACGCGCCGATCGGGACCGGAAAACCCATCTTTGCTCTCGTCAAGATCTGTTCCGGCAGAACACCCTTCATGCTCTGGCGCAGCACATACTTCGTCGTCCAGCGATTCAATTTGAGTCGTTCCGGAAGCGCCGAAGTAAACTCGACGAGCTTATGATCCAGAAACGGCACACGGCTCTCGACCGAAGCCGCCATGCTCATCTGGTCCTGCTTCATCAGCAACTCGTGCAGATACGTTTTGATGTCGGCGTAGAGCAATCGATCGAGCAACGAAGTCGCATCAGTCTCGGAAAGCGCTCGCCTCACTCCGGCATACGGATCGATGCCGCCGATGCGATCGACGGTCTCGCGCGTCAATAAGTGATCCTGGTCGGAGCGCGGAAAGACTGCGAAGTTGTCGAAGTAAATGCTCTCGATGTCGGGCGACAGGTTCAGAAAAGTTCGTTGCAGCTTCGAACCCGTCATACCCGCAATCTGATCGCGCACCAGATCCCGAATGCCCGCAGGCACCATGCGGTGATAACGTTTTCCCAGCGCCAGATTCAGTATCGTTTTACGATAGCGGGCATATCCGGCCATGAGCTCGTCGCTGCCCTCTCCGGTCAAGACAACTTTGACGTGCCTCGAAGCAAGCTCGGAAACAAAATACAGCGCGACGCTCGAAGGATGGGCCAAGGGCTCATCTTCATGCCAGATCAATTCGGGCAGCGCTTCGAAGAACTGCGCGGGAGTGATGAGTACTTCGTGATGGTCCGTCTTGAAAGTGCGGGCAACAAGACGCGCGTATTCGAGTTCGTTTGCTTCGCGCTCGGCGAAAGCAACGGAGAACGTCTTAATGGGTTCGTCGACAAGCTTACTCATCACCGCCGCGATTGCGGACGAGTCGATTCCTCCCGACAAGAACATTCCGAGAGGAACATCCGCCATCAATCGCAGTTTCACTGACTCTCGAAACAGGTCGCTCCACTCGGCGATGTAGTCTCGAGCGCTGCGGCCGTTTGGCGCGGTTTTGGCAAAACTGACGTCCCAGTACTTTTTGATCCTGATCTCGCCGTCACGCCAGGTGAGCGTGTGGCCGGGCATTAAACGCTTCACGTCGACGAAGAGCGTGTCTTCGCCGGACGTTGCGTGATTGGCGAGATAATCCGAGAACGCGGCGAAGTTCAGCTCGGGCTTTACGGCTCGTGCTTCGAGCAGCGCTTTGATTTCCGAAGCGAAGTAGAGAGAACCATCAGCCGTGTGAACGTAATAAAGCGGTTTGACGCCGAGACGATCGCGCGCGATAAAGAGCTCACGCTTCTTCTTGTCCCAGATCGCGAAGGCGAACATGCCGCGCAAGTGCTCGACACAACTGTCCCCATGCTCCTCATAGAGGTGCAGGATAGTTTCCGTGTCGCAATGCGTTTGGTAAACGTGGCCGCGCGCTTCTAACGTCTCGCGGTAATCTGCGTGGTTGTAGACTTCGCCGTTGTAGATGATTTGAAGTGAGCCGTCTTCATTGGTCATCGGCTGATGACCTGAAGCGACGTCGACGATACTGAGCCGGCGATGACCCAGTCCGATGTTCTCGTCGATGTAAATCCCCTCATCGTCCGGTCCACGATGAGTGATCACATCGCGCATGCTTTTGAGCACGCTCGGGTCGACGCGACGTCTCGACCGGCTGGAAAACGCGATCCCATTAATTCCGCACATATATTTCTTTTTTCGCGTCTTTCCTCAACCACGAGTATTCAACGCGCGCACGCGACTCAACAATTCTATGCCCGGCAAGCTCGAGCTTCTGCCCGCCAAGCAAAATTAATTCCGCGGGGGTCGAATCGTTTCCGTCAAACCGCAACCAAGTGTACTCGAAATCTGAAATCAATGAATCCGTTTGCGCGACTCCAGCCTTGCCGCGATCGCGAATTATCAACACGTCGCGGTAATTTCCATTATGCACTTCAAAGCCGCGGCCACCAGTCACCGCGATTTGTTCGACTCTGCCTCGAGCGCCGGCCGGCTGCGGCAACAGCAACGTTGTTATCTCGAGTTCGCCCTCGGCGGGGGCCGAAAAGACGCAGACCGGGGCCGGTTCCCTTTCTCCATAACAGTGTGAAACCCAGCCTTCTTCCTTTGTCCAACTGCCGTTTGAAGCAAAACTGATGATTTGCAGGCCGGCCGTCTCACGATTATTCGCACCGTTATCATGCACCGACTGCTTCGGACTGTCGCCTTCCAGGGTAGGCGACGTCCCGGAATCGAAGTGAAACCAAAGATCGAGTTGGTGCCGGCCGCTGAGGTCAACGTGGTCACGCATGATCCAGTAATCACGCTTTAGAAACAAAATGCTGCGCATGTGCGTGCCGGGTTTTCCGAGTTGCTGGTAGCCGTTGTGCCGGCCTGCGACGTAAGTGAATCGCTCGTGATCGAGCCAGGCGACGCGCTCGCAATGCGTCACAGTCTTCCAGGAGAAAGTGTCAGCGGAGACTGACGACGACTCGCGGTCCACGGTGAGTGTGTTATGCGCCATTGAACTGCGAAACCAGTCGCGCATCTCCTTTCCGCCTGTGTAAGTGAAAGTTCCAGGGTCAACCAAAAGTGTTCGACCGTACGCGGCCAGTTCGATCGCGAGTGCGTCCGCGTGAGCGTGGCCGCAGTTCGCCATACCGTGAGGACCGCAATCGAAAAAGAGATAGTTAGCGGTTGGCGACCAGCCGTCGCGCATGACGTAGTAACCACCGTCGCGAAACTGGACTGATTGCCTGGCGGGCTCTTGCGGTTCGATCTGATCGAACTTGCTCAAACCTTGTGGGCCGAGCAGCCAGACCGTTTCTTCCGCCGCGCCCCTCGCGACGAATTTGTAGTCAGGCCGGTTGAAGAGGACAGCGCCCGTCGATAACAACGAGCGGAAGTCGTTGGCCGGACGCTGATCCAACATCACGAGGCGCCCGCCGTCGTCGTCGCCGAAGAAAGGACTCGTGCCGTCGGGGCGAGTTATGTACATCAGGTGGTCCAGTAACAGCTCGAGCCGCGGCTCCAACTCGGCCGGCAACGTCATTGCGTTGCGTTGAAGTAAAACGGCGAGGTGGATATAAAAGTCCGCCGTGTAGCGATGGTAGTAACTCGACTGCTCAAAATAAACGCCGTCGGGTTTTACGTGCCGGGGCAATTGCGAGAGAAGAATTTCCACACCGAGTTCACGCCAACGCTCCGCATCTTTGAACTCCGGCAATAAGAGGCCGATGTAGAAGAGGCCGAGCGCTTCACCGGTCAGGTGTGTATTTGGACTGAAGTACGTGGAAAGATAAGTTTCGAGATGCAGCGCGTTCAGGTATAGAAACTTCAGGATTCGCAGCATCAACGGAGGTGTCAGCGCACGAGACTCTTTGAAGAATTGCAGCGCCCAAAGCCACGCTATCGATCGAAAAGAGACTTCGAGACTGCTGGCCCAGTTGATCCCGAGCTTCGGCGGGTTCTGGTCCGTCCACGACGTGATGTGTGAGACGAAGATCTGTGCGAAGCGTTCGTCGGCGGTTAACCAATACGCGCGGCCGAGTGTGACGAAGTACTGGTGACGATTGAGCTCCCACGTGATCTTTTTATCGCCCGCGACGCGTGCATCGAGGTAGTCGAGCTGGCTCCAGTGACGCAGAGGCGTGCGTTTGCCCGACAGCGGTTCGAGGTGCCAATCGATGTTCTCGCCGAGTTTCAGCTCGCGTAATCCCAGCAAACTGAAAGTGCCTTCGCCAATACGATTCGCGGCACCGACAATTTCTTCTTCCGCCTCGGGCCAGCGACGACGAAACTCGGAGAGCGTTTGTTCTTTCTCATCGAAGGACGCGAAGAAGCGTGGCTCGCTCCTCGTGCGCAGGTGTTCGAGCAGCGCGGCGGTTGACGTCCAACGCGCGGCGAGCAGACCGAGCAACTGTTCGTCACTCGGAAGATTGACATGCCTGGACCAACCGCTCCGCTCCGAAAGAATGGCGACCCGCTGCGCGACGCGCACGCTGATCTCATCCATCTTCAAGCCCTTGAGCTTCTTTATTTTTGTCGTGAAAGAACTCAAATGATTATCTGCGTTCATCCGCGTAAATCCGCGGCTCAAGCTCAATCACTTCGTACATCTCCGCGATGGCTCGTGCGGTTGCCGTTCCGGGTTTATAAAACATCTCGCCCGCCACTGCTCTTCTCGTCGCCGATTTCTGCTGCGGGTCCGCAAAACTTTCTTCCACCGCCGCGACCAACTGATCGATGTCCAACACACTCGTCGACGCATCGATCATTAGCTGCACGTACACCGGCTCGATGTCCGTCTTCTCCAACAATTCAGGCACGTGAATGCGGATTAGCGGGCGATCGAGTAACAGATACTCAAACCCGACGGAACTGTGATCCGTAATCAACACATCCGCCGCCATCAGATACGTCGAGGAATTACTGCCCGTCGCCAGAACGCCTCCGTGAGCCTGCAACAGTGGCTCAAGTCTCTTTCCCCAATCCGCGCCGCCCGAATGGTAATCGTCGCCCTGCCGCGAGCGATCGTGAAGTTTGACGATGACTGCGTAGCCGGCAACGCCGAGTCGTTTCACGATCTCTTCACCCATCGACGCAACCGACGAATACCTCGACCACGTCGGCGCATACAAAACGGTCTTTCGCTCCGGATCGATACCCAGCGACGTCAGAATCTGGTTCCGCTCGAGCGACCCATCGACGAGACAATCCAACCGCGGCATACCAATCAAACGAATCGCCGGACTGTCCGCTTCAATCGCGCCCGTGTCGATAAAGTTTTGCAGCCGTCGCTTGTTGATAAAGAACAAGCGGTCCCAACCGCGCATCGAGTCTGCCGGTGAATCGTAAACGGTTCGATACTTCCCGGCGACGCCGTGGAACGTCTGCACGCGACGAGTACCGCGCGGCAGTCTGGCCCAAAGAAAGTCTGCCGTCAGGTACGCATCGAAGTGCATCAATGCCGCTGCTTTTGGACGGACGAGTTGATACGGCTGGCTGGCTTCGGCGTAGATCTTCTCGAGTTGGTCCGGACTCTCACTGGCCGTGAAGAAGAGTTTGACGCGTGAATCTTTTTGCAGGCCTTCGACAATGGGCGCGACCGTCGCATAATTCATCGCGGTCCTTCCGTCAACCAGCACCTGCCGTTTTTCAGCGTCACGACTTCGTTGCCAACGCTTGTCCAGTCCGCGCAACCACTCGATGGAGCCACCAACAGGCACTAATAATTGATCCTCTGCGTTTCTAACCCTTCTCTAAAGTTTCCGCCTCTTCGCGGCCCAACGAGATTCTCGGGAAGATTTCTTCTTTGGCCTTTCGATAGTCTTCAGGGAAGTCGATTTCGATCCACGGATAATTGTCAGTGCTGATAGCGTGCAGTGGAAAGCGAGTAGCGAACTGGAGAAACGCGCGCGGCGCCCAGTCGCGCTCGTGGCCTCGCGAGATCAAGGAATCCATTTCTTCGATCAATCGCTTCGCGCCTGCGGCACTGAACTTCACGATGCCAACGTTCTCGCCGTGCGCTTCCGCTGGATCCATGTCTTTCCGGATATCGACGACACGTCCGTCGCTGACTTTGACTTTCATCTCTTCGTCGCCGAGTTGGCTGTTGGCGAAGTCGACGAGCAAACAATCGTCAAAGGGCGACGTGATCAGCTTCGTCAACAGTTGCGGATGAAACAGCACGTCGCAGTTGAGCACGACAAAGCCATCGACCAAATGCTCACGCGCGAGCCAGAGCGAATAAAGACTGCTCGTCACTTCAAACCGCGAATTGATAACGAATGATGTCGTTGGCGGACAGTGGCGGCGGATTCGTTCAGCTTCGAAACCAAGCACCAGGACGATCTCGTCTACCTGCGCTTCAGCCAAAGCTGACATTTGCCGGTCGAGCAGCGTTCGGCCGCCGACTTCAAAAAGACATTTTGGTTTGAGATCGACACCGTTCAGACGTGTACCTTTGCCGGCGGCGAGTATGATTGCTTTCATTCGTGGTTAATTATCTTGAAGAGTGACCAAACTTCTTCGCTCGGGGATTGGCTGGCGCCGGTCTTTCCACCTTTCTTTCATGACTCCAGCGAAAAACCACAGGCCCAGCTCCTGCTCAAACGCCGTGACCTCGTCCGCGCGAACAAACGCCGAGATCATTGAGAAGAACGATTGCAGGTAAGTGCGGAACATGTAACGCGGCACGCCCGCGATATGAGGCACATTCGAAAAGTCGAGCGCCGTGCTTTCAGGCGACTCCATGTCGAGTCCCTTGGTTTTGTAAAGAATCGCCCGGCTGATGCCATGCCAGTAAAACCACCTGCGAAAATATTTCTTTGTCAGTCGATCCGCCGGGATGACGTGATGAATGACCAGATCCGGCGAATAGAAGCCTTTCAAGTTCGCCGCACGCGCGCGCGAACACCACTCTCTGACTTCCTGTCCCAGCAACGTTCCGGCTTTACGTCCGATCGTGTTGTCCCACAACCCTGCGCGATCGAAAGCCTCGCGTCGAAAAACCATGTTCACGCCGATCGCGACGTAATCGTCGAGCGGCAGCGGTTTGGGACCGTAGTCGAGTAGCGCGATCACCGCCCAGTGAATGCTTCTGCCTTCCGGAATCCATTCGGGACGCTTTCCCGACCAGATCGGAAGCGCTTTGCCGCCCAGATAATCGGCGCCAAGTTCCTGCAGGGCGCGTTCGGCGTTCGTGAGCCAGTCAGGTTCCACGCGCACGTCGTCGTCCGTCGTGGCGATGATCTCTCCCTGCGCCGCTCTTATTCCGGTGTTGAGTGCCGCGGAACGGCCCTGCTGCGATTCGTGCAGGTAGTGGAGGGGAACCGGGAAGTTTTCGGCCGCCTTGAGAACGACCTCTCTGGTGTTGTCTTTGGAATTATTGTCGACGATCACTACTTCCCAGGGGTCAGCAACCTGAAGAGTGCGCAACGAGTCGAGCGTCTTTACCAGCTCTTCGGCGCGGTTGTAAGTAGCGATAACGACTGAAAACTTCATAATCCAAGTGAACTTTATCACATCAACGCTGTCGCACTGCCTCACGACGAACAGAAGCACAGAAACCACAGACGAGCGCGAAGAAAACTCTAAGACTTACCGGGGCGAGTCGTGCCCAAGATCTGGACGAGCCGCGTCCTCTCGGGGCACCGCCGCCCCGCCGAGTTCGTAAGATATAAAAGACTGATGTACTTATACATTCCAAAAGTCAGACACTTGTCCGAATACAAGACACTCGGCCTCTGAAGTCCTTCAAAAAGGCCAGTCATCGCATAGCGATCTTACGGCGTGGGTATTGCTGTGAAATCAAGCCAATTCGGCAGATGCGAAACCTTGGAATCGATCAGTTTTCGATGATGGACCAAAAAGGTTTGTATTTGCGCGTTTCTGAATGAATCCATGAGGGTTGAGAAGGGCAGTC
>JBKPPH010000395.1:0-4605 GCA_046733535.1 Acidobacteriota bacterium
GTGTTCCTGTCGGCGTAGAAAGCGAGATGCTCGGTCAGCATTCGCGACGATTCGGAGAAGTTCTTCGCGTCGTGTGCTTCCCACGCGAGATCGAATTGCGCTTGGGCCACTTCGATCGAATTGGGAAATCCGTTAACCGCCGCGCGCAGGAAGTATGAAGCGTCTGTTTGGTTCTTGGCGTCCTCAGCGATCTGGCCGAGGGCGACGAATGTCTTCGGAGTGAAGTTGCTGTTGGGAAACGCGCGGCGCAATTCTTCGGCGGTCGCTCGGGCTTGTTCCCACTGTCGCGCGCGCGCGTACGTTTGAGCGAGATAGAAGAGCGCTTCCGCGCGTGTGTCGCTTGAAGCGGGAATCATGCTCAGCGCTGCGACAGCTTCCGGAGTTTTTCTCACACTGTAAGCAGCGATGCCGCGGCGCAGTTGATTCTCGGCCGTAGCTGTTGCGGGAAACTTTGCGAACGAATCCGTGTAAGCCGTCAACGCGTCGGCAAACTTCTTCGTCGTGTACAGGCGATCGGCGCGCTTGATTGCTTCTTCGACGCTGGCGGGGGATAAAGTTGAACCAAGACGCGTGATGGACGTAGCAGCCTCGGCGCTTTCGGTCGCATCGGGAGCGAAGAAATACAGCCGGCGGTACGACGCGAGCGCCCGATTCTGATCGCCGGTTTGCTCGTAGGCTTTGGCCGTAGCGAGTAACGCCGCCGCGTCGTTTGCGTCTGCGAAGGGTTTGAGAAGGAGTGGGACCGCGGCGGTGTCGCCGCTCTTCGTTAGCAGGTCTGCGGCACGCAGCGCCGCGTCGCGTGCGCGCAACGAACTCGGATACTGTTGCAGCAACTGCTGGTAAACAGCGCGTGCTTCCTGCATCTTTCCGGCTTGTTCGAGAGCGTCTCCGCGCATGAAGAGCGCGTAATCCTCAACCGACGTTTCGTCGGCGATAATTTTTGAGCCCAGTAACGAAGCCGCGCCGGCGAAATCCTTCGCGTTGAGCTTGATTCGCGCTCGCAACATGCGAGCGAGCGCAGCGGTTTTCGTGCCCGGAAACTGGTTTTCGATCCCGGCGACGACACTTTCATTCGGCAGCACGTCGTTGCGCGTCATGCTGCGAAGACTCTCGAGAGCTTTTTGTTCCGCTTGAGTTTGCGGCCGCGTCCGGCAGCTCGCGCTCATGATGAACGGCAGTGAGGTGACAGCGAGCAGGGCCACACCGACAAGGATAAAAAGTAAGCGATGCCTGGCCATTAAAACTTAATACTTAACAGATTTTTCTAATCCGTGTTTTTCCGCGAAAATCTGTGGCTAAACTACGCGTTGACCGTCGCGCCGGGATAGTTCGAACCGAGTTTTGAAACGTCACCCTCGGCGAGTGTATTCACCAGTTCTCCGTGGAAGTAATCGTAACGAGCAGCGACTTCCGCCTTCACGCGCTTGTCATACATCTCGCGAGAGCGGTCAATGTATTCACGCAAACGATCGTACAGATCGTGCTCATATCGTCCTTCCGCAACCTTCTGCTCGTTGTACAACTTGATCTCCGAGATCAGCAGTCGCGCAAAACGCCGCGCATCGTTGTGTAAGCGCCGTTCTTCATCATTCGCCACTTCAACCGGCAACTCCGAATCCTGACCATACCGTTTGCGCGGCGCTCCAACCGGTGCCGATTCAACTGGCGCCGGAGTCCATGCGGGCGGCTCTTCGGCCATGCGAGGCGCTTCTGCTTCCGCGGGGGCATCTTCAAATATCGCCGATGGTTCCTCAACGGGGACAGCCTCAACCAACGACTCGGGTTCCACGGGCGCAGGTTGGTAACTCTGAAAGGTCTCCTCAGCCGCGTATGGTTGTTCAACTTCACTCGCCTGGTGTGCGTATTCACTCGCCGGTTCGTACGACGGCTGCGCTTCTTCCACTGGAGCAGACGCCGGTGCGGGCGCTTCTTCGCGAACTTCTTCCGTCGCCTTCTTCGGAGCAGTTCGCGCCGCCGACAACAGTTCAACCGCCATGCCTGAAACAGTGACGAGGGTTTCGAGCGCTTCGAGGTTGATCGATTCTGAATCGAGACCGGCCGAGTCTGCATAAAGAACTGCGACTGCTCGCCCGCGCACGACGAGGGGAATCGACACGATTCGTTGCGCCGGCTCTTCGCCGAGTCGATTCTGTAACAGATGATCTTCGCCGTGCGAACCCGGTCCACCACTCCACGTGGCCAGTCCTTTGGCTGCGCTACCGACAACGGTGTCCGCGGACAGCGGCAGTGAGATCTGTTGAATAGTGTCGTCGCCCACCGTTCCTTCGAACCCACGACCACGCCAGCCCGTTGCCTGCTCGCCTTTCACCACAAAGAAAGCGACGCGCGGAGCGAACGAGGAGGCGCGATTTACGAGTGCTTTGAGAATGTCTGCCTGCGACTTCTGCTCATTAATCTCGGCGATGGCGGCCTTCACGATGGCCATATCGCTCGAAGCCTTCGCGCGCGACGACTCAGCGGCAGCCAACTCGACGCCGCGTTCGTGAGCAGCGTGCAGGTGCTCGGTGATGGAAGCGATCAAGCTGCCTTCCATCTGCACATCCGCCTGGCGGTCAAGAAAAGTCGAGAGCGACTCATTGAGTAGGGTTTGCAGAGTGGTTATCTCCTGCTTCACCGCGCTGAGGCGGTTTTCGAGATAACTCTCAATCTCACGCCGCAAACTATCTTCCAGGTGTCCGTTGACCACAGCTTGCTCCTCCGTATCGTCGTGTTGTTGTTTTGACGAACCTCAAGGTCGTTCAGGTAGGGAATAGTTAACCTAAGGTTGATTACCGGCAATGAAGAGTCTCGCAGGGGCGGCAAGAACTCTGGAGCGATTATGAACGGCTGGTATTCAGCTAGTCAAGAAATCGTTTTTCAACGGCCCTTGACTCAAAACAGTCAGGCAGTCTAAAAGAAGTCCGGAAGAGACGCTCCCTGTCTGGCGATCAGCGGGTGCAAGCCGTTCTTTCGGACTGGTTCTTCCTGCTTCCCGCTGCCAATATGCCACCCACAATACTCATTGCGGAGGACTACGACGACAACCGTGAGCTCCTGCGGCTGCTGTTGGCAAACGCGAATTACGAGGTCCGCGAGGCTAGAAATGGGCAGGAATGCCTCGATCTGGCGCGGGAAAACCCTCCGGACCTCATCATGGTAGACCTTTGCATGCCCGGATTGGACGGGTGGGAGGTGTTTAGGGAACTCAAGGCCAACTCACGCACCGCGCACATTCCATGCGTCGCCTGTACGGCGCACACCGAGCACGATCGCGTGCGGGCCCTGCAGTCCGGGTTCAGCGATTTCGTCGTCAAGCCGTTTCGGACCGAAGAGTTGCTGCGGACGGTGAAGCGGCTGGTATCGAAGTAAAAATCCCTCGCTGCCTTACTTCTCGCGATAGATTACGCCGCCCTTCATTACGAATCTCACCTTGCGCAACGCGCCGACGTCGCGCGTCGGATCTCCCTCGACCGCGATAACGTCCGCGAGTAAGCCTGGCTTGACCGAGCCAATCTTGTCTGACATGTGCAGCACGCGCGCGTTGATCGACGTTGCCGACCGCAGCGCATCGAGCAGCGGCATGCCGAAGTTCACCATCGTCTCCAACTCGCGGGCGTTGTCGCCGTGAGCAAACACACCGACGTCGCTGCCGCTGGCGATCGTCACGCCGGCGTCGAGTGCGGCCTTGAACACGACACGTTTCTTTTCGGCGTTTGCACCCGCGATCGCGAGCGTCGGGCACAGTGCGACGCCGTGTTCTTTCATCAGTCGAAAGAGTTCCGGTGTGCCGCCGTCGCCATGCTCGATTGTTTCTACTCCAGCCATGGTGGCGCGCCGCATTCCTTCGGTCGTAGTCGCGTGAGCGGCAACGGGAACGTTGGCGCTCTTGGCCGTCTCGACAACGAGCTTGAGCTCGTCGAGTGAAAAGGTCGGTGCTGCGCCAGATCTGCCCCAGCGATAATCTGCGTAGACCTTGATCCAGTCTGCGCCGTGTCCGATCTGATCGCGGACCACGCGGGTGAGACTGTCAATGCCGTCGGCTTCTTCTGCGCCTTGCGGAACGCGCCACTCGGAGGCGAAGCCCTTTGGTCCATAGCTGCCCGTAGCTACGATCGCTCTCGTAGTCACGATCATTCGTGGTCCCGGAATGATGCCCTGTTCGACTGCCTGCTTGAGACCAACGTCTGCATAGCCGGCGCCTTCGGTACCGAGATCTCGAATCGTGGTGAAACCCGCCTGGAGCGTGTTGCGCAGGTGGTTAGTCGCGCGCGCGACACGCAAGCTGAGCGACTCGTGTGCCACCTGATCGTTCCAGACAGTTTCGCTGTAAGGATGCAGCAGCACGTGCGAATGCGCTTCGATCAAGCCGGGCATCAGCGTGAGACCCGGCAGCTCGATCACTTTCGCGTCTGCCGGGGCCTTGATCGTTGCGGCTGGTCCAGCGGCTTCGATCTTCTGGCCGCGCACGAGGATGGCCCAGTTGTCGTGAAGCTGCGCGGCTTCACCATCGAAGACCCGCGCCGGTTTCAGCAGGTAAACCGTCTCCGGCGCGGGCGTGGGTCGTTGGGCCTGAATGGGCATGAGCAAAGCAAGACAGAGCAGTAG
>JBKPPH010000396.1:0-12262 GCA_046733535.1 Acidobacteriota bacterium
GCTCGTGGTTTCGCAGACGACGATCAAGTTGCAAACGTTTTTGGAAGTGGCCGAAGCGGTGCGTGAGAAGGCTGACACTGAACCACAGGTAGTCAACACGATCTGCTCTGCCACTCGCGATCGCCAGGACGCCGCGCGAGCGCTTGCCGGGCAGGTCGACGCGTTCTACGTCATCGGCGGCCGACACTCGTCGAACAGCGTTAAGCTGCTCGCAGTTTGCCAGGAGCAATGCGCCCGGAGCTTCCTGATCGAAACTCCCGCCGAGATAAATCCTGCTGACCTGGAGAACGTGAAGAAAGTTGGCGTGACTGCCGGCGCTTCAACTCCAAACTGGTTGATCGATCAAGTTGTCGAGCGGCTCCACCAGATCGGTGGCTCCTAGATCTCATCCGTCTGATCAAGCACACTCAAAAGCTGGCGAGCTTCTTCTGAGCCGTACTCTACGACTTGCCGTCGTAGCGCGGCGCGAGCAACCTCGGCGTCGACCGGGTCGTTCAGTAAACTAACCAACACCGAAATCGCACACCGAGCGAGCGCTTCATTCGCGAGTTCGCGCACGACTACATTTTCCGAACGCGCCAGCTCACATGTCTCACTCGGTGGAAATCGCGATGTCAGTGCGTCCGCGAGGATGTCGATGCGCTGATAATCTCGCTGCATTTGCGCGCGACGAACGAGCTGCGTGAAGACCTCGGCTGATTCAGTTTTTTCCAGGAGCACGGCGGCGCACGTGTCGGCGATCGATTTCAGTTTGCCGCCTGTTTCGGGGTCGAGCGCGTCGGTCTTTTCGGCGGCACGGTCGTCGAGTGCGGCGAGAAAGCGGCTGAGCTCGAGATCGGCGCGCGCGTCGTACTGAAAGTTTCGCGAGGTTGGAGTGCCGCTGGCGGTGGATTGCAGGGCACGTTCGACTAACCCGCGCGTTGCGGGTCGAAGCTCAGACCAGACGGTAGCAATCCGGCTACCAAAATCGTCGACGGTCATTGAACGGCGTACTATACGACAACCGATTAGAAACGCAAGCCGCAAAGAGGCACACAAAGCACGAAAAGGTTTTCATAACCGTTTTGTGGTTTTGGGCGGAGTTAAATGTTGTGATCTTTGATTTCAGCGATCGAGGGGAAGGGGATCTTCACGATCTGGCCGTTCGCAATCTCGATTTTGACGCTCGGGGTCGTGAGGGCCTGCGTCGTCTTCATGCTGCGAACCGTGCCGCGCACCCGCTTGCCGTCGATCGTAATGATCTCCACGTTGTCCTTGCCGTAAAGTGGTTGCAGAGCGGCGAGCGCCTTGGTTATTTCCACGATTACATCCTCCCCGAGGCTTTTCAGTTACGACGTGATTATTGCTTTTACTTGGCAGGAAGTCTATCGAAGCCCGGCGAATGCAACCGCAAAACATTATTTGGCGTATAGAAACCTGTCCGTGTATTCTTCGCCTAACGCCAAAGAACAGGTGAGTCTCCTATGTCTGACGATACCGAAGTCACAATGCCTTTGCCGGCAAGTGCAAAACAAATAACCTGTTCCAACTGCCATTCCGTGATGCCGTCAGACCTGCGGTTTTGCCGGAACTGCGGGTTTCGACTCGCCACCGCGATGGGCGACTACACCGGCCCTCAATACATGGCCCCTGACAACGAAGTGAGGGCCGCTGTTGCACCGCGAAAGAAGCGCCGGCTAAGCGGCATGTCGTGGGTCTTCATCGGACTGCTCGTATTCTTCGTTTGCGCTGCCGCGTTCACTGCGCTCGTGAGTCCGATGCGCAACAACGTGCGCAACATCACCAGGACGGCGGTGGTCAAGTCTTACATCGGCGTCGATGGATTCCAGGACACCGATCACGGCGTGATCTTTGAAGCTGTCAGCGCACCGAAGGGACCTGCCGATCAGGCGGGCTTGGTTGGCGGCGACGTGATTCTGAAGTTCGACAGTCAACCGGTGCAGAACGAAGATCAAATCGACGATCTCATGTCCCGCACGCCGGTCGGAAAAACTGTCGAAGTCGAATACTTGCGCGATGGCGAAAAGAAGACCACGAAGCTGACGACAATTTCTCAGCAGGATTACAACCGGTTGACGCGGGAGTTTGAACGGCGTCCCGAGGGGCGTGCTTCGTTTGGTTATGAAGATGACGATGCGGAGAGAGTCCTGGTCCCCGGAATGAATATTTACGGAGTGAAGTTGGGGACGATCTTGCGGAGCCGCCCGGCGGATCTGGCTGGAGTTAAATCGGGCGACATCGTGATCGAGTTTGACGGTGTTCCGATTCGCACGCCGGAGGAGTTTCTGATGCGAGTGCGGCGCGCAATGCCGTACAGCACGGTGAAGCTGGTGGTGATGCGCAGCAAGACCGCGCCGAGCGAGCCGGTGGAAGGTGAACCGCCGCCACAACCACCGGCCGTCGACGGCAAAGACCTCGAGAAACTCGAAATTCCGGTGAAGCTCGGCAAGCAGTAACACGGATCTTCACGGATGAAGACGGATTTTACTTAAATCCGTTTTCATCCGTGAAATCCGTGGTTCCTAATGCGTAGTCTCTCAAGCGCGCTTCCATTTCGATCCGCACGTCATCACGTTCTTCTTCAGTCTCATCTGCTTCAAAAGTGTCGAACAACGCATACTGCGTCTGCGCGAGGAGCCGTAATTCCCAGGCCTCGCGGTTGTTGTGCGAAGGTCGCGAAAACCACAACGCATCGAATCCGGCTTCTTTAACCGGCACCTCGTTGATTAATTGCTGAGACTGTAGCTCCGCGAGTGTTGCCGGCTGCAGCAGCGCGCGGCGCAACTCCCATCCGTGTTTGCGATAGATTGCGACCAATTCTGTAAATAAATCCGCGTGCTTCATGGTCAAAACTGAGCCTAGCATAGTTCCCTGCTGTTGACCGCCAGAATCAGCCGCCACTATCATTCGTCAACGTCTTTGGAGGTCGTGTCGGACTCCTGTCATCTTCTGCGGCATCGATGTATTTGCGAAGCCTGACTTTGATTGTAGTCTGTTCGAACGTTGCAAGCGGTGCGGTACCAGTATTGGAACGGATGTCAACACTAACAATGAGCTCAAATCCCCTTCGTGAATCGGAGGACCTCAAAGAACCAGCTCCCTTCTACGAGGCACTTTCAAAAGCACTTAAAAAACGGAAAACAAAAATCGACTCGATTTGTCCTCCGTCCGATCCGGTAGCGCGACGCATTCTCGAGGAATATGGCGCGATCTTCGTCGCCAGTAAGAAAGTGACGCCGCCGCCGGTGTGCATGTTCAGCAACGAAGAACAGGTCACGAAATTTCAGGACGACGCGGGCGTCGAAGCTGAAGTGATTGGGTTCGATGAAGTTGAACTGCAACCGGAAGCGCTCAAGCAACTAAACAAGGCCCGGCAGGACGCTCAGAAGGAAGGACTCGACATCACGCCGCGTGACGGCGCCGAGGCCGGGCGTCGCAACTATGAAGACAGCGTTCGCTTGTGGAATTCGCGTTTTGAACCGGCACTCGATTACTGGTTGTCGCAAGGGCGTCTCACAACGGAGCAGGTAACTCGTCTGAAGAGCCTGCCGCTGAAAGAACAGGTCGGGGAAGTTTTGGAACTCGAGAAGACTGGAATTTATTTCAGTAAGGACCTTTCAAAGTCGATCCTTTATTCGATCGCCGCGCCCGGCACCTCGCAACACATCGCGATGCTGGCGTTCGACGTCAACGAGTTTGAGAATCCGCGCGTGCGCGAGATCATGGCGAAGCATGGCTGGTTCCAAACCGTGTTGAGCGATCTGCCTCACTTCACGTTTCTTGGTTTGAAAGAGAAGGACCTGCCAAAACACGGGCTGCGCAGTGTCGAAATCAATGGACAGGTGTTTTGGATTCCAAATGTAGTTGGCGTGCATCCCGGACTTGATAAGTAATTAGCCGCAGATGAACGCAGATCAGCGTTCATCTGCGAAAATCTGCGGCTAAAAATATGGAAAGGTGCTAAACTACCGCGTCTCTTCCCCCAGTCCAAAGAACAAACCGGCGTTGCTCCAGGCCTCTTTCCCGAAGGAAGGTCATTATGGATGTCCCCCAATTTATCGCTGGCAGGTTCAGAATAGAACGCGAACTCGGGACCGGTGGCATGGGCACCGTCTATCTTGCCACGCACCTCGGACTCGAACGCCCCGTCGCAGTAAAGATCATCAAGCGCGAGTGCGCCGCTGATGCGGACGTCGCCGATCGTTTCTTGCGCGAAGCGAGAACGATGGCCAAGCTGCGCCATCCGAACGCGGCCATGATTTTCGACGCCGGAAATCTGCCGGACGGCCGTCACTTCATCGTGATGGAGTTTGTTGAAGGGGAGACTCTTTCACAAGCCCTCGCTCGCGAAGGCCGCTTTTCCGACTTGAAGGCCGTCAATATCGCGACGCAGATTTGCGACGTGCTTGAAGAAGCACATCGACTCGGCATCATTCATCGCGACTTGAAACCGTCAAACATTCTCCTCGGCAAACGTGGTGTTTGTGTGCTCGACTTCGGTGTCGCAAAGGTGCTCGCTTCGTCGGCTGAATCGACCTTCACACACGCCAGCACCGGTTCAGGGCAGTTGATTGGGACTCCGCGTTACATGTCGCCGGAACAGTGCCTGGGCCAACGTGTCGGCGCTCGCAGTGATCTGTACAGCCTCGGAGTTTTGTTGTACGAGATGCTCGCCGGCCGCCCGCCATTCGTCGATCCACTTCAATCTGCTCTATTGATCAAGCAGGCAACTGCGCCTGCGCCGCCGTTACCCCGCCTGCGGCAGGATATCGCTCGCCCGTTGGCGTTGGCCGTTCACACTCTGCTCGCGAAGCGCCCGGAAGATCGGCCGCGCACCGCTGCTTTGGCGAAAGTGCTTTTGGAGCGCAGTCTCTCGCAGCCTGAACGTACTCTGCCTGACGTGGAGCCATTGTCAGCGATGGTGGCGGCAGTCGATGCGGGACGCGGGTTGATGTTTCGCGTCGGCGCGCCGGCTGTTTTGGTGACGACTTTGAGCGCGCTGCTCGCGTGGGGTTACACGGGGCAGAGCGCTTCGGAACCGCGTATTCCAAGCACAGCTCTGCCAGTCGCTCCTTCGCAATTACAGATGACTCCTGTTTCGTGGCGCAACGATGTTGCCGCGGAAGGTGGTGCAGTAGAACCGCGTGAAATCCGGAAGCCGGTTGAGCCGTTATCGATCGATCAAGCGCGGAAGATCGCGGCGCGATTTGCCCGTGGTTCCGTGGGCGATGTTGAAATTGTCGATACTGACTCAGGCAGCGCGATCGTGGTCGTGAATAGTCAACGCAAGACAGGCAACACGAATTTCCTCGTGCTTCAGAAGCGCGATGGAAGGTACAGGCTCGGTGCGCAGGGTCGGCTCGACACCGAAGGTTTTAGTCACGCGAGCTGGAGCGCTGAATTGGTTGACGCCGACGAAGACGGTTACCCGGAACTACTCTTCAGCGGCAAAGATTCTGTTGAGAGCAGAAATCTGCGACGCTTTGTTTTGTATGTGCCAAACAACCAACGCACCTACTCGATGCAGATGACCGGGGAAACAACGCCGCGCGGCACGCCGCGAATTCAATGGCTCTCAAACGCGGCCGGCGCCGACGCAGCCGCGTATCGCACGACGCTCCGGCAAAAAGCGCGTTCGATTGTCGCGAAGAAGCGTTGAAGGAATTGAGCCGCAGATTTACGCAAATGAACGCAGATCAGAAAGCATTTTTCTGATCCGCCTTCATCCGCGTTCATCTGCGGCTCGGATTGTTTATTTTCCCTTATCAAGATAACCTTTTCCCCACGACTAACATCAATGTCAAACATGGAGTTATCTGTGAAACGAAGTTTGCTCGTCCTTTCCCTGCTGTTTACTTTACTGACGCCGTCGAGCCTGTCGGCGCGCGTGTTGACACCGCAGCAGCGCGCTTCCCGGCCAACTACGGCAGCGCCCGCAGCGGCGCCCGCTCGATTGCCGGAAGCGAAGCTGATCGGCCAGGTGCTTCCGAATGGCCTTGAAGTAATCATTCTTGAAGATCACTCGATTCCGCTGGTCACGATCGAGCTCGCCGTGAAGAACGGTTCTTACACCGAGCCGCCCGAGTTGAACGGCCTCTCACATTTGTATGAGCACATGTTTTTCAAGCAGAACCGCGCGATTGCGAATGCCGAAGAATATCTGCACGCCATCGGCCAGATGGGCATTGCTTACAACGGCACGACACGCGAGGAAGTGGTTGACTATTACTTCACGACAACGAGTCCGAACCTTCGCACCGCGATGCAGTTTATGAAAGACGCGACTCGCTATCCCCTCTTCGACGAACGGGAGTTTGCTCGCGAGAAACAGGTCGTAATCGGCGAGATCGATCGCAACGAGTCGAACCCGTTTTATTATCTCAACCAGGAGATGAATAGCCGGCTGTTCTTCAAATACACGAGCCGCAAGAACCCGCTGGGCAACAGGCAAACAGTTTCCGGTTCGACAACGGACATGATGCGTTTGATCCAGCAGCGCTATTACGTGCCGAACAATTCAGCCCTCGTTTTGACGGGCGACGTCAATCCTACTGACGTGATGAAGATGGCGCAGGAGTTTTACGGCGACTGGCCGCGACGCGAGAAAGATCCGTTTGTTGAGTTTCCGCTTGTCGAGCACCCGCCGCTGCCGAAGAGCGAAGGTGCGGTGATCGCTCAGCCCGTGCAGAACGTCATCATCAACATCAGTTGGCATGGACCATCGATCGGCAAAGACAATCCTGCGACGTACGCAGCAGACGTTTTCTCGTTCATCCTGCGGCAGCCGAATTCACGGTTCCAGCGAAACCTCGTCGATACTGGTTTAGTGACCGGCGTCGATCTGGGCTACTACACGCAACGCAATGTTGGTCCAATCTCATTGATAGCGCAAACAACTCCGGACAAAGCGCACGCCGCGATCAAAGCACTCTACGAAGAAGTGGCGCACTTCAACGACAAAGACTATTACACCGACGAACAGCTCGAAAGCGCCAAAGCTCTTCTCGAAGCCGACGACCTCTATTCGCGTGAGAAGCTGAGCGACTACACCCACACGCTGAGTTTCTGGTGGGCGTCGACAGGACTCGAATACTTCCGAGGCTATCTTCCGCGCCTGCGCGCTACCTCGCGCACCGACATAAGCCGCTACATCACCACGTATATTCAAGGCAAGCCCCACGTCGGCCTGGCTTTAATGTCGAACGAAGCGCAGAGCAAGATCAAACTTACACCGGAAGAGCTAATGGGACAGTGAACAACATGAGTCAATTCGTAAACCAGTCAGAACAAAAATCCGAGCTTTCAAAATCAATCCGCCGCGTGCTCAGCAATTTCCTGCTGATTGCGATCCTGGTGATCGGCGGGTCCGACTCTTCTCGCGCGACTCAACAAGGCAAGGGGCAGGCACAGCAGACGGTGCAAAGCGTGGTCGCCAAGCAGGCTGCGCTCGTGAGCGAGTTTGAAGTTAATGGGCTGAAAGTCCTTTTGAAACGGCGCGAAGGAAGTTTGACCGTGGCTGCCGGACTTTTCATTCGGGGCGGCGCAGCCAACATCAACGCGCAGAACGCCGGCATCGAAACCCTCATGCTCAGCGCGGCGACCGAAGCGACGACAAACTTTCCGCGCGCGCGTATGCGCAGCGAACTGTCGCGCATGGGAACTGTGATCGGCAGCAGCTCGAACAACGATTACTCCGTGCTGTCGCTCGCAACCACGCGCATGCACTTCGATCAGTCGTGGCAGATTTTTACTGACGTCGCGTTGCGGCCTTCGTTTACGAAAGAAGACGTGTCGCTGGTCCAGGACCGGCTCGTCGTCTCACTTAGCGACGACACCGACAACCCCGATGTGTACCTACAAAAGTTGCAGGAACGTGTGGCTTACGCCGGTCATCCGTATCTGAATAATACGGGTGGCACGCCTGAGACAGTGGCCAAGCTGACTCCCGAGGATCTGCGCCGTTACCACACGAGCCTCATGGAAACATCTCGGCTGTTGCTCGTGATTGTGGGTGACTTGAACCCGTCGGACGTGCGCGACCTGGTGACTGCGAGTTTCGGCAAGTTGCCACGTGGAGATTACAAACCGAAGGAAGTGCCGCAGCTAGCGTTTGAGAAGTCGTCGGTTGAAGTCACGCCGCGAGAGTTGCCGACTAATTACATCCAGGGACTATTCGCGGCGCCGTCGCTCACGTCGCCTGACATTTACGCGATGCGTGTGGCGAGCTCGCTGTTGCGCGATCGCGTGTTCGAGGAAGTACGCGTGAAGCGGAATCTTTCGTATGCGCCGGATGCGTTTTTGCGAACGCAGGCCGCGAATGTTGGCGGTCTTTACGTGACGGCAGTCGATGCGAACCAGTCGATCCGCGTGATGTTGAGTGAGATTGCGCGGCTGCAAACGGAGCCGGTCGGGGCTGACGACATTCACGCCGTGATTGCACAGTACTTGACGACTTACTATCTCGGGCAGGAGACGAATGCTGCGCAGGCCGGTGAGCTGGCGCAGTATGAGTTGATTGGCGGCGGCTGGCGCAACTCTGTCGAGTTCCTCGAGCGCTTAAGCGCTGTCACGCCCGCTGACATTCAACGGGTCGCGCAGAAGTACATGCGGAATATTCGGTTTGTGGTGTTGGGTAATCCGCGGAGTGTCGACGCGGGCGTGTTTACGGGTCAGGCAGGTTAAGCCGCAGATTTACGCAGAAAAACGCGGATCAGAAATGCTTTCCTGCTTTCTGATCCGCGTTTATTTGCGTAAATCTGCGGCTCACATCGTTTCCCGCAAGTATTTCTCGTAGAGCTTGTGATCAAGTCTCTGCAAGATGCGCGCTTGCGTCGCAGCCATACTCGGATTGCCACTCTCGGAATACGCGATCGCGAGGTTGTAGAAAGTCTCCGCCGAATCAGGCCGCAGGACCGCCGCTTCGCTGTACGACTCGATCGCCTCACGCAGACGCCCGGCGTAGTAGTAAGCATCACCCAGCTTGTTGTAAATGTCCGCATCCGCGGGCTTCAGTTGCAACGCCTGTAAGTAAGCGCGAATCGCTTCCTGGTTCTTTCCCTGCTTCACTCGGCAGTATCCAACCTGCACCCACGCTTCCGCGCGCTTCGGATTCTTGTTGACGGCGTTCTCGAAATAGCCGACCGCATTATCGTAATTGCCCAGCCAGAGTGATTCGAGTCCGGCGCGATAGGCTGATTCCGCCACGTCGCCTTTGTTCTTCAACGCCAATTCTGACAACGGCTGCAGCTTGCCGGCCTTCAACTCACCAACGCGCGCCGCTGCGATCGCGAGGTTGATGTTCTGCCCGTTCGTGACCTTCACCGTCACGACGCCCAAAACCTCCCCGCGCAAATTGAAGACCGGGCTCCCGCTGTTTCCATGAGAAATCGGCGCCGTGATCTGAATGATACGGTAACTGTTTGGGACTTCGCGCACCGCCGAAACGATCCCGTCGCTCACCGAGCCTTCGAGCTTGAGCGGGTTACCAATCACGAAGATCGATTCACCTTCGTCCGGAAGCTCACTCGCGAGTTCAGTGCTTCTGGAGCGCTCGAGCGGCATCTCAACGCTGAGCAGCGCGAGGTCGCCTTCCTCGTCCACACCCAACGTCCCGTTGACCTGAAACACTTTCCCTTTGCCGTCGAGAGTTTTGATCTCCGCACGAGTAGCGCCGCGAACGACGTGAAGGTTCGTCACCACCTGACCCGGCCTCAAAAAGAAGCCGCTGCCGGTCATCAACGCTTCACCGTTGGCATCGTAGGTCGCGATCGCCACGACCGCGGGCTTCACTCGTTTGACAAGCGCCGGCAGGCTTTCCTGCGCGTAGGCCGCAGACGTGAGGAGCAGTAAAACGAGTGCAATGGGGAATAGACGGGGGAAGAGTCTCGTAATCATGTCGTTAACACTCAGGAAAAACGGAGATTTCGGCTCGTGAAGGGGATTCACGGCCAGGGGATCTCGCGGTTAGTGAAAAGAAATTGCGGCTCGAGTTTGAGGCCGCGTCGGGAGACGAAGTGCCCGGTACAACTCCGGCGCGAAACATCTTAGCGCAAGATCGTATTTAGGTGGAAGGTTTTTTGTGAAGGATTTGACACAAGTAGGGCCGCCCTTGCGAGCGGCCCCAAAATGCCAGTTGAATTCAGGCTACGGAATGATGTGGATGTGCGCGACGGCTGGACCAGCCGGCATCGCTGCCTCCGTTCCTTCCATCGTTACCACGAGACCAAAGTCCGGGAATGTTACTTCCGACTGAATTTCAGCCTCATTGCGACCGGGTGTGTTCACTACCTGGCCGAGTTTCACAAACTGATTGTCAGGCGAAACGGCCCAGACAACGAACTTCTGGCCCGCAGGCGCGTCCTTCAATTCGTGGAAACGCATCTTCACTTCGGTCGGTCCATCCTTTCGCGGCGTGATGAAAACATTCGCCCGCGTTCCGGTTAGCGCGCCGGTGAAGTCAACTTTGATTTTGGTATCGTCGCCTTTTTTGTACGCCGGGATGTTCAGCATCGGCGCTGTGTAGGTTGTTGCGGCCACGGTTCCAGCCACAGTGGTGCCGGTTGGCGTCTGCGGTGTGGTGCTAGGCTGCGTTTGCACGGTCACTGTCGTGCCGGGTTGCGCTTGCGCCGTGGTGGTGCTTGGCTGAGCGGCAGCAGTGGTCGTACCTGGAGTCGTCGTCGCCGAAACATTTTCTCCCGCCGGACCGGTCAACGGTATAACCGCGAAGCCTTCGGGAACCGCGCTGCGGAAGAACACCTTCGTGTTCGGGTCATACGCGGTCAATGCTGGTTCTGGCGAAGCAATCAGCATGAACTTCGAGAGTGGGGTGGTCGCCGTGAAAGTGCCTGTTCCGTTTGAGATTGCGACCGGCCCGAGAGCGGTAACTACACCTTTATCATCAACAGCATAAAGAGTCAGCGCAGTCAGGTCTGCGGGAACGTCAGTAAGATTAAGTTTAATTCTGGTGCCGTCGTCGTCACGGAGAATAGTAGCCACACCCTTCGCCGGGATGTTTACCGGGGTCAGCGTAAGCGTAACTTCCTTCTTCGCGGGATACTCAATTATGGTGTAGGTTCCGTCCGGGTTTTGGACTGTCTTGGTTACGGAAGTCGTCGTTGTGGTCTGTGCGAGAGCGATAGCGGCGATAGCGAGAGTCAGCATCACAGCGCCGAGAACGCTCAAAACGTGCTTGCTCATCAGTTGTACCTCCCTTGTGTTGAATTAATCGCGATTAATTGTCGACGTGGGGGAACAAATGTCGGGGAGACGCACACGGGCGTATCTGCCCTGAGGTTCGCAACCTTTATGCCTTAATTTTTTGGGCTAAATTGCTGAAAAACGGCTGGATTTGCGAAACGGAACAATACACGCCTGTACGGGTATGGAAGTACGAACCTGCTAATCGTAAACAATCTTGTAAATCATCTTCTAATACGCCTTCAGTTCCGCGATCGCTTTGGCCACATCGGCGACCTGCGGCAGAATCACGTCTTCCAATTGCGGCGCATACGCAACGAACGTGTCGAGGGCGCAGACGCGTTTGACGGGTGCATCGAGGTACTCGAATAGTTCGTCGGTGATGCGCGCGGCGATCTCGGCGGCGTAGCCAAACGAGAGCGAGTCTTCGTGCGCGACGATCACGCGGTTCGTCTTTTTCACAGTCTCCGCGATCGCGTTCCAGTCGAAAGGAACAAGGCTGCGCAAGTCGACGATCTCCACGCTGACGCCTTGCTGCTCCATTTGCTTCGCTGCGACGAGCGAACGTTGGACCAGTGCGCCGTAAGTGATGATCGACAAGTCCGTACCCTCACGCACCTTCTTTGCCTTACCAAACGGAATCATGAAGTCGTCTGTCGGGTACTGCGACTTGTTGTACGCCTGCCGGTAGAGGTGCTTGTGTTCGAGAAACAGCACGGGATCGTCACAGCGAATTGCGGTGCGCAGGAGCCCGTTGGCGTCGAGCGCGTTTGATGGATAGATCACGCGCAAACCGGGAATCTGCGTAAACGTCGACACACCAGATTGCGAGTGGTAGACGGCGCCGCCTTTGAGATAACCGCCGATAGGCACACGCACCACGAGCGGCGCTTTCCAATCGTTGCCCGACCGCCAACGCAGCAACGCCAACTCATTTCGAATCTGGTGCATGGCGGGCCAGATGTAGTCGAAGAACTGAATCTCAACCACAGGCTTCAGCCCGCGCGTAGCCATACCGATAGCGCGCCCGACGATGTTTGCTTCTGCGAGCGGCGAATTGAAAACG
>JBKPPH010000397.1:0-19805 GCA_046733535.1 Acidobacteriota bacterium
AGCAGCAGGAACCGGAAGAAACCAACGTCGAGATGACACCTGAGATCGACGCCGGCTTCGCACAGATCGGACAAGAGAGAGTAGCGCATTCGCGTCTTCGTTATTTCATTGTGCTGCCGTTGAAGCGAGCGGTGACGCTCTGGTTCGACACGCACTCGCAGTACTACCCGTTCAATGGCGAGCTCCTGCCGCTGAAGGATCTGGATTACGACATTCACCAGCAGTACTGGTTGCCGCTATTTGCCGGCTTGACCTGGCTCTACTCGCTTCTGGGTGTGATTGGCGGCTGGTTGCTCTGGCGGTCGCGAGATCGCAACCCGCGCAGATGGTTGCTGCTCGCCGCCCTCTTGATCTTTTTGCGGCTCGGGTTTTTCGCGACCCTTGAGAACCCTGAGCCGCGTTATACGGTCGAGATTTTTCCGTTCTTAACGATTCTCGCCGGCGCTGGCGCGTCGATGCTCAAGGTGTGGGCGAAGGCGACGGTGACGGAGACGCAGCCGGACGCTGTTCCGACGGTGGAATGACCGCTGGATTTGGCGTATCAGGCGACGAGTGCAAGTGAATCGCTTTCCACGCCGTACCGAATCGCTTGAACACGAGCGTCATGCGGCCGGAAGCAGTTTCCGGTGTGCCTTTGTAATTTTGCGATTGCGTCCACTGGCAAGTGACGACCGCGCCGTCTCTGCCGAGCATCGTTACTGAGACGTCGCGCACGTCGAGCTTCACGTCTTTAATTTCGGGGTACGAACTTTCGCGGTTCTTCCGCACCTGGTCCCAACCCTTGGTGACGCTGCCGTTGTAGTTGAAGAGATTCAGGCGCGAAGAGTTCCAGTAACTGCCCATCACCTCGTTAACATTCGCGTGTCTGATTCCATCGAGCAGGCTGTTGAAGGCAGCGAGCACGGCTTCAGATCCGGGCGGCTCCTCGGCTGCCGCAGTTGATTTCTTTGCCGCTGCCGCAGATTTCTGTGTCTCGGTAGCGGGCGCTTTCGCCCGGTTCGTATTGGTGGTGCGTTCGCGTTGAGTGGTCGTCGACGAGTTTGTGTTTTGAGCAACAACAACTCCACACACTAAGGCTCCTGCGAGAATCACATTAAGGACTTTACTCATCAATAACTCCCATAAAAGAATCCGTGCAAATCGTTTTTTACAGATCCGTGTAATCCGTGGTTTCACCAGGGAACACCGCTTCTCAATCGCTGCACCGACCGATCGCGCCCGAGCACGTCGAAGATCTCGAACATCGACGGTCCAACGGCCTGCCCGGTTAGCATCGTGCGCGATCCGTTTATCAACAGCCCCGCTTTTACGCCCGCTTCGTCTGCGAAGGCGCGCAACGCCGCTTCCGCAGTCTCCGCATTGAACGGCTCGATCGTTTCGAGCTTGTCCGCGAGACCGTTCAGCAGTTCGCGCAGCCGCGGCTCCTTGCGCAGGTTCTTGTTGACCGCGGTCTCGTCAAAGTCGAAGTCGTCTGAAAAATAGGCACGACCCTGGCCCGAGAAATCCTTCAACGTGAAATAGCGCTCGCGAATCAGATCGATAGTCTTGCGAAACCATGCGCTGTCGTCATCATCATACTCCTCGCGCCACAGTTTGTTTGCGCGAAGTTCGGTCTTGACCATCGGAACCAACTCGTCGAGCGGCATCGTGCGGATGTACTCAGCATTCATCCACAGCGCCTTGTCGTCAGTCCAGCGACGCGGATCGTTCTCCTGGAAGTTGAAAATCGCATTCGCGCGCCCGATTCCTTCCAAAGAGAAGTACTCAATCAACTCCTCTTTGCTGAGCACTTCTTTCCCCACCGGCGGCGCCCAGCCAAGTAGCGCGAGAAAGTTGCGAAACGCGGCCGGTACAAAACCGCGGTCGCGGTAAGTCGTGAGGGAAACAACCTCGCCGTGTTTGCGTTTAGAGAGTTTGCCTTTGTTCGGCGCGAGTATCAGCGGCAGGTGCGCGAACTGCGGTATTTGAGCGCCGAGGGCCTCGTACAGCAAAACCTGCTTGTGCGTGTTCGTCAGATGGTCCTGGCCGCGGATAACGTGTGTGATTCCCATCGAGATGTCGTCGATGACCACTGACAGGTTGTACAGCGGATGGCCGTCCGAACGAAGTAGCACGAGGTCCTCGATCTCGGCGTAGCTACGCTCCTGGGTTCCATAAACAATGTCGTCAAACTTTGTCTGGCCTTCGTTCGGAACTTTCAAACGAATAGCGAAAGGCTCGCCGGCCGCGGCGCGCCGGTCTGACTCTTCTTTCGACAGTTCGCGATACGGATTGTTGCGCTGGTCCACACCTGCCGCAGACTGTGCACGCGCGCGCTCGGCAACACCCTGCTTCACGTCTTTGTCGTCGCGCTGTTCTTTCGGGTTGAAATCGCGATAAGCCTTGCCCTGTTCGACGAGTCGATTGGCGGCGGCTCTGTGTTGCGGCGCATTTGCAGATTGGAAAACGAGATCTTCGTCGTAATCGAGTCCGAGCCACTCGAGTCCCTCGATGATCGAGCGCGTAGATTCTTCGGTTGAGCGTTGCAGGTCGGTGTCTTCGATGCGGAGTAAAAACTTTCCTCCGACCTTGCGCGCGTAGAGCCAGTTGAAGAGTGCGGAACGAGCGGCGCCGATGTGCAGGTAGCCGGTTGGCGATGGAGCGAAGCGGACGCGAACAGTCATAATTTGCAAAGCACAAAGAAGCACAAAAAGCACAAAGATCGAATCTACTTCAATTGTGCTTTTGGTGCTTCTTTGTGGCTTAAGATTCTGGCGGAGATGACAGGATTCGAACCTGTGAAGGGCTTTTGACCCTTAACGGTTTAGCAAACCGCCGCCTTCAGCCACTCGGCCACATCTCCGTGCCGTGATTCGGCGAAGACCAATTCTAGTCGCGAGCCGCAGATTGTCAAGGAAACCAGCCGCAGATTTTCGCAGATGAACGCCGATTGCCGATCTGCGTTACTCTGCGAAAATCTGCGGCTGGTTTTGACGAACGGGCTTGACGCGCAGGATTAGAGCAGAGTACTTTATATTGCCAAGTACGAACGAGATAATGCCACAGTGCGTACATAGAAATGTTAATGATTGGAGTACAATGCGGCCACGATGACGCTTCTTGAGAGTATTAACTCGCCAGCCGACCTGCGCGCTCTGCCACTCGATCAGTTACGAACCGTTGCCGACGAAATTCGCACCTACATCCTCGAGACGATGTCGCGAGTTGGAGGTCATACAGGTGCGTCGCTCGGCGCAGTCGAATTAGCAGTCGCATTGCACTACGCGTTCGACACGCCGCGCGATCGACTGGTTTGGGACGTCGGGCACCAGGCCTACGCGCACAAGATCCTGACTGGCCGGCGCGACTTGCTTCCCACGATCAAGCAGTACGGCGGCATCAGCGGTTTCCTCAGACGAGACGAATCGGAATACGACACCTTCGGAGCGGGCCACGCGTCAACGTCCCTCTCCGCCGCTCTCGGAATGGCCATCGCGCGCGACCGCAAAGGCGAGGACCATCACGTCGTCGCGTTGATTGGCGACGCGTCACTCGCCGGCGGCATGGCAATGGAAGCGATCAATCAGGCAGGTCATTTGAAGAGCCGCCTCATCGTCGTGCTGAACGATAACGAGATGTCGATCGCGCCTGCGGTCGGTGCGTTGACGGGTTATCTGAATCGCATTCGCGGCGCTCACGGCTATCACCGGTTCAAAGACGAAGTTGAAGAAAAGTTGAAGGCGATTCCGTCGGTCGGCGAGCGATTACACCACGCGGCGAAGACGATGAAAGACGTGATCGCGGCCGCGGTGCTGCCCGGCGCTTTGGTCCATGAGCTCGGCTTCAAATACATCGGCTACGTCGATGGACACAATCCGCGCGCACTCGTCGCTGCGTTGGAAGAAGCGAAACAGATCAAAGATGGGCCAGTGATCGTCCACGCGCTGACGATGAAAGGGAAAGGGTTCCCGCAAACTGAGCCCGACTACTATCGTTGGCACGCGACCGGTCCGTTCGATCTGAAAACCGGTAAGCCGCACAAAAGCTCCGCCAAAGCGCCGACCTACACGGCTGTTTTTGGCGACACGCTCGCCCACTTGATGGAAAAGGACCCGAAGATCGTGGCGCTGACTGCCGCGATGCCTGACGGCACGGGTGTTTGTACTGCGCTCGAAAAGTTTCCGGAGCGTTCGTTCGATGTCGGCATTGCCGAGCAACATTGCGTCACGTTTGCGGCAGGCATGTCGTGCGAAGGACTGACGCCCGTTTGCGCGATCTATTCCACGTTTCTGCAACGCGGCTTCGACCAGCTGATACACGACGTCTGCATTCAGGATCTGAACGTCAAGTTCTGTCTCGATCGTGGTGGCATCGCCGGCGGCGACGGGCAAACACACCACGGTCTGCTCGACATCGCATACCTGCGCGCGGTCCCCAACCTCATCGTGATGGCGCCGAAAGACGAAGGCGAGATGCGCGACATGTTGTTCACGATGACCGAGCACACAGGGCCTGCCGCCATGCGCTATCCGCGCGGCAACGGCGTCGGAGTTTCGATCGATCGCGAACCCGAGCTGCTCGAAATCGGCAAGGGCGAGATACTCCGCGATGGCGGCGAGATCGCGATTGTGGCCTACGGCTCGATGGTCCATCCGTCTCTTGACGCTGCCGAGCGCCTGGCGAAAGACAAGATTGAAACCACCGTCGTCAATGCCCGGTTCGTCAAACCCCTCGACACTTCTTTGCTGCTGGCCCTGGCCCGGACAAAACGCCTGATCGTGACCGTTGAGGAAGCGTATCTCGCGGCGGGTTTTGGTTCGGCAGTGATGGAGTTGCTGGAAGAGAACGGTTTGCAAGACAAGGTCAGGGTAGTTCGCATGGGAATACCCGACCGGCTGATCACTCACGGCGACGCGAAGTTGCTCCTCGCGAAGTACGGCCTCGATGCTGATGGTATCTACACGCGCGTCAGAGAGAGCATCGAAGTGCTGGACGATCGGCGGGCGAAAGCGCGTCGAGGTGTTTCGTAGACGCGCACAACTTCTTCGCAAAAATACCGCAACAACCCACCGCGTCGTTTTAGTGCACCAAATCGGAATGTTTTCGTCTGTTCAGTGGCCGAATCTTTTCGAAAAGGCTTGTTCGGCGCGTGGCCTCGTGATTGCAACAGGTTTTCAGAGACTAGCACTCCCCGAACAATCGCTTTGAGAAATGGAAACAAACGGATTCGATAGATCGGTACAGGACTGGACCCCCGCGCAGCCGCATTTTGACGACGAGCTAACCGTGCTGTCTGCACGGCCGGTCGTGCCTTTGAAGAAGATCAACGCCAGGGTGAGACACCGCAGGCGCTGGCTGTTGAGCGGTGCTTTTGTACTCGCGATGATGCTTGGCGCGGGTTCAGCACTGCTCGCGTCGTATTTGCGGTTGAGGAATACTCCTGCGCTCGCTACCGAAGTCTCGCAGGAAGAGGTTGCGCCCGAGCCGGTGGCTGTAGCCGAGGGCGCGCCGACTGAGTCGACTGCAGAGGAGAGCGTCGCAGAGCCGTCTCCCGTGACGATGGAAGAGCCGAAGGCTGCAGCGCGGCCGGTAAAGCACAAAGAGATCGTGAGGACCGCGCCTCCGGAGATTGACGAGCCGCGCAACGAGTCGAAGGTTACTGAAGAGGACGATCTAGATCGCATTCGCGAAGCCGTGCTCTATGATCAATGGCAGGAAAGGCGTGCGCGCCGCATAAGACGCGAGCGTCGCCGAATCGATCGATACAACCACCGCGACTTGTCGAACCTTGACGAGCTCTTCGAAGGCCGTAAGAAACCATAAAAACCCAGCCGCAGATGAACGCAGATAAAACGCGGATCCGATCAGCGTTCATCAGCGTTCATCTGCGGCCAAAATACTTTGTTGACTGAACGCTGATGGAGTGGCATTATCCCGGAAAGCGATCAATCTGTTCGCTTGCCCTGTTTCAACTCACACATTATAGCTACCCGACACTTTGACTAACGGTTCTGTATTTCGCGCGATGCGGCGCGAGGAAATATGGTGAATCAGTATGGCGAGGCAGACGTTTCGTGAGCGGGAGTGTATTCACCGGGACGAAGGCGCCGAGGGTGATTTCTACAATGGGGCGTTTTACCTTCAGGCTTTGCAGCGACTCCGTGTCGACGACGCGGTGAGAGTCGCAGGCAGAGTCAGTTCATTCTTTTGGTCCGATGCGCCACACATCGTCGTTTGGCTCTGTCACAGATGCGCCGCCGATCTTCGTCTGACTGACACGCCGCGCGCAGTGATGCAGGCTTCGCGACGTGCCTAGACAAGTTACGGGATCATGTTAATCATGTTCCTGTAATGAAGCGCGAGCGCATCGATAAACTTCTCGTCGAACGCGGCCTGGCTGAATCGCGCACCAAGGCCCAGGCGATGATCATGGCCGGCGTCGTGCTGGTCGATGAGCAGCGCGTCGACAAACCTTCCCTTCAGTTCGATACAAACTCTTCAATTCGCGTTAAGGGCGGTGACGATCCGACGACTCGTTACGTCGGGCGCGGCGGCTTGAAACTCGAGGCGGCGCTGCGCGAGTTTCAGCTCGACGTCACCGGCTTTACGTGTCTTGACGTTGGTGCTTCAACCGGCGGATTCACTGACTGCCTGCTGCAACACGGTGCGAAGCGAGTCGTCGCTGTCGACGTCGGTCACAACCAGATCGACTGGCGACTACGCAACGATCCCCGCGTTGAAGTCAGGGAAGGCGTCAACGCCAGGTATCTTCAACCTCACGACTTTGCTGAAAAATTCGAACTCGCGGTTACTGACGTTTCTTTCATCTCGGTGACGAAGGTGTTGCCTGCAATCGTGGCGCTGCTGATTTCCCGTGGCTCGATCGTGACGCTCATCAAGCCGCAGTTCGAGGTCGGTCGAGGCGAAGTCGGCAGCGGCGGGATTGTGCGCGATCCCGAGAAGCGGTCGCGAGTGGTGGAGGAAGTTAACAACGCCGCGACTGCTTTGGGCCTCGAAGTCGTGAATGTGATCGAGTCGCCGATTCAGGGCGCCGAGGGTAATATAGAATTTCTGGCCCTGTATAAATCTGCGAAACCCGTGTAATCTGTGGCCTAAAACTCTGAACTCCAATGTCGTCGATCACGCGGATAGGCATCGTCCTTAAACCGCATCAACCCGAAGCCCTGAAGACCATCTGCGAGCTCGTAGTCTGGCTTGCCGAGCGCGACATCAAGCTCGTCGGCGGCCCGGAACTCGAGCGCGAACAGATCGAGCACCAGACCGGTTGCCCCGTTGACGAGATCAAGCAGGAGAAGCTCGCGGGCGATGTCGACTTGATGCTGGTGCTCGGTGGCGATGGAACTATGATCGCCACTTCGCGGATGATCGGCGATCAGGAAGTACCTGTCCTCGGCGTGAACTATGGCGGACTTGGCTATCTCGCGGAGTTTCGCATCGAAGAGCTTTACAGCGCACTCGAGTCGATACTCGAAGGAAATTACCGGCTCGATAAACGCGTGATGCTCGCGGTTGAGCTAATGCGTGGCGACACTGTATTGAGCAGTAATCGTGTTCTGAACGACGTCGTCATCAACAAATCGGCGCTCGCCCGCATCATCGAAATCGAAGCGTATCTCAATCACCAGTTTGTGAATTCGTTCAGGGCCGATGGTTTGATCGTTTCAACGCCGACAGGCTCGACTGCCTACAACCTCTCCGCGGGTGGTCCAGTAATTTTCCCGTCGATGAATGCAGTAGTCATAACACCGATTTGCCCATTTACTCTTTCCAACCGCCCGATCGTCGTTCCCGATAGTGCCGAGATCGAGTTGCGCTTGAAGACAGATTATGAAGAGGTGGCGTTAACGCTCGACGGCCAGGTCGGCTTTCCGCTCAAAGTCGAGGATCGCGTTTCAATTCGAAAGAGCCGCACGACTTTCAATCTCATTCAGCCCAGCAACCGAAACTACTTCGACGTCTTGCGCGACAAGCTGCGTTGGGGTCGTTAACAGCAAAGACTAAAACGATGTCTGACAAAAAAAATCGAGTGGAGCGCGACGCGTTCGAACGTGAGATAGCAACGGACCTGGACGAAGAGACTCCCGACGAACCGAAGGGCATTCCGCTTCACACCAAGATCCTCATCGGCCTCGCGTTGGGCGTCATTGCCGGGATCACTGTCAATCGTGTGCTTGGCGGCGATCACCCGACCGTTGTTTGGATCGTCGATAACATCACGCAGCCCGTGGGCCAGTTGTTCCTACGACTGTTGCTGATGATCGTCGTTCCGCTCGTGTTTGCTTCGCTCGTCGTCGGTGTGGCTGGAATCGGCGACGTTCGCAAACTCGGGCGCGTTGGTCTCAAATCGTTTGGTTATTGCCTCGTCATCTCCGCAATCTCAGTGGCAATCGGCATCACGCTCGCGAACACGATCAAACCCGGCCGGCGAATCGATCCAAACACTTCGGCGGCTTTGCAGCAACGTTACGCCAACGATGCAACTAAAACAGTCGAAGCAGCAAAGCAGGCGAGCGGCGCGACGCCAAAGCCCTTGATGGCGGTCGTCGAAACGATCGTTCCGAAGAACCCGTTTTTTGCGGTTGCAGGCAAAGAGGACCCGAACATGCTTCACGTCATGTTCTTTGCCCTCGTGATCGGCATCGCGATTACGCTGCTTCCCGTGACGGTCACGGGGCCGGTGCTCCGCGTGCTCGAAGGTCTCTATGAGATCACAGCGAAGATCATCGAGATGATCATGAAGTTTGCGCCGTACGCGGTTGCGTGCCTGCTCTTCAACAATACCGCGCGCTTCGGGTTGGACCTGCTTCAGGCGCTCGCGTGGTTCGTTGTTACCGTCTTGCTTGGCTTGTCGCTGCACATGTTTGGCGTTTACTCACTCTCAATCTATTTCCTTTCGCGCATCTCTCCGCTCGAATTTTTCAGGCGTGTAAAGACTGTGATCCTGACGGCGTTTTCGACGTCATCTTCAAATGCGACACTGCCGACTGCGCTTCGAGTTTCAGAACGAAACCTGGGAGTGCCACAGGAGATTAACAGTTTCGTGTTGACCGTCGGCGCCACGGCAAATCAGAACGGCACCGCGCTTTACGAAGGAGTGACGGTCCTGTTTCTGGCCCAGCTTGCAGGTGTGGACCTAAGCCTGGGCCAACAGTTGATGGTGGTCTATCTCGCCATACTCGGCGGCATCGGAACGGCCGGCGTCCCTTCCGGATCGATACCGTTCATCATCGGCGTGCTGGTGACGATTGGAGTGAATCCCGCGCTGATTGCAATCATTTTGGGAGTGGATCGTTTGCTCGATATGTGCCGTACGACGCTGAATGTTACAGGCGATCTGACGGCAGCGACTTATGTGGCGCGTTCCGAAGGCTACGAATTATTGAGGCCGCACGAGCCGGCCCTCGTTCACGCCGGCGTGCCAATCGCGGATCGCGGCATGGATTAACTCTTTGTAACAGCCACGTCACAATCTGCGCATACGACAGGCGTTAAAATTCCGTCACTTCCGAGACGAGGTATAGGACCATGGTTTTTCCGCTGTATGACGACAACTCCGACAGACAAACCACGCCTTTCGTTAACTACGCGTTCATCGCCGCGAATATCTTTGTCTTTGTTGTCTTGCAGCAGCTCGGCAGCAACACGCAATTCACCTACGCGTTATCAACTGTTCCTTTGGAGATCGTCACCGGCCATGACGTGATTACTGAGAGCCGTGTGCTTCATGATCCCGTCACCGGACAAAGTTTGCTGGTTCCGGGTCTCGGTAGAACGCCTTTTTCCGTTTACTTCACGTTGCTTTCATCGATGTTCATGCACGGCGGCATCGCCCACATCGCCGGCAACATGCTCTTCCTTTGGATCTTCGGCGACAACATCGAGGACCGTCTGGGCCATATCAGGTACGCAATCTTCTATTTGGTTTGCGGGTTGATTGCTTCGTTGGCCCACGTGCTCACGACCTACGCCTTCGCCACGGATCAAGCCAGCATGTTGGTTCCGAGTCTCGGCGCTTCGGGTGCTATCTCGGGGGTGTTGGGTGGTTACATCCTGCTTCATCCGTCTCGACGCGTGACAGTGATCCTCTTTCGCTTTCTCACCGATGTTCCGGCCTGGGTAGCGATTGGAATCTGGTTCGCGTTTCAGTTGGTCAGTGGGCTTGGCATGCTTGGCGGCGGGTCGCAACAGGGTGGCGTCGCGTACGCGGCGCACATCGGCGGGTTCGTCGCCGGCCTCGTGCTGATCAAGTTTTTCGCGATTGGACGCACGAGTCGCGCGGCTGGATATTAGCCACGGATAACACGGATCATTTAAGATCGCGGTGTGATGGTTACTGTACCGCCGCCAAATCAGCAATGTCTCGATATTCAATCTACGCCGCGCGCGGAGATGAATCTTTTTCCGCTGGATACGTTTGCGTACGAGTTTCCGGGCAGCGAGATCAAAATCAACTTCGAGATTACTGAGTTCACGGCCATCTGCCCGTTTTCAGACTTCCCCGACTTCGCCACCATCCGCATCTCATACGTCCCGAACGAGCGTTGTATCGAGCTGAAGAGTTTGAAGCTCTACATCAACTCCTTCCGCAACGTAAAAATCTTCCACGAGCACGTAATCAACATCATCCTGGAAGACTTCGTCGCGGCCTGCGACCCGTTGAGCGTCGACATCGAGGGCGACTTCCACGTCCGCGGAAACATCAAGACGGTGGTGCGCGCCAGTTATACAAGGAACACCAGCGAAAGGAAGTGAACAGTGTCGGCAAACACGGAACAGATCCTACAACAGGTACTCGCGTTACCTCTCGAAGGACGAGCCGAATTAATCGAGCGATTATTAGCGACTTTTCAGACGCCTCCCGATCCCACTTTGGACCAGCTCTGGGTAATGAAGCTCACGACCGTTTGGATGCTTACGATCGCGGTGAACTAGATGTGGTAAGTGTTGACGACGTGTTCGATCAACGAGGCGAGTGAGACGTTGATGGATGTTAAGTTTCTCGCTCCGGCTCGGGCTGAGGTCAGGGACGTTATCGCCTATTACAATGAGCAGCGCGAAGGGCTGGGCCCTTGAGTTTGCGTCAGAGCTCAAGCAAACATTGATGCGAATCAGGCATTACCCAGAAGCTTGGTCTCCTCTTTCACCACGGGTCCGACGTTGTCGTGTTAATCGTTTTCCTTACAGTGTCATTTCATTTACGAACTGAGGAAGATATCGTGTTCATTGCAGCCATCCAACATCATAGTAAAGAGCCGAATAGCTTGCGCAATCGTGTGATCTGATTTGAGCTTTGAAGGTCTAATCACTCTCGTCTCTTTTTTGTGGCAAGGATCTGACCGCGGCGATAACAATGGCAGAAATTGATACTGACGCGGGCGATCAGTTCCAACCTACGACAACTCCCAGCGAACCTTCTCGAGGCATTCCCGGCTTGTGGCGACGGTATCGCGGCCTGCCGCGAAATGTGTTTGCGATCGGTTTGGTGAGTCTGCTCAATGATGCGTCGAGCGAGATAATTTATCCGCTGCTGCCCGTCTTCCTCGCAACGAGCCTGGGCGCTTCTGCACGCGTGATCGGCGTTATCGAGGGACTGGCTGAGTCGATGGCGAGTCTCTTGAAACTGTTTGCAGGTTATCTCAGCGACCGACTTGGAAAACGAAAGTTGCTGGTTGTTGGTGGTTACTCGCTCGCATCACTCGCCCGGCCTCTCTTGGCGTTTACTCACACGTGGACGCAGGTGCTTGCGATCCGTGTTACCGATCGAATCGGCAAAGGAGTGCGGACGGCCCCACGCGATGCGATGATCGCGGACGCGGTGCCGGTTGGGCAACGCGGAATCGCTTTTGGCTTTCATCGCGCGATGGACCACGCCGGCGCTGTCATCGGTCCACTCGTCGGCTACCTGCTCGTCATTCTTTTTGTCGCGAACCGCGGGTTTCCTACTACGGCCGAATTTTCGCGCATATTCCTCGTTGCTTCCATACCGGCAGTGCTTGCAGTCCTCGTCGCAATCCTTTTCATGCGAGAGTCGCCGGTGCAGGTGCAAAGCGACTCTGACTTGCGAAAGCTGTCACTGCGGGGGTTCGATAGCAACTTCAAGCGCTTTCTGCTCGTGCTTGCTCTTTTTACGCTTTCCAATTCTTCTGATAGTTTTCTTATTCTGCGCGCGGTAGATGCCGGCGTTTCGGTGGCGCTGGTGCCGTTGCTCTGGGCAGCACACCACGCGACGAAGGTGTTGAGTTCGTTATTTGGCGGCGACCTCTCGGATCGTTTGGGACGCAAACGTTTGATTGTTTCCGGTTGGATATTGTACGCGGCTGTTTACGCAGGGTTCGCTTTTGCGACAAACACCGCCTCGCTGTGGATCCTGTTTCTGATTTACGGCATCTACTTCGGACTGGTCGAAGGCGCGGAGAGAGCGTTCGTTGCGGATCTCGTGCGACCCGAACAACGAGGGACCGCGTATGGACTGTACAATCTCGCATTTGGTATCACAGTGTTTCCTGCTTCGCTGTTGATGGGTATGATTTGGGACTGGAAGGGGCCGGCGACGGCGTTCCTTATCAGCGCGTTTGTGGGTGCAATCGCAGCGGCGCTTTTGTTGCTCGTCGTCAGGCCACATCCGGAAGCAGTTAGCGTGCAGTAAAAGGACTTCGAGAATGAGACGCAGAGTTTTAACTCCACACCCCGGCTTATCGACTGGCATTGGCTACTACCTCAGCGGGATGGAGGAAGTTCGCACTCAACTTAACATCGCGGTCAAAGGAATTCCGGACGACTTGATCGGCAAGCCTCCATTCCTCGGCGCTCATTCGATCGGCGGCCTCGTGTTGCACATCGGCGAAGCGGAGTGGTTCTGGATGCAGATGGTTGTTAGAGGTCACCAGCTCACGGAGGAAGACAAGAACGCGCCTTACTGGGACGTGCTCGACGACCTGGAGCGCGTGGCGCGCAATGGTTACACAGCCGACTTTTGTCTTCAGGAGATCGAGAAGATACGCAATCAAACACGCGACACGCTCTTCTCATATAACGATAAAGATTTGGAGCGCATCATAACTTATGAACGAGGCGGGGAGACCAGCGAATACAACCTGCGCTGGATTCTGCATCGCCTGATCGATCACGAGTCGCAGCACAAAGGTCAGATTTTCATGTTGAAGCGATTGATGGCGTTGTAGGTCCTCACTGAATGAATTACCTCGTAATCAAAACCGCCGATGAACTTCGGAAAGCAATCGAAACTCTCGCCACACAGCCCGTCGTCGGATTGGACACGGAGACAACCGAGCTCGATCCGTTCACTTCACGCTTACGACTGATCCAGCTCGCGACACCTGACCGCGTTTTCATTCTCGACTTCGATCATTTCAGTAACGGCGACGGCGCGAAGAGTGAAGCCCTCGCGCCCCTGCGGCGGCTGCTCGAAGCGCCGCGACCGATCAAGATCGCGCACAACGCGAAGTTCGACGCGAAGTTCATCAAGCACAATCTCGGAGTCGACCTCGGTGGACTCTTCGACACGCTCCTGGCGAGCCAACTCGTCGGTGCGGGCGATATTGAAGAGCGACATGGGCTCGAGACAGTTGCCAGCCGTTATTTAAACGAGGCGATCGACAAGTCGGAGCGCTTGAGCAATTGGAATTTCGAGTTGTCGGAAGCGCAATTGGAGTACGCGGCACGTGACGCGGCGGTGCTGTTGCCGTTGCGTGAGAAGCTGATCGAGCGCTTGAAGTCAGAGTCGTTAGTGAAGTGCGCGCAACTCGAGTTTGAATGCGTGATGCCGGTGGTCGACATCGAGCTCGCCGGGTTTTACATGCACAAGGACCGCTGGCTCGAGCAGTTGGGTATCGTCGAGAAGAGACGAAGCGAACTGGCGGAACAGTTGCAGCAGGTGCTCGCCGAAGAATCGTTGCAGGGCTCGTTGTTTGGTGGACCACAGCGCGAAGACATCAACCTTGATTCGCACCAGCAGTTGACGCAGGCACTCAACCGCCTCGGCATTCCGGTGCCTGAGTCGACGCGCAACTGGAAACTACAGCCACTCGCCGCGCAGTATCCCATCATCGGAACCTTGCTCGAATACCGCACGGTGCAGAAAGCGCTGACGAGCTACGGCGAGAACATGATCGAGATGATCAATCCCGTAACCAAACGCCTGCATGCTGACTTCCGGCAGATTGGCGCGCCGACGGGCAGGTTTGCGTGTACGAATCCGAATATTCAACAGGTGCCGCACGCCGTCGAGTACCGTCGTTGTTTCAGTGGTTATCCGGATGGGCGGAAGTTGATCATTGCTGACTATTCGCAGATCGAGTTGCGGATACTCGCGGAGTTCTCGGGCGACCGCGGTTTCATCGACGCTTTCAATTCGGGCGCGGATCTTCATCGCGTCACGGCGGCGCAAGTTTTCAACGCCTCGTTGGACCAGGTCACGAAAGAGCAGCGGGATTTTGCGAAGCGATTGAACTTCGGAGTGGTTTACGGGATTGGCGCGCAGCGTTTTGCGTTGATGACCGGGTTGAGCGTGCCGGATGCCGAGAATGTGTTGCGGCGCTATTTTGGGACGTATCGGCAGTTGGATTCGTACCTGCGTGAAGCTGCGAACCGGGCGGTCAGTGAGCGGCAGGCACGCACTGCTTCCGGTCGCCTCGTGCGGTTCCGTTATGATGAAAACGATCGGCAACAGATTTCGATGACACAACGCAACGGCAAGAACACGCCGATTCAGGGCACGAGCGCTGACATCCTGAAGCGGGCGCTGCGGCTGTTGAAAGACGAACTGAGGGAGACGAATGCGAGAATCGTGAACATCATTCACGACGAGATCGTGGTCGAAGCGGAGGCCGATGAAGCGCAGGATGTGGCGCAGAAACTGGAGCGAGTGATGTGCGCCGCCGGTCAGGAATACTTAAAGACTGTACCCGTTAAAGTGGAGCCCGAGATCGCTGACGTATGGGTATAGTAGGCCGCGCATGAACGCGGATGAACGCGGATCAGAAAGTAGAATGGTTTTTTCAGATCTGCGTTTATCCGCGTTCATCCGCGGCTCCAAAGGAAGTAGATCGGAATACCCGTGAAGACGAGTAGATAACCGATGCCGGACGTCGACGGGGCAAGAATCGCCAGGTCAACGATGAAGAACGCCGCGAGAACGATGTAAACAAGCGGCACGAGCGGATACCCAAACGTCCGGTACGGCCGCTCGATCTCCGGCGCTTTGCGGCGCATCACGATGACCGCTCCCACCATCAACACATAAAAGATCAGGTCCGCGGAAACGATGTACTCCAGCAACTGGGTGTACACATTTCCAAACGAGTACGCACCCGTCGCGCGATTGATCGTCACCGTCCGCGGCAGCACCAGAAACGCCGCCCATAATCCCTGCGCAATCAACGCGACCGCCGGCACGTGATGCCTGTTAACCGTGTCGACTCGTTTGAAGAACAACCCATCTCTCGCCATCGCGTAGTAAACACGAGCGCCCGCCAGTATCAACCCATTGTTACACCCAAACGTCGAGATCATGATCGCGAGCGCCATGATGATCGTACCGCTTGGACCAAGCACCGCCTGCATCACCGCGGTTGCAACACGATTTTGCGGCGCGTTCTGAATCCCTGAGAGCGGCAGGGTCACGACGTATGCAAGGTTTGCAAGCAGATAAAGCGTCACCACCAAACCACAACCCAATAGCAGCGCGCGTGGCAAGTTCTTTCCCGGGTCACGCACCTCACCCGCGGTGAACGTCACGTTGTTCCACGCCGATTGCGCGAAGAGTGGTCCAACCATCGCCCTGCCGAGCAACATCAAGAGTGCGAGCACGAGCAGTCCCTGGCCCACAGGATCAAACCAAACCTGCGTCGCCGACGGTGTCCAACCGTTCTCCCACGGTCGCCACCACGACGACGTGTAGGCAGCACTGCCGCGATTCCAACCGAGCAACAGTCCGATCAGAATCAATCCGAGTAACGCGGCGGTCTTGGTAAAAGTGAACGTGTTTTGAATGAGCTTTCCTGTTTGCAGCCCGCGAGTGTTGACGAACGTGAGAAACAGGATCATGCCGGCAGCGAGAAGCTGCTGCGTAGATAGACTCAGCGCGTAACCGTTGAAAGAGAGTTGGTTGATGGTGAACGGCTTTACGAGGACGAGCGGTGCGATGAGATAGCGGTCTGCTGAGATCCAGTCTGTGAGTACGCCGGTGAAGTTTGCGAAAGCGACGGCAACCGCTGCGATGGTCCCGGTTTGAATGATCAGAAACAGGCCCCAGCCAAACAGAAATCCGATCGATGGGCCATACGCTTCTCTTAGAAATACGTATTGACCGCCCGCGCGCGGCCACATCGCCGCGAGCTCCGCACAACAAAGCGCGCCCGTGATGGTGAGCACACCCGCGAGTGCCCAGGCAACCAGCAGCCACCCTGGCGAGCCGACCAAACGCGACGATTCCGCCGAGGTGATGAAGATCCCCGAGCCGATCATCGATCCAACTACAATCATCGTGGCGTCGAGCAGGCTCAGGCCACGGACGAGTTTGGGGGCTTCTTTGCTCATTTTCAACGAGCCGATATAGTGCCACAGATTTCGCCGATCGGACACGCATTAGATTCGCCTTCATCTGTGATAATCTGTGGCGCTGTATGTAAATACGCACACATCATGAAGAACGAACTCATCAACCTGATAACAAACAAAAAAGCCCACATCGGCGTCATCGGTCTGGGATACGTCGGCCTGCCTTTGCTCGTCGAGTTTGCGAGTAAAGGTTTTCAAAGCACGGGATTTGAAGTCGACGAGACCAAGGCGCAGAAGATCAATGAGGGCACTTCGTACATCGGCGACGTGCCGTCGCAGCGATTGAAAGAAGTGGCCGATTCAAAGCGACTACGTGCGACTACTGATTTCGATCATCTGAGGGAGTGCGACGCGATCATAATTTGCGTTCCGACGCCGTTACGCAAAACCAAAGAACCGGACGTCTCTTACATCCTGGCGGCCGCTGAACAGATCACAAAACGATTGCGCCGCGGGCATCTGATCATTCTCGAGTCGACGACTTACCCGGGCACCACGGATGAAGTGTTGCTGCCGATGTTTGAGGAAACGGGACTGAAGCTCGACGAAGATTTTCTGCTCGGGTTCTCACCTGAACGCGTCGATCCGGGCAATCCGCAGTTCATGACGCACAACATTCCGAAGGTCGTCGGTGGAGTCACGCCTGATTCGACAGTTGTCGCTGCGCATTTGTATTCGCAGATCGTGAAGGACGTTCACGCCGTCAGTTCAGCACGCGTCGCGGAAGCGGCGAAGCTTTTGGAGAACACTTTCCGCGCAGTCAACATCGGCATGGCGAACGAGATGGCGCGGCTTTGTTACGCGCTCAACATCGATACGTGGGAAGTGATACGCGCCGCGGCGACGAAGCCGTTTGGTTTCATGGCGTTTTATCCCGGGCCGGGTATCGGCGGACACTGCATCCCGCTCGATCCGCATTATCTGTCCTGGAAAGCGCGGCAGCACGGTTTCGACTCGCGCTTCATCAGTCTCGCGGAGGAAGTCAACTCGCGCATGCCGGAGCACGTGGTCCAACTTGTTGCGGACGGGCTGAACGACGAACGCAAGGCGATGAAGGGTTCGAATGTGCTGTTGCTCGGTGTGGCTTACAAGCGAGACGTGGACGACGTGCGCGAGAGTCCGGCGTTGTCGATCATCGATCGTTTGCGTGCGAAGGGGGCGAACGTCCGTTATCACGATCCGTTCGTTGCGGAAGTGCGTTTTGACGATGCGCACACGGATGCTGTCGGCGAACCGCTGCGATCGGTGCCGCTCACGAATGATGAGCTGACGGGAGCCGATTGTGTGATCATCGTTACGGATCACAGCGAGATCGACTACAAACGAGTGTGCTCGCTGGCGCCGTTGATCGTCGATACGCGGAATGCGTTGAATGGCGAAGTGAGGCGTGAGAGCCGCGCTCGCATCATCCGCTTGTAAGAGATGATTTCCAAGATTTTGACACGATGCTCAAGGTGATTAATGTCGTCGGCGCGCGGCCCAACTTCATGAAAGTGGCGCCGATCGTCGCCGCGATGAAGCAGCGTCCTCACGCGTTCCAGCCGCTCGTGGTCCACACGGGCCAACACTACGACTCAGCAATGTCTGATTCGTTCTTTCACGATCTCGATCTTCCCCAACCTGACACGCATCTCGGCGTTGGTTCGGGTTCACACGCGGCGCAGACGGCCGCAGTGATGGAACGTTTCGAGCCTGTCGTGCTGCGTGAAAAACCTGACTGGGTGCTGGTGGTGGGCGACGTCAACTCAACGATCGCCTGCGCGCTCGTTTGCGTGAAGCTGGGCATGAAGGTCGCGCACGTCGAAGCAGGATTGCGCAGCCGCGATCGCTCAATGCCCGAAGAGATCAACCGGCTGCTGACCGATCAGATCGCCGACCTTCTTTTCACGCCGTCTCCTGACGCTGACGAGAACCTGCTTGCTGAAGGAATTCCACGTGAACGAATTCGCTTTGTCGGAAATGTGATGATCGACTCCCTGCAAAAGAACCTCGCGAAGGCGCGCGAGTTGCGCACGAGGGAAGAGCTGGGGCTGATCGGAGTCGACTTCGCTTTGCTGACTCTTCACCGGCCATCGAATGTCGATCTGCGCGAATCGTTCGAACGAATTCTTTCAGCGCTCGAAGTGATCGCGTCGAAGTTGCCGATCGTGTTTCCGGTGCACCCGCGAACGCGAAAGACGATCTCGGAACTCGGCTTGACCGCGCGTGTCGATGAGATAAAAAATCTGCGTGTCGTCGATCCGCTCGGTTATCTCGACTTCCTCAATCTCTCGAGCAGCGCGCGTCTAGTCCTGACCGATTCAGGCGGCATTCAGGAAGAAACGACCGCGCTCGGCATACCTTGCCTGACCTTGCGCGAGAACACCGAGCGCCCGATTACGGTCGAGATGGGAACGAATGTCGTCGTCGGCACCGACACGAGCAGGATCGTGGCCGAAGCGACCGCCGCGCTGAACGGCTCCGCAAAAAAGACCGCCCGCCAACCACCGCTTTGGGACGGCCGCACGTCTGAGCGTATTCTCGATGCGCTCGAACAATTCGTCCCATACGCCTGATGGCTGTCCTGAACAAAATCAAACGCGCGCTTCGTGGAGAAGTAAAACTGAAGACGGCTGCGCTCGAGGCGTGGCGGCGCAGCCGGGTTTTCCAGCAACAGCAAAAAGAGCGCGCAGAGATTCTTCGCTACGCCAACAAACCGGCCTCACTATGGCACCCAAAGAGCTCCGAAGAATTGTTGGCCCACTTCCGAAACGATCGCGAAGGTAAATTCTTCAAAGGCTTCAGCGATCGCGAGAGCATACGTTTCTATCGCGCGCAATTTCCGGCTGCGGAGGCGAAGCTGATTGCTTCGGCAAACCTAATCGTCGACGAGCACCGTTGGCCGCTGCTCGGCTTCGGTGAGAAGTGTTTTGGTGAAGAGATCGAGTGGACGCGTGATCCGCTTTCGAGTTACGTGTGGCCGTTGGACTATCACGGCGACATCAACTTGATGCGCGGCGATGGCTCAGACGTACGCGTGCTTTGGGAGTTGAACCGGCTCGGCCATTTCATCACGTTGGCGCGTGCTTACTTCGTCACTAACGACGAACGCTACAGCGCGGAGTTTTTCTCGCAGTTGCGAAGCTGGGAGCAGCAGAACCCCTACGGCCGTGGTGCGAATTGGACGTGCGCAATGGAAGTCGCGCTACGCGCAATGAACCTGATCGCCGCCTTTCACGTCTTTCGCC
>JBKPPH010000398.1:0-10636 GCA_046733535.1 Acidobacteriota bacterium
GGTCTGCGCAGATGTGACAACACCGCCCGCCGAACTGAGTTGCGCAACCAACTTTCGACAGCTCGCGCACTCCGCGAGGTGTTCGGTATAACGCGCGCGGGCTGCGGTTGGTAGAGCATTCTCTGCGTACGAACTGAGCTCGTCCGCATCGAGATGATCGCGATCTGCCGAGTCAGCCGCACTCCGGGCGACTCGCCGCAACAACAGATCCATCTCGTTGTTTGTTTCCCGTTTCATCTAAGTAAGAACGTATCGATCCTCATCCCTTGCACTAAACTTTGTTACTCAACAGCGTCTCCAAATCTGTATCCAAATGCTGCGCTACTTCCGCAAACGACCGCTCAGTTTCGGCCTGTGTCCAACCTCGTTCATCGACGAGGATCTTCGTCACTCGCTTGCGCAAATCCGTTTGAATCCGCGTCAACCTGCGGCTCGCTGTGGCCTCGTGAACACCCAGAACAGCACCCGCTTCTCGCAGCCGCAGGTTGTCAAAGTAGTAGAGTTTCACCAGCAACCGGTCTTCCGCGGATAGCTCCTCGACCGCCGTGTTCAACGCCTGCTGCATGTCAGCTTGCGCGAACCGGTTCGACATCGACTCTTCCGGGTTCGGCACACCCGCAAGCACCGGCTGACCTTCGCTCACTTGCGTGTCACGCGCAAGCCTGTCGAGATCCGTGTCTTCTTCTGTCTGGACCAACCGCGATTGTTTACGAAACACGTCGACGGCGAGTTGCGCAACGACTGCGCGCAGCCAACCGGCCAGGGAGCCGCGGCCCGAGTAATAAGCGAGCTTGCTTGCCGTTGTTCCGTCCCTGCGTGTTCGCAGTCCATAAAGTTCCGCCCAGATGGACTGTGCGAGGTCTTCGGCGGCGTCTTCGTTTGCACTCGCAGAGCGTGCGGCGGATCGCACGGTCGCCGTGAACCGTTCGACGAGATCATTCCAGGCGCTTTCATCGCCACGCTCGCAAGCAATAATCAAACAGAGATCGTCCGCCTGCATCTCGTCGATAAACTTTGAAATCTCCTCGCGCGGCGTATTGGCGTCGTTCCGCAGCAGATACTTTTCGACGGCGGCTGAGATCCGCGGGACGAGCGCCTGCGCAGTGAGCGAACGGTTGTCACTCGCCCGCTTCAGCAGCCGGGTGGCGCCTTCGTTCAGCAACTTTTCGATCTCAATCTTCACTGACCAGTTCCGTGCGTTTTATCAGTGCAATCCGCGTCCAATCCTATCACCCTCGACGGCGGTTAGATGCACAAACCTCGACTTTTGACAGGTACGCGGCTCTCTGATATTGCTTCACCAATGCTGCGCGTCACGGAAATCTTTCGATCGATCCAGGGCGAGTCGACGCATGCCGGTCGTCCCTGCACCTTTGTGCGGCTAACCGGGTGTCCGATGCGGTGTGTCTGGTGCGATAGCGAGTACACCTTCACCGGCGGCGATCATTTCTCGATCGACGACATCCTCGCCCAGGTCGATGCGTTTGGCTGCAATCTCGTGGAAGTTACCGGAGGCGAACCACTCGCGCAGAAAGAGTGTTTCACTTTAGTCGAGCGTCTCTGTAATGACGGTTTTGAAGTGCTGGTCGAAACTGGCGGCTACGTTTCGACAGCAGGTTTAGATCCGCGCGCGAAAGTTATTCTCGATATCAAGTGTCCAGCTTCAGGCGAGGAGACGAGAAACGATTGGTCTAACCTCGAGCGACTGCGCGCGGACAAAGATGAAGTGAAGTTTGTCATAGCGGATGAAGGCGACTGGCATTACGCGCGGCGAGTGATTCACGACAACGATCTCGAGACTCGAACCAAAGCGGTTCTCATCTCGCCTGCGTGGGGTCTCGTGAATCTCGAAGAGATGGCAAACTGGATCGCGGGCAGCGGTTTGAACGTCCGCATGCAGTTGCAACTGCACAAATACATCTGGGGACCGGAGGTGCGAGGCGTGTGATGGGCGGCTCTCAGGAACTCGCAACCGAAGCAATCGAGCCGGAAGAAACCGATAGACCGCAACTCGCCGTCTGTCTCGTCTCAGGCGGAATGGACTCATGCGTCACTGCTGCGATCGCACACGAAGAGAACGATGAGCTGGCGTTCCTGCACGTGTCATACGGACAACGCACCGAGCAGCGCGAGCGCGAGGCTTTCGAAGCCATCGCAGATCATTACGGCGTGAAGTCGCGCCTCGTGATCTCTCTGGAACACCTCGCGCAAATCGGGGGTTCATCGCTCACCGATGCGGCCATTCCGGTGACGCCCGCCAATCTCGCAGCGCCGGGCATTCCCTCGAGCTACGTGCCTTTCAGAAACGCTCATCTGCTCGCGGCGGCTGCGAGTTGGGGCGAAGTCATCAATGCAACGTCAATCTACATCGGCGCAGTCGCGGAAGACTCTTCCGGCTATCCCGACTGCCGTCCCGAGTTTTATGAAGCCTTTCAAAACGTGATCGACCTCGGCACCCGGCCCGAAACAAACATCACTATCAAGACGCCCGTCATCGATATGAGGAAGTCGGAGATCGTCCGGAAAGGTTTGGCTTTAGGTGCGCCTTTGCACCTCACGTGGTCGTGTTATCAGGCGTCGGAAGCCGCGTGCGGAAACTGTGATTCGTGTGCCCTGCGCTTGCGTGCATTTCGTGAGGCAGGGGCCGTGGATCCCATCCCTTACATGCTTGACAGTAGTCGGTTTGCTTATTAAGTTTAGGGTACATTCTCAGGTGCTTATAGTTACAACCAGTAATCAGTGAGGGCGCATCCTACGAGACCTTGGAATCTTGGAGCGTTGCGGCCAACACACGACGGAGGAATCTTTACATGATTGGCAAATATATTTTCGGAGCGCTTGCAGTTGCTATTCTCGTTGCATTCGCTTCTATGACGGTGTCCGCCCAGGTCGGCGAACTGCGTGGTCACGTTTGGATGCAACAGGCGGACGGCCAAAAGGTTCCCCTTGCTGACGCACAAATCGACGTCTTCCGGACGGACATGGCCGCCAAATACGACACGAAAACAAACAAGAAGGGCGAGTTTGTATTCGCCGGTTTGCCCTTCATCGGCACTTACATCGTTGCGGCCAGCCATCCGACCGCAGCACCAGGCTGGATGCCGGGTGTGAAAGCCGGACGCAACATTCCGGTGGAGATAACTGTCACGCCCGGTGACGGAAAGCGACTCACGCTGGAAGAGATCAAGGCCGCGGGCGGTGCTTCACCGGCGCCTGCTCCAGGGGGTGCACCGGCAAAAGAAAGCGCGGCTGACAAAGCCAAGCGCGAGGAGTTGATGAAGAAGAATGCGGAGATCGAGGCCGGCAACAAGAAGATCACCGAGGCAAACGAGATCATCTCGCGTACGTTCAAGGCCGGAAACGACGCGTTGAACGCTGCGAGTCTGGCGTCAAAGGCACAAAATACTGAGGACGCCATTCAGAAATACACCGCGGCTATCGCTCAGTATGATGAAGGCCTGGCTGCCGATCCCGAACAGCCCGCCATTCTCACGAACAAAGCCGTGGCTCTTAAAGGACGTGGTGTCGAACGCTTTAACTCAACCGTTCGATCGAAGACGTTGGACGATGCCGGACGCACTGCCGGCCTGCAAACCGCAAAAGACGATTTCAAGGCCGCCGCGGAAGCTGCGAATAAAGCTGTCACTCTGATCAAGGCGCTGCCGGTCCCGACCGATCCCGCGGAAGTCCAAAGATACAACGGCAATAAGTATGCGGCGATGCTTACCAACGCTGAAGCAATGAGACTGTACGTGAGCAAGGGCGACCCGACACAATCGGAAGCTGGACTCACAGCGTTCCGGGATTACCTCGCGATCGAAACGGATCCTGCGAAGAAAGCGAAAGCACAACTCGACATGGCGCAGATGCTGCTCGACGCAGGGGCCGCCGACAAAGCGCTCGCCGAGTTCAAGACGATTCTGACAACTCAACCGGACAGCCCGGAAGCAAACCTCGGCGCCGGCCTGGCGCTTTACGCGAGCGGCGAAAAGGGGAACTTCCAGGAAGCCGCCAACTTTCTCCAGCACTTCGTCGACGTGGCGCCCGATACGAATCCCATGAAGGACGACGCGAAGGCGATCCTGACGGAGCTGAAAAATGCGGAAAAAGTAACGCCGGAGAAGACCAAACCCGCGCCTCGCAAACGCCCATAGCACGTCTAACCACGGATTGACACTGATGAAGACGGATCAGTTTTCATCAGTGTCCATCTGTGGTTTTCTTCACTGTTTTCGCTGGAAAACCTACCTTGACACCCTAACTGGCCAAACTGTACTATGAACGCACAACGATGTTGAACCATCGTTGTGAGACAGGTTCGGAATCATGCCTCGCGCCACCTCGGCGCCCCTCCAAATCCACCAAGAGTAAGCGGGGATCTATCCACTCCCGAAAGTTTAGAGCCATAAATGTCAGCCAAATTAGGCGAAATTCTGGTCCGCGAAAATCTGATTAGCCCTCAAAACCTGAGAGAGGCACTCGACTATCAACGCCAACACGGTGGTCGACTCAGCTTCAATCTGGTCAAACTCGGGCTCGTAAGCGACGACATGATCACCGCCGTACTCTCGAGACAGTACGGCATACCGTCCGTTAATCTCGATCTCTTCAATATCAATCCCGCCGTGTTGAGTCTCATCCCTCAGGAGGTCGCGCAAAAACACTCCGTTTTGCCCCTCTCGCGCGTTGGCGCAACACTCACACTCGCGATGGTGGACCCCACCAACGTCTTCGCGATCGACGATGTCAAGTTCATGACTGGCTTGAACGTCGCGCCTGTGGTCGTTGCCGAAGGCAGCGTGCAACAGGCAATCGCGAAGTATTACGGCAGTTCACGCGAAATCGAGTTGGCGTCCGTTTCCGCAGAAGAAGTGACACTTCCGAGTTCGTCTAACGATTCGAATGGTAACGGCTCGATCACTCACGCCGACCTTGTCTCGCTCGACAGCATCGACTTCGCAACCGGCGAGACTGAGGACGTCGAAGTAGTTGAAGATAACGAGGAGATCGATCTCGTCGCTCTCTCACGCATGAGCGAAGACGCACCGGTTGTGCGTCTTGTGAACGTGTTGCTCGTCGACTCACTGCGCCGCGGCGCGTCTGACATTCACGTCGAACCTTACGAGAAAGAGTTGCGCATCAGGTTTCGTATCGACGGCGTGTTGTACGACGTGATGCACCCGCCTTTGAAAATCCGCGATGCTTTGATCTCGCGCATTAAGATCATGTCAAAGCTCGACATCTCGGAGAAGCGTCTTCCCCAGGACGGCCGCATCAAGATCAAAGTGAAAGTCGACTCGCGTTCGCGTGAGCTCGACTTCCGCGTCTCCACTCTTCCGACTCTGTTTGGCGAGAAAGTCGTACTCCGCTTGTTGGACAAGCAGAACCTCATGCTTGACATGACTAAACTCGGTTTCGAGCCGGAGTCGCTCGTCAAATTCAAGCGAAACATTTCTAAGCCTTACGGCATGGTCCTGGTAACTGGACCAACCGGAAGTGGTAAGACAAACACTCTCTACTCAGCGCTCCAGTCGTTGAATACAGTCGAGACAAACATCATGACCGCGGAAGACCCGGTCGAATTCAACCTCCCCGGCATCAATCAGGTGCAGATGAAGGAGCAGATCGGTTTGAACTTCGCCGCCGCTCTGCGATCTTTCCTGCGCCAGGATCCGAACATTGTTCTCGTCGGCGAGATTCGCGACTTTGAAACGGCTGAAATCGCCATCAAAGCCGCGTTAACCGGCCACCTCGTCCTCTCTACGCTCCACACCAACGATGCTCCCTCAACTATTTCGCGCCTGATGAATATGGGCATCGAACCCTTCCTTGTCGCCACCAGCGTAAACCTCATCCAGGCACAACGACTCATTCGTCGTATCTGCAAAGACTGCAAGCAGGAACATCAAACGCCGCCCGAGGCGCTGATCGAAGTCGGCTTCTCAGCAGAGGAAGCCAAGACGATAAAAACCTACAAGGGCAAGGGATGTTCGACCTGCAATAACACCGGTTACAAAGGCCGAATCGGACTTTACGAAGTGATGGAAATCACCGACGAGATTCGTGAGTTGATCTTGATCGGCGCTTCCGCACTTGAATTGAGGAAGAAGGCGATCGACGACGGCATGATCACGTTGCGCGAATCCGGTCTGTACAAGATTCGTGAAGGCGTGACGAGCCCTGAAGAAGTAGTTCGTGAAACGGTCGCCTAACTGAGGAGAACCGAAGATGCTAAGAACAATTGCCATATCACTGATCCTGGTGCTGTCCGTGGGCATCATGTTGCCCTTCACGAATTCAGCACACGGTGTGAGACAGACTGTCCAAATCGGACAGAAGCGCCATCATCGCTATCATTCACGCGCCTGGTGGCGACGCTATCGCGCGCGCCTGCGACAAAAGAGATTGGCCGCCGAGTTGGCCCATCGAAACGCGATGCTATCGTTGCCTAACAACATTTCGCTTGGCGACGTGTCGGGAGTTGCTGGTCCGGCGTTGCCGTCTTTACCGGCAGCTTCCGCTGTTACGACCACAGCGCCGCCTCCGGCCATGACCGCAAGTGTTTCGAATGGCGCAGTCAGACCGAGAGTAGTGAATGCAGCACGTCCGGCGTTTAGAGAAACAGCCGCGACGCTGCCGGGTCAAATGAATCTTGCGGTGGTTGCGTTGAGCCGGCCGAACCCGGCTTTTCTGACTTCTCGCGAAGCGAAAAAGATGCTGGGCGGAGTGGCTGTTGGTGACCTGCGTCGCATGGTTATCGACAAGATGGTCGCGTCGGGTGGCTGGGTCGTCAACGACTTCGTGCGCGAAATTAATGGCGCTCGCGTTTTTATAGTTACAGCGCGAACTCCGAAAGACGCACTGACACCTGAAAAGGCATGGACGTTTTATTTCACGGAAGCGGGTGGTCGCATTTACGGACTCACCACCGATTCGCCGGCTGAGTTTGCGGATCGCATGACGAGCGAGGCCGAGCGCTTCATCGAATCGCTGCGCGCCAAAGCCGCAAACGAATAGCGATTGCAACGGGCGCGCAACGGACAGGATTTCCTGAACAATCTTGTAAATCCTGTCTAACTGCCCTCTTTGCCAGGAGACTCTTAGATGCGACTCAACGAAACCGCACCGCAAATCTCACTCTCCGAACTGCTGCGCAAGCTTTCTGAACTCGGCGGTTCGGACCTTCACATTACGACAGGCTCGCCGCCGCAGGTCAGAGTCGACGGGCATCTACGTCCGCTCGAATCGTACCGCGTCCTCACCTCGGCCGACACGAAGCAACTCGCTTACTCCGTGTTGACCGACGCGCAAAAACATCGGTTCGAGGAAAACCTCGAACTCGACTTCTCATTCGGCGTCAAAGGCTTGTCACGGTTTCGCGCGAACTTGTTCAACCAGCGCGGCGCGGTGGGCGCCGTCTTTCGCGCGATTCCATACGAGATCAAAGCGTTCGAAGAGTTAGGTCTTCCGTCGGTTGTTAAAGAGCTGTGCAACAAGCCCCGCGGTCTGATTCTGGTGACTGGTCCAACCGGTTCCGGCAAGTCCACGACGCTCGCGGCCATGATCGACAAGATCAATCGCGATCGTCACGAACACATTCTGACGATCGAAGATCCGATCGAGTTTCTTCATAACCACAAAGGCTGTTTGATTAACCAGCGCGAAGTCAATGCCGACACTCACGGATTTGCCGCAGCACTGCGAACCGCACTGCGCCAGGATCCGGACGTTGTGCTCGTCGGCGAAATGCGTGACCTCGAGACGATCGAGTCGGCGCTGCGTATCGCAGAAACCGGACACCTTACACTCGCGACACTGCACACAAACTCCGCCGCGTCCACGATCAACCGCATCATCGACGTCTTTCCATCGGATCAGCAGGCACAGATTCGCGCGCAGTTGTCCCTCGTGCTCGAAGGCATCATGTGCCAGGCGCTCCTCCCGCGCGCTGAAGGCAGCGGCCGCGCCATGGCGCTCGAGGTTCTCGTGCCCAACGGCGCTATTCGAAACCTGATCCGCGAAGACAAAGTCCACCAGATTTATTCGATGATGCAAACGGGCCAGGACAAGTATGGAATGCAGACTTTCAATCAGGCCCTCGCCACTCTTTATCACAAACGCCAGATCACTTTGGATACCGCACTGCAACGTTCGTCGAACGTAGACGAACTGCGCGAGCTGATCGATCGCGGTTCGGGAGTGAATGCCGGTAACACACCGAAGCCGCACGCGAGCCCTTATGCCCAGGCTCGACCGGTTGGTACCAGACCCAACGTTAGATAAGCACTCTGGAGCTCACCGCTATGCCTACGTACGTTTTCAAAGGCCGCAACAGACTGAACGAGATCGTTGTTGGCGAACGCGTCGCCGATAATCGCGAAGCCTTGCGTCAGATTTTGCGGCGCGAGCAAGTGACGCTGACTTCCGTGAAGGAAAAAGGCCGCGAGATCAGTATTCCGAAGATCGGCCGGCGAAAGAAGGTGAAGTCGAAACACCTGTCGATCTTCACGCGCCAGTTTTCAGTGATGATCGATGCCGGTTTGCCCCTCGTCCAGTGTCTTGAAATCCTGGCCCAGCAGCAGGAGAACAAGTATTTCCAGCAGATTCTTTTGCAGGTGCGTCAGGATGTTGAAGAAGGTTCGACTCTGGCGGCGGCGATGGCGCGGCATCCGCGTGTCTTCGATCAGCTTTACGCGAACATGGTTGAAGCCGGAGAGACGGGCGGTATTCTCGATCTGATTCTGCAACGACTCTCGACGTTCATCGAAAAGATCGTCAAGCTGAAACGCGACATCATCTCGGCGATGATCTATCCCACGGCGGTGATCCTGCTGGCGATCGTTGCCGTGGCCGTGATCATGATCGTCGTGATTCCGCAGTTCCAGAACATCTTTCTTGGTCTGCTTGGACCAGGCGAACAGTTGCCGTTGCCGACACGCATCGTCGTCGGCTTCAGTAATTTTCTCGCTGGTTGGGGAGGGTTGGTAATACTTGCTTCCGTAATCGGAACCGGCGTGGCGACAAGGTTTTATTACAGGACGCCTGGCGGCAGGAAGAACATCGATCGACTGCTGCTGAAGGTGCCAATACTCGGCGACATCTTCCGCAAGATTTCAGTCGCGAGGTTCTCGCGCACGCTTTCCACCTTGCTCTCTTCGGGTGTGCCGATTTTGCAGTCGTTGGACATCACTGCAAAAACGTCGGGCAACGTGATCATTGAAGAGGCGATTACGAAAGTGAGAAGCGGTGTAGAGCGCGGCGAAAGCTTCGTCGATCCTTTGAAGGCGACGGAAGTGTTTCCACACATGGTCGCGCAGATGATTGGAATCGGCGAACAGACCGGCGCACTCGATGCTATGCTCGGTAAGATTGCCGACTTCTACGAAGCGGAAGTCGACGCCGCGATTGCGAATTTATTGACCTTAATCGAGCCGATTCTGATCGGCTTCCTCGGCGTCACCATCGGCTCAATCGTCATCGCCATGTACCTGCCGCTGTTCACCCTGATCGGCAAACTCTCGCAGGGCCACTAAAGCTTCGCTGCAACGGATCGCCAAGCTGCGCAAACGCGTTTAGAATCATACGAGTTCTCACACCGCTGAAAGGAGCAACCCCTCTGCTACCAAATAGGCGTGATCGATTCGTATTGCTGCTGGTCGCCGCAGCCTTGTTGTTCGGGTGTGCACCGTCCTCCGAGACCGTAAGTCCCGTACCGGCAGCGCCGCAACGGGCGGAATCCCCGGCGCGTGCGTCCATTCTCGTTGGCAAAGTAAACAGAGTTATCGACGGCGACACCATTGTCGTCACTGACCGCACAAAGCACGCATATCAAATCCATCTGAAAGGCATCGACGCTCCGGAGAGAGGTCAGGCATTTGCTACTGAGTCTACGCGCTCTCTCGTCCGCCTGGTTAACGGCAGAGAGGTCATCGTCGAGTGGACGAAGGTTGATCAACGGAATCGCCTCGTCGGCAGAGTCCTCTTGGACAAGCGGGATGTTTGCCTGCAACAGATCCGTGCCGGAATGGCTCGGCACTCTATGGAGAGTGAAGAAAGCGTTAGCGAGCGGGAACTCTACGACCGCTATCAAAACGAGGCCCGCTTCGCACGACGAGGATTGTGGGCCGATTCGGCCCCAGTTGAACCATCGGTGGTTCGCTACCCGCAGCGTAAAACTCCAGTTGAACCGTACGTACCTCCGTCCTCGCCTGTAACGACTTCTCGGGCGACGCAAGATGAAGGCATACGAGGAAATAGACGCTCAATGATTTATCACTGGCCCGGCTGCCCCAATTACGACGACATAGCAGAGCACAACCGCGTTCCGTTCAACAGCCGTGCGGAGGCGGAGCAGGCCGGATATCGCGCTGCACGGAACTGTCATTGATGCAATGAATCAGCTCGCGCAGCGCCGAAGGCGCGAAAGATGGTCGCCAGGAGCAAAGCGCAGCGCCGAAGGCGCGACATAAGGTAGCCAGCGGCAATGCGCAGCGCCGAAGGCGCGACATAAGGTAGCAGCGGCAAAGCGCAGCGCCGAAGGCGCGAAAGAGGGTAGCCAGCGGCAATGCGCAGCGCCGAAGGCGCGAAAGAGGGTAGCCAGCGGCAATGCGCAGCGCCGAAGGCGCGAAAGAGGGTA
>JBKPPH010000399.1:0-24714 GCA_046733535.1 Acidobacteriota bacterium
GTTCAGATTGTTGAGTTCGGGCCGTCAGCACCTCTGTCTGCATTCATCGGACGGATTATCGAGTCGTCGGGTAAAGACATCCGCTACCGGACCGCCGATTTTCTGACGGAGAACGTCGACGACAAAGTCGATATCACTGACCTGCAGTGTTATCAAACGAACCAGTTTGATTTTTTTATTTGTTCGCACGTGCTGGAACACGTGCCCGACGACAAGAAAGCGCTACGCGAGTTGCACCGCATTCTGAAGCCCGGTGGGAAAGCGATTTTGATGGTGCCGATCATTCTGAGCGTTGACGAAATCGACGAAGATCTCGAGTGCGTCGACGAGGCGGAACGCTGGCGGCGCTTCGGACAGGACGATCACCTGCGACTCTATTCGAAGCGTGGCTTTCTGGAGCGAGTGCGAGAAGCAGGGTTTAAGGTCCACGAGTTAGGCAAAGAGTTTTTTGGCGAAGAGTTGTTCGAACGGACAGGCATCACAAGTCAAAGTGTTCTCTACGTCGTAGAGAAACCTAACGTAAATCATGCCTAATAGTGTACATCCTGTCACAAGTGGATACCTTCATCAGCGTTACGCGGAATCCTTGAGCGAATTCGGAACCCCCTTAGCCTTACATCACTGCGGCGGCTGGCTGCTGTCGCGACCGATCCCGCAGACCGACAGCCGCGATGCGATGGGCTGCTATCCTTTGTTCGCCTGCGAAAACTGGCTACAACTGAAAACGGATTTGGATCAACTCGCAGACGATCTGATCGCAGTCAGCCTGGTCACAGATCCCTTTGGCGACTTCGACACAAACTATCTGCGAGAATGCTTTCCGGATCTCGTGAAGCCATTCAAGGAACACTTTGTCACCGATCTCGAACGCCCGTTGGAATCGTTCGTGCACCCGCATCACCTACGCAACGCCCGGAAAGCACTGCAACGCGTCGCGGTCGAACAATGCCTCGAACCGCTGGAGTTTTTGGACGATTGGGTGAGTCTCTATCAAACACTGATCGCCAGACACGACATCACCGGCATGACAGCCTTCTCGCGCAACTCCTTTGCTGGTCAATTGTCCGTTCCCGGCATCGTTGCGTTTCGCGCCGTTGAGAACGACTCTACCGTCGGTATGCTACTTTGGTACGAGCAAGGCGACCGGGCCTATTATCACCTCGGCGCTTACAGCGAACGCGGCTACGAGGCCGGTGCATCATTCGCCCTCTTCGATTATGCGCTGCGCCACTTTTGCCTGCGGCAGTTCAAATGGCTTAACTTAGGCGCGGGGGCAGGCAGCAACAACACCAACTCCGGCCTGAACCGTTTCAAGCAGGGATGGTCCAACGGCGTCCGCACAGCCTATTTTTGCGGCAGAATCTTTTCTCGGCCTAAGTATCAGCAACTCGTGGAGAGAACGAACACTAGTGCGACCGAGTATTTCCCTGCTTACCGTTTGGGCGAATTCAAATGAGCTAAGAAAAGGAACCTCGTGGGAAAAAACGTGGAACAACTGTTAGCAGACGTGCTGCAAATACCAGCGACGGAAGTCACTGATCAACTCGCAATGACGGATCTCGACGTCTGGGATTCGCTCAAGCACATCGAGCTAATCGCGTCGCTCGAAGAACAGCTCGACGTTCAGCTCAGTTTCGACGACATAGTTGCCATGCGCAGCGTCGGCGATATCAAACGCGTGCTGAGTAGTAAAGGAGTGGCTGTTTAGCAATGGATCTGCGCGGGAAAAAGATCATTGTCACGGGCGGCGCAAAAGGCCTCGGCCGGGCAATGGTTGAAAAACTCATCGCGCGCGAAGCTGTGTTAACAGTGTTCGACATCGACGTCGCCGGTCTCGATGCGCTGAAACAGGAGCTTCCGGACGTTGAGGGTGTGACTTGCGATGTGACGAACTACGAGCAGGTGTCTGCCGCGGTGGAAGACTTCGCTGCAAATCGCGGCGCACCCGACGTGCTGATCAATAACGCGGGCATTCTCTACAGCGAACCCTTAATCAGGATTACGGGCGCCGGACTCCAGCTACACGACGTCGAAACGTGGGAGCGAGTGCTGCGTACGAACCTGACGTCCGTGTTCTACATGACTACGTGCGTCGTGGGAAAGATGATCACGACGCGCACAAAAGGCGTGATAGTGAATATTGGTTCAGTCGCTGCCGCCGGAAACCCCGGCGCCTCAGCTTATTCCGCTGCGAAGGCGGGTGTGCACGCGTTGACTGGAGCCTGGGCGCGTGAATTAGGTCCGGCGGGAATACGCGTGATCGCCGTTGCGCCCGGCTACATGGATACGGATTCAGCCCACGCCGCGACGAGTGAAGCCGCCCTGCGCGAGACAATCAAACGCGTGCCTCTGCGACGCCTCGGTAAAACTAAAGAAGTCGCGGACGCGGTGGCAGCAGTCATCGAAAACGACTTCTTCAATGGCAAAGTGTTTGAACTGGATGGTGGCTTGACGCTCTAAATATGAAGTGGAAGAAGATGGGTTTGATCTTCAGACCCGACAACAACTATGACTGGATGGCCACGCACGCTTACGTGCCGGTGCCGCACAAGATTTCGGACGATGTGCTGCGTATCTACTTCGCGACGCGTTCGAAAGCGATCAAGTCTGTCACTACGTTCATCGACGTCGAAGCGAATAATCCTTCGCGCGTTATTTACGTACACGATCGGCCCGTGCTGGACATGGGAACGCTCGGCACGTTTGACGACGGAGGCGCAGTGCCGTTCTGTATGCTCGAGCACGACGGCAAGTTGTATCTCTACTACGGCGGCTGGAATGCGAGTGTGACGGTGCCCTATCGCAATGCGATCGGACTCGCCGTCAGTGAAGATAATGGATTGACGTTCCAGCGTGTTTGCGAAGGCGCAATCGTCGATCGAAATCAGCACGAGGCATACTTCACCGGCGCGTGCGAGGTCCTTCGCGAAGACGGCAAGTGGCGCATGTGGTACGGCTCTGCCACCGGCTGGGTGATCGTAAACGGGAAGCCGGAGCCCTGCTACAAGATCAAGTATGGTGAATCGGACGACGGCATCAACTGGACCAGGCCGAACCGAACGTGCATCGAGTACAAATTCGAAGGCGAGGCGATCGCGCGACCGTCAATCATTCGCGAGGACGGCCGTTACAAAATGTGGTACTGCTCCCGCGGTAGCGTTAATTACCGAACGGACAGAGAACAAAGCTACCGCGTCGGCTACGCGGAATCTGTTGATGGCTTGAACTGGGAACGAAAGGACGAGGAGGTCGGCATCGACCGCTCCGCGGATGGTTGGGATTCGATCATGATGTGCTATCCGTACGTGTACCAGCACAAAGACAAAAAGTACTTGTTCTACAACGGCAACGGCTTTGGCGAATCAGGGGTCGGATATGCAGTATCCTGTTAATCCTGTCTAACTTGATGTACGAATACAACCTCGCAATTAGATTTCAGGAAGTCGCTTCAAAACGTCGCGACCACCCGGCAATCTGGCTCACCAAGGACCACCACCTCTCATACTCCGAACTCAATCAGCTCGGCAACCGCATCGCGCGTCTGCTGCTCGACCACGGCGCTAAAAAACGCGACGTAGTTTGTCTTGCAGGCGAAAAAACTGCCAACACCTTTGCAACCATGATCGCCAGCCTGAAGATCGGCTGCACTTACGCGATACTCGATCCTGACAGCCCCGTCGAACGCCTGCGCAAGATACTCTCCACCTGCCGTCCCAGGTTTCTGATCGCTGAAACTGATTTCGCGAATCGACTCGCGGATGTCACTTCCGAACTGAACATCACACCAATCGACAATCTCGATACCGAGAGTTTGGACGACAACGATCTGCCGGAGACGCGCTTCGTTACCGGCTCCGACCCGGCATACATCATGTTCACGTCCGGCTCGACGGGTTTTCCCAAGGGCGCGGTGATGACTCATGCAAATGTTCTCAGCCTCACCGACTGGAGCGAGGAAACGTTCAGCATCACTCCCGCTGACGTACTAACAAACGTCAATCCGTTGTACTTCGACAACTCCGTTTTCGATTTCTACTCGTCGTTGTTCACCGGCGCGCGCCTCGTGCCTTTCTCTAAAGCGGAAGTCAGTGATCCGGGATTGCTGGTCGCGAAGGCCGCCGAAGCAGCGTGCACGGTCTGGTTTTCCGTGCCGTCACTCTTGCTGTTTCTGCAAACGATGAAAGCTGTTGACGGACGGCATCTCAGTTCGATCCGCTGTTTTATTTTCGGAGGCGAGGGCTATCCAAAGGCAAAGCTTAAGTCACTCTACGATGCTTACTCGCCGCGAAGCGAGTTATTCAACGTGTACGGGCCAACCGAATGCACCTGCATCTGCTCGTCTTACAAGATCACCGAGACCGACTTCGCCGATCTCCAGGGCCTGCCGCCGCTCGGACACATCGCAAAAAATTTCAGTTTTCTGATCCTCGACGATGACAACGCGGAGGCGCCGCCCGGCGAGATCGGTGAGTTATGCTTGCTCGGCCCGAACGTCGGCAAAGGTTATTACAACGATCCTGCGCGCACTGCGGCGGCCTTCGTGCAGAATCCGCGGCACCACGCGTTTCCCGAAATCATGTATAAGACTGGCGATCTCGTCAGGCTGGATCCCGCGGACGGCAAGCTCTACATCTGCGGACGAAAAGACAACCAGATCAAGCACATGGGCTATCGCATCGAGCTTGAAGAGATTGAGAGTGCGCTCCATTGTCTCGCGCATGTGACAGAAGCCGTGGTGTTGCACTCGAACACAAACGGCCGCAGCCGAATCGTCGCCGTCGTCGCGGGTGAAGAATTCGACAGCAACACGATGCGCACGGACTTGAAGCAGATCATTCCTGCGTACATGGTCCCATCCGTGTTTTATCGTGAAGACGTGCTGCCGAAGGGTCCGAACGGTAAAGTTGATCGTCGATCGCTGGCGGAAAAATACCTGTAGAGAAACAGCATGGCTAAAATCGTCATTTTTGGAGCAGGAAAAATCGCGGACGAGGCTTACTTCTACCTGAAGAACGACAGTCCACACGAGATCGTTGCTTTCAGCGTAGATGGTCAGTACTTAACTGACAGGAAGCTGGGCTTACCGGTGGTCCCGTTCGAGGAAGTGCAGAGCAGGTTTCCTCCGGCGGATTACCAAATGTTTGTCGCGGTGGGTTACCAGGACCTCAACCACTTCCGCGCGCAAAAATACGACGAGGCAAAGGCTAAAGGATACAAACTGATAAGCTACGTCAGTTCGCGAGCTTCGAACGTCGGGAATGTCGAGATCGGCGACAACTGTTTCGTGCTCGAGTTTGCAGTGATCCAGCCGCTGGCGAAGATCGGCTCCGACGTCTTTATCTGGAGCGCTAACCACGTCGGGCATCACGCGAGCGTAGGCGATCATTGTTATATTGCGGGGAACGTTGTGATTTCAGGGACAACGAAAGTGGAGCCTTATTGCTTCATCGGTGTGAATGCTACGTTGGGCCATGAGATAACGGTGGGCCGCGAAAGCTTCATTGGCGCGGGAACGCTCGTCACCAAAAACGTGGCGCCCAAGAGCGTGTACATCGCGCCCGACACGCCAAAGTTTCGGCTCGACTCGGGGACGTTCATGCGGCTGACGAAGATGAAGTGAAGCCACAAAGAGGCTGATAAAGCACAAAATGGGGGCTGTTGAGTTAGAGTCAAGTGAGTTTCCGGATGTCTTGTCGCTTTATCGATCAGGGCCGCTGCGGTTTCCTTTGATTTCAGCGGTTATCGAGAACCGCCAGCGTGGACAGGTTTTCGTCGACGGAAATGCGAAGTCGGCTCTGGTCCTAAACAATTTCGGGTTCATGTATCTGATCGCCGCGGAGGTGAATCGGGCATTCGATAAGGCGTTGGTCGAGTTGTTCACGAGCGCGAAGAAGATCAAGCCGTCATATCTTTTGTGGTATTCGCCACCGGAATTTTGGCAACAAAGACTGGATGCCGCTGGCGCGCGTCGCCGCGAGCGGATCCGCTACCAATTCGACGGTGACTCAAGTGACCCGATCACTTGCCCGAACGGCTTCGAGATGCGAAGACTTGATGCTGAACTGATTCCCAAAACAAAAAAATTCGGCATCGAGATCGACTCGCGCTTTTGGGCCTCCGCGCAGGACGTGACGGAGAACGGGTTGGGTTTTTGTATCATCAAGGACGGCGACGTCGTCAGTATCTGTTATGCCGCAGCCATCAGCGACGGACTCGCCGAAATCGACGTTGCCACTGACGAAGCCTATCGACAACAGGGTTTGGCTGTTCTGGTGTCGCGACAGTTCATACGAGAATGCTTGACGAGGGGAATCACTCCAACCTGGGACTGCTTTGCTTACAATACCGGCTCCCGGCGCCTCGCGGAGCGACTGGGATTTTCCGAGTTGGTCCATTATCCGTTTTACTCCTTTAACATTCCGTCGAGTTTGGACCATGGAGATTGATCTGAATGGAATATAAGGAAGGAAACTTCGAAACTAAGAAGTTCTCTGCTCGCAAAGGGCCTTATTACGAAGGACTCGCCGAGATCTTGTCGCTTGGCTACGACACTGAAGACCTCATTCATCACTTCCCGAGCTTCGTCGGCCACATGACGCTTTCCCGCTTCCTCGCTCTTTACGAAGCGTACAAAATGACTCTCGGCGTGGCCGGTCACATCGCCGAAGCCGGAGTTTACAAGGGCGCCGGCACTTTGCTGTTCGCCAAGCTCACACAGATTTTCGAACCTGAAACTTTGACCCTCGTCCACGGCTTCGACTGGTTCGAAGGATCCAAGCCCACCGAGGAAGAGCCCAACATCTTCGAAGGCTCCTACAAAGAAGATTACGATCGACTGATGCGATTGATCGCCGCTCAACGCCTCGATCACATTGTCCATATTCATAAGCTCGACTTGCGCTCTGACCTGGACCAATTCTTCGAGACGAATGCTTACATGCAGTTCAAACTCGTCTATCTCGATGCGGGTCTGTACGACGTGGTCATTCACTGTCTCAAACACTTCTGGCCGCGTTTGACGAGCGGCGGCGTGATAATCTTTGACCAGTTCAATCATGAACTCGCGCCCGGCGAAACGCGCGCCGTCAGGGAATTCATGCCTGATGCCCAAATAAAAACTTTTACGTTTGGCTGGATGCCAACTGCCTATGTCGTAAAGCCGTAGCACGCGCTGACTATTTCCTATGCCAATTCTCGACACCACTTTATCTCCGCCGAAACAAACGCTTGACGATCTCGCATGTTTTGGCGGCCGCCCAGCTTTCGACGAACCGTTGCATGTTGGCCGGCCGAACATCGGAAACCGGCAGAAGTTTTCGAGTCGAGTAGATGACATCCTCGATCGAAAGTGGCTCACCAATGATGGTCCTTACGTAATCGAGTTCGAAAAGCGTCTGGCCGAACTGACTGGCGTGAAGTATTGCATCGCCATGTGTAACGCCACGATCGCGCTCGAGATAGCGATTCGCGCGCTTGAATTAAAAGGCGAAGTAATCCTGCCCTCTTTTACTTTTGTGGCGACTGCGCACGTGCTGCAATGGCAGGACATCACACCAGTCTTCTGCGATATCGATCCGCAAACACATACGATCGATCCGGCAAAAATCGACGCTTTGATCACGCCCGAGACGACCGGGATTCTCGCCGTCAATCTTTGGGGATGGCACTGCAACATAGCGGCGCTCGAAGAGATCGCGCGCCGGCGCGGGTTGAAACTCCTGTTCGATTCCGCTCATGCATTAGGTTGCTCATACAAGGACCGAATGATCGGTGGGTTTGGCGACGCTGAAGTGTTCAGCTTTCACGCGACGAAATTCGTCAACTCGTTGGAGGGCGGCGCCGTCGTCACCAACGACGACGAGCTCGCGCGAAAAATCAAGCTGATGCGTAACTTCGGCTTCGTTGCTTACGATCAGGTCGCTTCAATCGGCACGAACGGCAAAATGAGCGAAGTGTCCGCTGCAATGGGATTGACGAATTTGGAAAGCATTGACGACTTCATTTCTGTTAATCGTCGAAATCATAAGAAGTACGCCGAGGAACTCGCCGGGCTCAAAGGGGTCACCGTCCTTTCCAACCCTGACCAGGAGAAATGCAACTATCAATACTTCGTGCTTGAAATCGACGCGGACCAAACAGTCGTTACTCGCGATGAGTTAATGAAGGTCCTCTATCACGAGAATATTCTCGCGCGTCGTTACTTCTATCCCGGTTGCCATCGCATGGCGCCTTACAATTCCCAGCCATCAAGCTCTTCGCTGCCCGAAACCGAAAGGATCTGTGAGCGTGTGTTATCCTTGCCAACTGGCACCTCAATCTCGCCGGCGGACATCAGTACCATCTGCGGGGTAATCAGGATGGTGGTTAACAATGGTCGAGAAGTATCCGCGAAGCTTCGATCTCAAGCAGCCACTTCCGCCTGAACCCGACGTTGGTCCAGCTAATCCCAAAGTCAGCATCCTGGTCACCACTTACAACCAGGAGAACCTGATCACACAAGCAATCAACAGCATCCTCGCGCAGGACGTGAACTTCGCTTACGAGATCGTGATCGGCGAAGACGCCTCCTCCGACCGCACGAGGGAGATGGTGGTCGAGCTTGGCAAGCAGCACCCGGACAAGATTCGCGTACTGCTGCGCAATCCTGAAGAGGCGGATCGCGATCGCCGCATCCGCCTCGCTGGAAAAATAAACTACCTGAACGCGCTTCGTGCCTGTCGTGGTCAATACATCGCAATACTCGACGGTGATGATTACTTCACCTCGACTCACAAACTGCAACGGCAAGTCGATTTCCTTGAAACACATCCTGAGTGCGCGATCTGTTTTCACAACGTTGTCGCGGTTTATGAGGACGGCCGTGAGCCGGAGAAGTTATGTGCCGCGGATCAAAAGCCGATCACCGACATCAAACAACTGCTGTGGGGAAACTTCATACCCGCTTGTTCGATCATGTACCGGCGCGAACCGCTGATCGAGATTCCCGATTGGTTTCTCACTGCGAAGATGGGCGACTGGCCTCTCAACATTTTCAAAGCTCAACAGGGAAAGATCGGGTACATCGACGAAGTGATGGCCGCTTACCGCGTGCACGTGGCCGGCGTCTGGTCACTCAGAAGACGATCTCATCAACTCCTGACAAGTATCAAAGTGTTGGACAAGATCGATCGGGACCTGAATTTCAAATACAGCGATAGCATTCGCGGCTCGAAGACGCGGTTCTTCTTTGAGCTGGCTGAACTTTATTTGCAGGGTGGCCATCCTCGCTTTGCTTTGATCCCTTTGAAGCTCGGTCTCTCGTGCAGTCGCGGTCGGCACAAGGGCCTTCTGAGTTTGTGGCTTCGCCTCCGAACACCCGGCCTCTACCGCGGCTACACGAACCTGAAGAAAGCCACGCGTACTTTCGCGCAAAGTGGAATAGCTTGACCTGTCTTTCGTTGGTGGCTAGACTGACAGGCTCCTATCGCTTTGTAAATCTTGTAAATCACATGGAAACTTTTCAACTGCCGGCAGAGCCTCTCGTCGTTATTCAGCCGAGCAAAAAATGGAGTCTTCTCAACCTCAAAGACATTTGGGCGTATCGCGAACTGCTCTTCTTTCTCACCTGGCGCGACGTCAAGGTGCGCTATAAACAGACTGCTCTCGGCGCCGCCTGGGCCATACTCCAGCCGCTGTTCATGATGATCATCTTCACGATCTTCTTCGGCCGGCTCGCCGCCGTTGGCTCATCGGGAATTCCGTATCCACTGTTTGCACTGGCCGGTCTCGTTCCGTGGACTTTCTTCGCGAACTCGATCACGGCGAGCGGTAACAGTCTCGTCGGCAGCGCGAATCTCATCACCAAAGTTTATTTTCCGCGTTTGATCGTTCCTGCGGCGGCGATGCTGGCGGGCCTCGTTGATTTCGTACTCGCGTTCGTAATGCTGTGTTTGTTGATGCTCTATTATCGCGTTACTTTGACCGCGCAAGTCTTGTTTCTTCCGGTTCTAGTTTTCATGACCGCACTGTTTGGACTCGGAGTCGGAACCTGGATGTCTGCCCTGAACGTAAAATACCGCGACGTCCGATTCGCACTGCCGTTTCTCATACAGTTGTGGTTGTTTGTGTCATCCGTGATTCTTCCCTCGACTTCGGTCCCGCAAAAGTGGCGTTGGATCTTGCTGCTGAATCCGATGTCAGGAATCATCGAAGGTTATCGCTCGGCGCTGTTCGGATTACCGTTTGACTGGACCGCCCTCGGCATCGCTTTCATTTTGACCATCGCGGTACTGCTCTACGCTATCTATGCTTTTGGACGCGTGGAACGCAGCTTCGCCGACATCATTTAATCTGCGTTCGGAACCAATCACAAATAAGTAAAGATGAGAATTTGGATCACCGGTGGAGCGGGGTTTTTGGGCAGACGCTTGACGACGACTCTCAAGCGTGACGGCAACCACATCGTCAGCTTGTCGAAGCGCAACTCTCCCGAAGCAGATGAATCGATCTCGATCGATCTGGCTTCGCAGAAAGAAGAGCTCAAGCGTTTGGTACAGGAACACGGTGCGCCCGACGTCGTCGTCCATTGCGCCTCGCGGGAACCCGGCTCTTACTCGCTTCCCGAGTTCGTGAAGTCGAACGTAATCTCAACACAGCTTCTGATCGACGCGTTCAGAGACGCGCCGCCGCGCCAGATAATTTACACGTCGAGTTTGGAAGTCTATTCAAAATCCGCGCGGTTGCCTTTTGTCGAAACGCACCCGACGAGCTCACCCGCACCTTACGCTGCGACGAAGCGTTGGGCGGAACAGTTACTCGAAACGTTCCGCGAAGCGCCGGTGATCATTCTCCGTTTGCCAAGCCTCTACGGCGCAGGGCAGGAAGACAGCTTTGTCGACGGCCTCGCGAAACTGGCAAGGAATAACGACGACATCGAACTCTTTTCACGCGGCGAGGTGATTCTCGATGCGCTTCACGTGAGCGATGTGGTTACGGCCGTCGAGGCTTGCATTGAACGCCGGCCACACGAAGGGTTTTCGATCATGAACCTCGGCTGCGGCCGGCCGATCACCAGTCTCGAATACGCGCAGACGTTGGTTGAGTCGTTGGGAAGCAAAAGCAAAATCGTTCCGGTAGATCAACCAGCTTCGCAGTTTGACTGTTGGGCCGATATCAGTGAAGCGCAGCGGCTAATCGGCTTTCAACCAGCAGGGCTGCGAGAGTCGATTCGTAACTATGTCGCTGAGTTAGCTTAGGCGCTGATCTACGCGGATGAAACGCAGATCAGATACACGATGCACTACCACTTAATCGGCATTTGCGGGACGGCGATGGCTTCACTCGCCGGCATGCTTCAAGCGCGAGGCCATCGCGTCACCGGATCCGACGCAAACGTCTATCCGCCGATGTCGACAATGCTTCAGGAGCTCGGCATCAGCGTATTGCTGGGCTTCAAACGCGAACATCTCACGCCGCAACCCGACTGCGTCATCGTCGGCAACGCGATCCCGCGCGGCAATCCCGAGGTTGAGGAAACACTCAATCGAAAACTCCTCTACCGATCGCAAGCGGAAGTCGTAAAGGAAGAATTCATTCGCGGGCGTCACTCGCTCGCAATCGCAGGTACGCACGGTAAAACGACGACGACGAGTATAGCCTCGTGGGTAATGGATCAGGGCGGACTCGATCCGACTTTTCTGATCGGCGGCGTCGCACAGAATTTTGGCGCGAGCTTTCGTGTGACAGGCAGCGATTACTTCATCATCGAAGCCGACGAGTACGACACGGCTTACTTCGACAAAGGTCCGAAGTTCATGCATTACCTGCCGGAGCTCGCGATCGTAAACAACATCGAATTCGATCACGCCGACATCTACTCCGATCTCAACGCGGTGAAGCTGGCGTTTCGGCGTTTCATGAATCTGGTGCCTGAGAACGGAAGACTGATCGCGGGTTGGGACAGCCCGCACGTTCGAGCAGTCGTTGAATCGTTTGGAGAGAAACTCTTCACCCGGCTCGAAACTTTCGGCACTCACGCGGACGCAAAGTGGCAAGTACGCAATGCTGAGTTCGGCGAGGGGCTATCAAGGTTCGAAGTCTTCTGCGAAAACCAGCCGTGGGGCGAATTCGAGACGCCGCTGCTCGGCGAGTTTAATCTGCTGAATTGTCTGGCGGTGATCGTCGCGGCCGACGCGTGGGGCGTCAGCAAGGAAAAGATTCGCGGCGCGCTCGCGAGCTTTCAAAATGTGAAGCGGCGCGCTGAAGTCCGCGGCGAAGAACGCGGCGTCGTAGTGATCGACGACTTCGCTCACCACCCGACGGCTGTCAGAGAAACATTGCGTGCACTGCGCGCGAGGTATAAGGATCGCCGCTTGATCGCCGTGTTCGAGCCCCGCTCGTGGTCGTCGCGCCTCGCGGTCTTCCAACAGGACTACGCGAATGCTTTTGCCGCGGCGGATTACGTCGTCATCGCTTCCGTTTTCGACAGTCAGAAGGTCACAGAAAAGGGACGGGCGCTAGATACCGGTGAATTAATCGACGCTATTTCGCAACAAGGTAAACCCGCTTTCGCTTTGCCCGACGCCGATCACATCGTCGCTCACATCGTTCCCGAACTGCGTCACGGCGACGTGGTCGCCATCATGTCAAACGGTGGCTTTGGCGGCATTCACGAAAAAATCCTCACAGCACTCCACTCAAATTAAGCTAATGTCTGTTGACGCACACACTTTAACGAACTATTCGTAACGCCCTCGCAGATTTCGTCCTATAAAAGGTTCTCCGGCTACAGCAGGAGGTCCCCCTCGGTGAAAAACTTTTCGATATTCGAACACGCACTCAAGTTCTCCGAGAGGAATGCTATTGAGAACCTGGGTGAAATTGCGAGTCTCGCGCGGCGCGATTTCGTCGAGCGCGAGAGTTTTATCTGTCACACGACTACCGCTTCCGTCGAGTATGGGTGCTTGATGATCGAGAACGCGGTTCTGCTTCGCACGAACCGTTCCGGTAGGGTTTATGCGGGCGTCGAGAAATTTTCGGCACTGCAACCCATCATCGATCGTTACATGCGCATCGCCGACGTGTCGGAGTCGGTATACCTTTTTGGGCAGGACGACTGGCGGCCGCCGCGACATCCGAACATCAGACTGATCACGCTCAACCCGGATTTTCGCTTGTCGCGCGAATGGTTTGTCATGACACACTCCTCATCGCTGAGTTGCGCGCTGTTGGCCTACGACGAAACTGGCACGGACACTTTACCCGAACAGATGAGGTACTGGGCAGTGAAGACGAGTAATCAGAATTTTGTCGGACGGCTCGCGAACGAAGTTGAAGGCGTGATCGATTGGTGTCTCGCCGCTTAGAATACTGAACGGCTGTTAGATACAACTGTAGGGGCGGCCCTCTGCGGCCGCCCGTTTATTGTTCCGAGGCGGCTGGTCGCTCCACGATCAACGGCATAGCCATCGTTCGCTCCTGCCCAACCGGGGGCTTCGCCGTCTCAACCCGCGCGGTCAATACACGACGAATTCTTTTCGGCAATAGTCGCGCAGCGATCAGTGCGGTCGCGCCGATCAACTCTACGACGTCTCCTCCGCCGCGCCAGTGTTCTCGCACGACGCGAGGTTCAGTGACGCTCATCAAGCGCAACAGTGTCAGCGCGATCAGGTAAGCGTCGTCAACCTGGCCAATGAAAGGCAGCATGTCGGGAATGAAGTCGAGCGGTACAAGTGCGTAGACAATCGCGCCCGCCACCAACAACCTCTCCTTTGCGGGCACTCGTGGGTCAACCATCAACCGCGTGCACAGTAAAAGAAGATTGGGAATGACGAGCAACAGGTTCGTCATTCGGCTTCGTAGCTTTAAATCTGGCATGCAGAAGATTATACAGGTCTGTGCTGAACCGTGTAATCTGTGGCAACATTACCGCCCATGGAGATCCTCGATCGCATTCGCCAGCGTGCCGCGTCAAGGCCGCAACACATCGTACTGCCCGAAGGTAACGATCCGCGCACGGTTGTCGCCGCCGCCGAAGCCACGAGCCAGCGCATCGCGCGAATCACTGTGCTCGGTGATGAAGAAACCATCCGCGCGACCGCGAGAGACCAGCGTCTGGATCTCGGTGGCGTTGCGATCATCGATCATCGGCGCGCGGCTGATTTCGACAAGATGGTGTCGCTCTTTCACGATTTGAGAAAAGCGAAAGGCTTGATGGCGGATGAAGCGCGGACGCTCGTCTCGGATCCTTTGTACTACGGCAACTTGATGGTTCGTTCGGGATTGGCAGACGGTTCCGTTGCCGGCGCGACGAACACTACGAGCCACACGGTTCGTGCAGCCTTGCACTGCATCGGAGTCAGATCCGGATTCAAACTCGTCTCGAGCTTCTTCCTGATGGCGTTGCGCAACAAGGAATTCGGACATGATGGCGCGTTGATCTATGCTGATTGTGGCGTCGTGATCGAACCGAGCGCGGTTGAGCTTGCGGAGATCGCTTTGGCGGCGGCGGATTCGTGCAAGGCGTTGCTCGGCGCGGAGCCGCGCGTCGCCCTCCTCTCGTTTTCCACGAAGGGAAGCGCGCGGCACCGGCTGATAGATAAAGTTGTCGAGGCGACGCGGACGGTGAAAGCGCGCGCGCCTGAGCTACTGGTCGATGGTGAACTTCAGGGAGATGCGGCGTTGATTCCCGCCGTCGCCCACTCTAAAGCGCCCGGGTCGTCGGTCGCGGGCCGTGCAAACGTGCTGATCTTTCCCGATCTGCAATCCGGAAACATCGCGTACAAGTTAACTGAGCGACTGGCCGGCGCCACCGCCATCGGACCGATTCTTCAGGGTCTGGATAAGCCCGCCAACGATCTCTCGAGAGGCTGCACGGCGCGTGACATCGTTGACGCGATCGCGATCACCGCGGTTCAGGCGCAAGCGCGGAAGACATAAACCGCAGATTTACGCAGAAACGCAGATAATTCTGATTCGCGTTTTTCTGCGTAAATCTGCGGCTTGCACCTTTGCTGTAGGGCAACGCAGGACTCTGCGGGGCATCCAACAGCCGATTCAAAAAATGTTCCTGCTCAAGCGCACAACTGGGCTTTTGTTCCTGGCCGCTTTCTTAGGAATCGCTGCCACCCCGAGCGCGGGTCAGGAACCCTCGAAACCGCAACCCTCTCCGTCGCCAACTGAACAAGACAAAGTAAGAGTTTTCACTGAAGAAGTACGACTTCCCATTGTCGCGCTTGACGCGTACGGACATTACGATCCAACACTCGAGCTCGACGATATTCTCGTCCTTGAAGACGGCGTCATTCAGCAACTCCGAAGCGTGCGCCACGTCCCTGCAAACGTTCTGTTCGTGCTCGATACTGGTGGTGAGACAAGCGGACTCGGAGGCATGTCGAAGAGTACGAGTCTGACTCGCCAGGTCGCATCACAGTTAGTGAGCAAGCTTCAGGAAGGCGTCTCGATCGCGGTGATGCAGTCAGGGAACTCGGCTGAGATGTTGCAGCCATGGACCACCGACAAAGCAGCGGTCCTTCGCACCTTGAAAACCAAACTCATCTCGACGAAGCGATCGCGAATCTCCGAGGCGATTGTAAATGCGGGCGTGCAACTGAAAGATCGTCCTGAGGGGAGCCGTCACGTCGTTATGATCACTGACGGCGTCGACACGCCCGGTAGCAAGGTAAATCGCGAAGACGCGATACGCAACCTGATCGCCGCGAGGGCCACGGTACACATCATCAGCTACACGGAGTTTGTCAGGCAGAAGAACGACGACATTCCGTCTTCGATCGTTGCCGGTCCACGTCCACCGAATGCCGATCCAATCAGGGCTACGGATCCCACGCTCCCTCCCGGCACAACGCGATCGCCTTCGTACAGCGTACGCGTCACTTTCGACCCCGCTATGCGGCGAAGACGCAAAGCTTACGAAGCTGACGTAGCGAAGAGCCAGCAGGCGCTGAAGAGTGTCGCTGAAGAAACGGGCGGCAGGATTCTATTGCCGGTTAACAGTGAAGAAATGATCGCTCAGGCCAACGAAGTCGCTCGGGCTATCGGCGCCGAATACGTCGTCACTTATCGACCAAAGCGCCCGCTCGCCGAAGCGAGTCCCGGCGAATATCGCCGCATCGAAGTGGCGTCACGCCGAGTCGGTTTGAGCTTGCAGTCGCGCCGCGGCTACGTCGTCCCCACCGTTCAAAACTGAACCACAGATTACACGGATGAAGGCGGATCAGCAGGATAATTCGGGTTTATCCGTCTACATCAGTTCTTCATCCGTGCAATCTGTGGTTTACCTTGCGGCGAGTTCGAGCTGCGACTCAAGATTCTGCATGATCTGTCGCACGTCAAACTGATCGTGCTTCGGCATCAGCGACTGCCGGTGCAGCACTTCCCAATCTTCTTTCGGCACTCGATGAAAGGCCTCGACCACTTTCGGATCGAATTGTCGCCCGGCCCAATCGTCGAGCTCCTGTGCTGCCGCTTCGTACGGCTTGCCGCGACGATACACGCGATCGCTCGTGATCGCGTCGAACGCATCCGCCACTGAAAAGATGCGCGCGCAGATGTCAATCTCTTCGCCGCGCAATCCGGCCGGGTAACCGCTTCCATCCCACTGCTCATGATGCTGCGCCACCACGCGTGACGCACCTTGCAGGAACTCAATGCCGCGCAGGATTTGCTGACCGTGCACCGGATGTTCGCGCATGCGCACCCACTCTTCTTCGGTGAGCTTTGCAGGTTTGCGCAAGATAGAATCCGGTACGCCGATCTTGCCGATGTCGTGCAGCAGTGCGCCAAACTCCAGCGACTTCATCTCTTCAGGACTCAAGCCGTATTCACGTCCGAGCCGCAAGCTGTAACTGACTACGCGTTCTGAGTGACCATGCGTTTCCGAGTCTCGTGTTTCGAGTGCGGCAGTTAACGCTTTCAATGTCGATCGATAAGCGCCTTCCAGGGAGTTCAAGGCACGATCCAGTTCGACGGTACGTTGTTCGACTAACTCTTCCAGGTGGTTCTCATAACGCTGCTTGGCGACGACGAGATCGTGATGCTCGAGCGCGCGTTTGACAACCGCTTCCACCTGCCGCAGATCGAACGGCTTCATCAGATAATCGAACGCGCCGAGACGGAGAGCGCCGATCGCACTCTCGACAGTCTGCATGCCGCTGATCATTACGACGACGGTATCGGGCGCCAGTTCCTTGACGTGCGGAATCATGTCCAGGCCACTCATGCCCGGCATGGTGATGTCGCTGATGACTAACTGAAATTGACCTTCGCGCAAACGTGCGAGCGCGTCCTCTGCCGAACGCGCTTTGTGGCACTCGTACTCTTCGCTCAGCAGGTCGGCAAGAATCTCAGTAATCTCGATCTCGTCGTCGACAATCAGAATGCGTGGCGAGACAGTTGTCGGCATTTGGGTCTCTCCTGAAACAGGGCAGGGCATGGCGGCTGGAAAAATTAGTAGAGCTTAGTTAGCTGGTGAGGGCGCGAGGTAGGGACAGTTACGCCGCAGCCAATACCTGGCTCAGGCATTCTAGCTGTTTTGGCCCACCGTGGCAAACATGTTTTTACGCGAGGGGTAAATAACTGCCCTGGAGCGATTTACCCGGAAGGCGAGTCGGGGCTTTGGACCTGTTGGAAACTTGTCGGTCCAAGTTGCGCATCCCGCCAAACGGTCTTATGATGTGCATCCCTTCAAGCCGGAGTGGCGAAATTGGTATACGCACCAGACTCAAAATCTGGCGAGCTTCACTGCTCATGTCGGTTCGAGTCCGACCTCCGGCACCAACTCCAAATTCAGACCATCACGCGACTTTGGACCGAAGATAGTCGCCCCCGCGAACAAGTTTTGCTGTACCGGGATGTCTGTTGTAGACGTAGATCCACCCCTCGCGACTGCTTCCGTTAACCATCCAAACCTTTACCTTTTTGGGAATGAACAGGCTTCCGTTTGAATCGGCCGGGTCGAACTCTTCATACCGATCAAGGGCTTCCAAAATTCGCCCATCAGAAGGTAAAACAACCAGTTCTCCATGAACGATAGTGCGCGACGAAGGATCGAGCACTGCACCCGGAAATTCACCAAAGTCGTAGAGTCTTCCACGAACATGACCCGGCCCAAGCCGGCGAAAACGCTTGATGATCGGCGCAATTTCTTCGGGCGCTTTACCCGGAAGCAGAGTGCCGTAAAGGAAAAGATGTTCGCTCATACCCTCGACGTCAGTAGTTTTGCCCAGGCCCTCGTAGCCATTCTCAAAATTTGATATGTAGTGCTTCACCCGCTCATGCCTGTTCAAACAATCGAGAATAACCGAAAGGACCTCATCTCTGAGTCTTTGAGCCGCATCGACGTTTTCAAAGGCGATGAATTCGAAAAAGTTCAAATAGTCAGTGAACGCAGGTTCTTCTCTGATTACGATCTCGTTCACAGAGTTGAGGTCATTCAAGCAATCAAGCCTGTCTCTCATTTGCTTGAGAGTTGTTGCCTCGTAAAACTTCTCGTAAAGAGTCGAGGCCCACTTGGCTCTTTCAAGAACGGAGTTGCGCCTGTAAACAAAAGCGGCGAAGCCGGCTGCAAGAGCGGTACCGACTGCGGAGATTGTTGCGGCCATGAGGTAGAGGATTTCCACACGAGTCTTCCAATTCATCTGTTCTCCTGCAACTGTTTTTCTGTGGTGATATGAGGCGGCAGCATTCTGCGAACGTAATGGACAAAGCAAGGGCGAAACAGACCAACCGCAGTCAGAATAATCGCGTACCGGTCAGGATGCTGTGAGGGGCGGTTAAATTGACGGCTCGCTCGGCCTCAAGCCACGCAATTTCTGAATACAAAAGCATTGGCACACGATTGGCTTAACGGCTGGTGGGTGAAATGCCCGGACCTTCAATTTTGACAAGCCACAAGTGGTGAATTCCCAGTCACCAGCTTCAGCCCGCTCCAATGTTTCTCGACAGCAACTCTTCCATTTCCCGCATCAGCCGCCAGTTGTGGCCCCTGCCTACCTTCATCATTCCCAGCGCACTCGTTATCTCTTTTATTGCTAATCTCACCGGTTTTACCGTCCTCCTTTTCCTCGTCCAAATAATTATCAGCGCGATCGTCTGGCAAAGTTGGAAAGGCACTCACGAACAACTGACCGGAGTTGAACAAGAACTCTCGAGTCTTCAAGGTATCGTCGATGTTTCGCGCGATGCAATCATCGGAGTGACTACCGAAGGCGTCATCATGAGTTGGAACCGCGGCGCCCGTGGCATTTATGGCTACACGGCCAAGGAAGCGCTTGGCTCACAAATCTCGATGCTGTTCGATCACCGTCGCGGCCAGGAAGCAACCCTGCTATTCGAAAAAGTCACACGCGGAGAAAACGTCACACAGCACGACATGGTCCACCTCAAAAAGGACCGCACGCCTATCGACGTCTCGCTGACGATCTGTCCAATCATGGACGGCAAAGCCATAACCGGCGCGTCCGTTGTTGCTCGCGACATCACCGAGCGCAAACGCGCCGCGGGCTCGCTGGCCCAACAAGCCGCAGCAATGAAAGCGTCGATGGACGGCATGGCCATCATCGATCACTGCGGCGTCTGTATTTATCTCAACGACGCGTACGCGAAGATCTTCGGCTATGCCGATCCCGAACGGTTGATTGGCGCAAGCTGGGAGATGTTTTACTTCGAGGAAGAACTGAACCGTCTCAAGGAACAAATCATGCCCGCTGTTTGGCGCGACGGCTCCTGGCGCGGTGAGGCAATGGGCTTGAGACTCAACGGCAGCACTCTGCCTCTGGAGATTTCGATCTCGAGCGTTGACGGCGGCGGCCTGGTGCAAGTCGTGCGCGACATCACCGAGCGAAAGAAGATTGAAGAGACGCTGCGCAATAGTTCGCTCAAAGACGATCTCACCGGCCTCTTCAACCGCCGTGGCTTGCTGAAACAAGCGGCGCCCTATTTCGATTTCGCGCGCCGGCAGAAAGAAAGCCTGCTCCTCCTTTTCATCGATCTCGATGGAATGAAACGGATCAACGATGAGTTTGGACACAACGAAGGCGACAACGCACTCATCAATACCGCCGCGATCCTCAACCGCAGCTTTAGAAGTTCCGACATCCTCGCCAGACTCGGCGGCGACGAGTTTACGGTGCTCGTCACCGATCTGAATGCCAGTAAGGAAGACGCGATCGCGAGACTCAACGAAAACCTCAAAGCCTACAATGCGAGCCAAACGCGCGGGCATAAACTCGCTTTCAGTATCGGGGTCGCGACGCTCGAGCCGGAACGCATGACGTGCTTCGAGGAATTACTCGAACAAGCCGACCAGGCGATGTACGAGCAGAAGCGCATGAAGCGCCGCCGCGCAGCGGAACGAACGCAGCGCAACCAACTGGTTCATGCCGACGCCGAGTCGCAATTCGCGCTCAATTCAATTCCGTTCGCGCTACCGGCAGGCACGCAGCCTTACCGCAGCCACGGCACTTTCGATCACGCCGCAATTGGCATGGCAGTCGTTTCAATGGATGGTAGCTGGCTTCAGGTGAACGACGCGCTGTGCAAACTGCTCGGTTATTCGGAGCAGGAACTGCGCGCGACGAGTTTTCAACGACTCACCCACGCGGAAGATCTCAGGCACGTGCAGTCGTGTATCCAACGTGTGCTCGAAGGCTACGTTCAAAGTCATGAGCAGGAGAAGAGATACATTCACGAACAGGGCCACACAGTTTGGGTGCAGTGGCACGTCTCGCTGCTGAAGGATTCTGAAACGGGAACCAAGCGACTGTTCTTCCAGGTCCAGGACATCAGCGATCGCAAGAAGGCCGAAGAGAAGTTGACCCAGGACACGCTCACCGGCCTGCCGAACCGCGCGCGCTTTTACGATCTGCTCAAGCTGCGAGTCGCGCGCAAGCAGCCGAACCGGCAATGCGCAGTGCTGCTGCTCGACGTGGATCGTTTCAAGCTCGTCAACGATAGTCTCGGCAACGCGAGTGCAGATCAGCTTTTGATTCAGATCGCGCAACGAGTGAAAACGTGTATGCGGCAGGGCGACGTACTCGCGCGCGTGGGTGGAGACGAATTCGCGGTGCTGTTGGACGACGTGTCAGGCGAGGACGAAGCGTCTTCGGTTGCGACGCGGATTCAGCAGGCGCTCTCGATCTCGTTCAACCTGCTGGGCCAGGAAGTGTACACGACTCTGAGTATCGGCATCGCACTCGCATTGGATTACAGCGAACACGTTTCAGACATCCTGCGCGACGCGGAAACGGCGATGCACCAGGCCAAGGCGCGTGGCAAAGCGCGTTACGAGATCTTCGGACGCGACATGCACGGCGAATTCATGAGCCGGTTGAAGCTGGAGACTGATCTGCGACGCGCCTGCGAAAGAGACGAACTGTTCGTCGACTATCAACCGATCGTCTCGCTCAAAGATCAAACTCTCATAGGCTTCGAAGCGCTCGTGCGCTGGCACCATCCGGAAGTGGGGCTGGTGCCGCCGAAAGACTTTATTCCGGTCGCAGAAGAGACCGGCCTGATTCTCAACATCGGACAAACAGTGCTCGAATCGGCGTGCCGCCAGGCGCGCGAGTGGCAGGAAACGTATGAGGCGTCGCCGCCGCTGTTTGTCAGCGTCAACTTGTCAGTGAAGCAGTTCAATCAGCCGGATCTGGTAGACAACATCGCGAGCCTGCTGCAGCAGTTCGAACTGCCGCCGCGTTGTTTGAAACTGGAAATCACAGAGTCAGTGTTCAGCGACAACATCGAGGCGGCGGTTGGACTGTTGACACGACTGCGAGAGCTCGGCGTGCAGTTGAGTATCGACGATTTCGGTACCGGATATTCGAGCTTGAGTTACTTGCAGCGCTTCCCCATCGACACTTTGAAGATCGATCGCTCGTTCGTCACGCAGATGATGGAGAATGAAGAGAACCTCGCGATCGTTCGCACGATTGTCGCACTCGCGCAGAACCTCGGGATGGACGTGGTTGCTGAAGGCGTGGAAACTGAAGATCAGTTGTCGCTGTTGCGCAAGCTGGAGTGCGAGAACGGGCAGGGGTTCCTTTTCTCAACGCCGCTGGGCGGACGGCAGTTGGACCAGTTCATTGCGAGTTACAACGTGGAGAGTCAACCCGAGGCGCTGGTAGCTTAGATAAATTCAACCACGGATCACACGGATTCACGACGGATTGAAAACGGATTAGGCCGGGGGTTTATAGCGATACCGTCTGCTCGGCCCAGAACTGAAATTCACGGTGCTTGTGCTCTTCGGCTTTGGCCTGAGCGCCGCCCGCGACGCGGCAAATTTCTTCAAACACGCGCTGCCCCACCTCGTCGATAGTCTCAGTCCCATCGATCACGCCGCCCGCAGACAAATCGAGATCGTTCCGCATGCGTTCGAAGATCGGCGTGTTTGACGCGAGTTTGATTACCGGTGCTATCGCGTTTCCGATCGTCGTGCCGCGTCCAGTCGTGAATACGACAACGGTCGCGCCTGCGGCAACGAGTCCCGGCGTCGACTCCTGATCGTACCCTGGCCCTTGCATCAGGTTGAGACCGCGATTCTTCGGAGTCTCGGCATACTCGAGCACGCCTTCGACACGCGTCGATCCCGCTTTCGCGATTGCTCCCAAAGATTTGACGGTGATATTCAACAGCCCGCCTGCAACGTTTCCCGGACTCGGATTGCTATCCAGCACCGCGCCAAACTTCGACGCATAGTCTTTGTACCAGTCCACCATGCGATAAACGGCGCGACCTGTTTCAACATCCTTCGCACGATTCGCGACCAAGTGTTCGGCGCCGCAAAACTCAGGCACTTCGGTAATCAACACCGTGCCGCCGGAGCGCACCAGCATGTCCGCCGCGCGCCCGAGTGACGGATTCGCAGAGATGCCTGACAAGCCATCCGAGCCGCCACACTTCACGCCAAGAACGAGTTCACTCACAGAACATTCTTCACGCGCGCTCAGGTTCACCTCGGGCAACATGCGCTCGACTTCACGCAAGCCTGTCTGAATCGCGGCCTGCGTCCCGCCGACTTCCTGAATGCCAATCTTGGCGACCGGCTTATCGAAAGATCTTTCGCGCTTGAGCAAATACTTTTCCACCTGGGCCAGGTTTGTTTTTTCGCACCCGAGATCGATCAGAACCACACCGCCCACATTAGGATGGTCCGCGTAGTTCGAAAGCGTGCGCAGCATCACGTCGATCGTCGATCCCTCCTGGCAACCGCAACCTTTGTTGTGCGGAATGGCAACGACGCCGTCGACGTTTGGATACTGCTCGCGATTGTAGAGCGTGAACTCAGCGATCGTTGAAATCTGCTGCGCCTCGTGACTCGCGCACATGCTCGTCGGCACGACGAGCACGTAATTTCGCGTGCCCACTCGCCCATCGCGACGGCGGTGGCCCATGAACTTCGCACGGTCAGCTTCGGGAATGTAATCCGGTGGCGGCGTGTGTAGACTCTCGGGCAGATCACGAATGATGGGCACGTCGTTCGACATGTTCGCATGCGTAATCTGCTCGCCGCTGTGTATGCCCAATGACGTGCCGATTGGCTGGCCAAACTGAGTGACAAACTCGCCTGCGGGGATGTCGCGCGTCGCGAACCGGTGGCCTGGAGGCACGGCGCCGCGAACCTTCACGCTCGCGCCGTTCGGCAGCATGACTACAAGCTCCGCAAACGTCGCTTTCTTGACGACGGCAACGTTGTCGGTCGGATCGACAATGATCGCGTATTCGTTGATTGGACTCGGTGTTTCGAGGAGGGCCATACGCTAAATGGTTTTCGATCCCGAAGGTGAGCTCTGACTTTACCACGCGCCTTGTCGAGGTCACAACCAGGTTTGCACTCCGCGCAAACCGCATCTATTTGTAAATTTTAAGTCGCTTGACGGTCATCGAGACGCAATGTTACACAGTAGATTCTTAACAAAGACATTGGTCTGACCACATGGGTTATTCTCGTCTCGAACTCGATAACAGGATCGCGGTTGTAGTCGGCGGAACATCCGGCATCGGACTGGCTATTGCGAAAGGCATGGCGGAGGCCGGGGCGGACGTCGTTCCCACGTCGCGCCGCGAGGACATGGTTGAAGCCGCGGCTGCGGAGATCGAGCAGCGCGGCCGTCGAACGATCCGCGTCAGTTCGGATGTATCGGACCGCGCGTCGCTGCAACGCGTGCTTGAAGAAACTGTAAGCGCATTCGGCAAAGTCGACATTCTCGTTAACTGTGCCGGTCGTACGAAGCGTGCGCCGACACTCGATTTTTCAGAGGAAGACTGGAACGACATCCTAGACACGAACCTTACCGGCACGCTGCGCGCTTCACAGGTGTTCGGCCGCCACATGCTCGAGCGCGAGTCGGGAAGCATCATCAACATCGCATCCCTCTCGACGTATGTTGCGCTCTACGAAGTCGCGGCTTACTCGGCGAGCAAGGCTGCGGTTGCTTCGCTGACGAAGTCGCTGGCGATCGAGTGGGGGCCGCGTGGCGTGCGTGTCAACGCGATTGCGCCGGGAGTGTTTCGTACCGCTCTCAATCAGAAGCTGCTTGATGAGACTGAACGTGGCCGCGAGTTTCTCTTGCGCACGCCGATGCGCCGCTTTGGGAACGTTGATGAACTGGCGGGCGCCGCGATCTTTCTCGCGTCCGAGGCCGCGAGTTTTGTCAACGGCGAGATCATCGCGGTTGACGGCGGCTTCCTCGCCAGCGGCGTCAATCAGTAATTAGCCGC
>JBKPPH010000400.1:0-13144 GCA_046733535.1 Acidobacteriota bacterium
GCGTGATCTTCGGACTCGTGCCGGCATTGACTGCGTCCAAAACGAATCTCGTCAGTTCGCTCAAAGAATCTGAACGGACCGATTCGCACGGTGCGGCGGGTCAATGGTTGCGCAGGACATTCGTCGTCGCGGAAGTCGCCACCGCTCTCGTGCTGCTGATCACCGCCGGCTTGCTTGTGCGGAGTTTTGCCAAGCTGCTCGACGTGCACCCGGGTTTCGATCCCACCAACGTAATCACGTTGCGCCTGTCGCTTCCGGGCGCACAGTACGACAAGGCGGCGAAAGTCGACGCCTTCTATGACAGCGTGCTGGAGCGTGTCTCTGCCTTGCCCGGCGTGCTTCACGCGAGTGCAGCATTTCAACCTCCTTTCACGCCGGGCGCCGACAATTCGATCTTCGCAATCCGTGACCGCGAGCGTAAGACAGGAGAGCCGCCGCCACATGCCGACTATACGTTCGTCTCGGCTGATTACTTTCGCTCGATCGGCCTTCCCATTCTCAAAGGTCGCGACTTTCAACCGTCAGACATGCGCGCCGGAAATTCTTTTGCGCCTAACTCCGTCGCGATCGTCGACGAGGAACTAGCGAAGCGCTTCTGGCCCAACGGCGACGCGCTCGGCGGCGGCATCAGTTGGAGCAATGAAGGCCCCTGGGCCACGGTTGTCGGGATTTGCGCGACGGCCCAGTTGAAAGATTTGACGGAACAATCAAAAGGCACGTTTTACCTGCCGTCGTATGTTTGGAGTTCGAGTTTGGTCGTGCGCACGTCCGGAGATCCGCGCTCTCTCGTTCCGGCCATACGCGAGCAAGTCCTCGCGGTCGACCCGAATCAACCGGTGTTTGACGTGAAGACGATGGCGGAGCGGGTGGCGGTCACGCTCGAGACGCGCCGTTTTGCAGTGGTCCTGCTCGGCATCTTTGGCGCACTCGCGCTGCTGCTTGCGGCGATCGGTTTGTACGGCGTGCTCGCGTTCACGGTCTCGCAACGCACGCGCGAGATCGGTATTCACATGGCGCTCGGAGCGCGCGCGCGTGACGTGCTCTTCATGGTGCTGAAACAGGGAATGTCGCTGGTGCTGGTCGGCGTTGTCTTCGGCGTGGCAGCCGCGTACGCGATTACGCGAGCTATTCGCAGTTTGTTGTTCGAGGTCGGCACGACGGATCCGCTGACGTTTGTGGTCGTGTTGCTCGTGCTGATGTTCGTCGGCTTCATCGCTTGTTACGTACCGGCGCACCGTGCAACGAAAGTCGATCCACTGGAAGCATTGAGATACGAATGAAGGCATTGCCGATTTCCAATTGCCGATTGCCGATTTAGAAAGGCGATCGGGTAAGGGAACAAATTGGCAATCGGCAATCGGCAATTGGAATGAACTAATGGAAACACTACTTAAAGACATTCGCTACGGAATACGAGGGCTGCTGAAACGGAAAGGCTTTGCCGCGATCGCAGTGCTCACGCTCTCACTCGGCATCGGCGCCAACACCGCGATCTTCACGCTGGTGAACGCAGTGATGCTGAAGTCGCTTCCCGTCGATAAGCCCGAGGAGCTCGTGCTCTTCAGTGACGCGACCGGTGAGGGAACGTCGGTAGAAGACTCGCCGCAAACAGGCGAATGGGATCTCTTTTCATACGCGTCTTACGAATACTTCCGCAATCACAACCAATCGTTCCAGGACATCGCCGCGCTTCGTAGCGGAGCGAGTCGTCTCAGTGTGCGGCAGACTGATTCGCAAGCCGCCGCGGCGGCGCGAGCGTCTGGACAGCTCGTGTCGGGAAATTACTTTTCCGTTCTCGGCGTACGTGCGCAGCGCGGGCGCGTGCTGACGCCCGATGACGATAAGCCTAATGCGTCGCCGGCGGCGGTGATCAGTCATCGCTACTGGGAGAAGGAGTTGAACAGCGACCCTGCGACCGTCGGCAAAAACTTCATCATCAACGGCACAAACTTCACGGTCGTCGGCATTACTCCGCCCGAATTTTTTGGCGAACGCGTGCGTCGTCCGCCCGACTTCTGGTTGCCGTTAGCTTTCCAACCGCAAATCGAATTGCGCGACTCGTACCTTGCCAATAATCAAGTCTACTTTCTCATGTTGATGGGCCGCCTCAAGCCCGGCGTGGGCCTGGACCAGGCGCAGGCCACTACAAATCTCGCGCTGCGACAATTCCTCACTGAACAAGCCGGTAGCAAACTCACGGAGGAGCGACAGAAGGGCATACAGAACACTTACGCGACGCTTGTCGAAGGCAAAGGTGGCATCTCAGGGCTTCGACTCATCTACTCGAAGCCGTTGCAAATGCTGCTGGCTATCGTTGGCATGATCCTGTTGATTGCGTGCGCGAACGTTGGCAGCCTGCTCTTATCACGCGCTGCTGCTCGCAAAGCCGAGATCTCCTTGCGCATGGCGCTCGGTGCGAGTCGTTGGCGCATCGTTCGCCAGTTGCTCACCGAAAGCATGTTGCTGGCCGGGCTCGGCGGTATCTGTGGCGTGCTGCTGGCGCAGTGGGCCGTCGTCGTACTCGTCCGACTGGTCGCGCGAGAAGCCCCACTCGATACGCGAGCGGATCTCGGAGTGCTGGCATTTACGATCGGCGTCTCGATCCTCGCTGGTCTTTTGTTTGGATTGGTTCCCGCAATTCAGGCCAGTCGTACAAATCTTTCCTCCGCGATGAAGGAGAAGAGCCGGACCGGAAGCGGCTTTCTGAAATTCAATCTGTCGTCGCTCATGGTTGTGATGCAGATAGGTCTGTCGATGGTCCTACTCACGGGCGCGGGATTGTTCGCCCGCAGCCTCGTGAAACTTCAGAGCGAAGACATCGGCTTCGATCGCAACAACCTCTTGCTCCTCGGCATCGATCCGCGTCTCGCGAACTACAAGACAACCGAGCTCGCGGGGCTCTACCAGCAACTGCTCGAGAGGTTAGGTTCGCTGCCGCAAGTTAAATCCGTGTCGATGGCGACCTACGCGCCGCTGAGCGGCACGCGCCGGAGTAGCACTGTCAAGGTGCCCGGATACACGCCGCAGCCCAGTGAAAGTATGGACGTGCAGGATATCCTCGCGGGACCTCGATATGCCGAGACACTCGGTATGCCCGTGTTACGTGGACGCGAAATTGAAATCCGCGACACTGCTTCGTCGCCGCAGATTGCAGTCATTAATTCAGTCTTCGCTGAGCGCTTCTTCAAAGGTGTAAATCCGATAGGCCGTTCGTTCTCATTTGACGACGAGAGCGACGATGGTGGACCACCGCTCGAGATCGTCGGCGTGGTGGGCGACGTCAAGCCAAGGGACGCGCATGAAAAGCCCCAGCCAACTGTCTATCGCCCGATTCTTCAGGTTCAGGACGGCTCAGCTTACTCGGCAACCATTCACATCCGCACGCTTTCAGACCCGACACCGCTCACGTCTCAAGTGCGGCAGATGATCAATCAGACGGACGACAAGCTTCCGATCTTCGGCGTGACGACGATGAACGATCAACTGCGTGAGAACCTGAATCAGGAACGGTTGATCGCGCAGCTTGTCAGTTTCTTCGGCGCGCTCGCGTTGATACTCGCGTGCATCGGTTTGTATGGAGTGATGGCCCACGACGTCGCGCGTCGCACGAACGAAATCGGTATCCGCATGGCGCTTGGTGCGCGTGGCGGAAACATCGCATTCATGATCTTGCGAGAGACATTTTTTCTCGTGTTGGCAGGTTTAGTGATAGGCGTACCGGCGGCGTTGCTGGGAGCGCGTTTGATCTCGTCGCAACTATTTGGCGTGAGCCCGACAGAGCCGTTGACGCTGATCGCCGCCGCGGTGATCTTGACCCTCGTTGCATTGCTCGCGGGCTACGTGCCCGCACGTCGCGCCTCGCGTGTGAACCCGTTGAACGCGCTGCGCTATGAGTGAGGCCACAAACAGGAGGCAGAAAGATGGATTCGTTGATCAAAGACATCCGTTACGGATTTCGCAGCTTGTTGAAGCGCCCGGGCTTCACGGTGATTGCCCTCGTTGCGATCGCTCTCGGCATTGGCGCGAACACTGCGATTTTCAGTCTGGTCAATGCGGTCCTGCTCCAGCCGCTTCCGTTTCCGGAACCCGATCAACTTGTCTGGGTTTACGGAAACATCCGCAACGGCGGCAATCGCGCGAGTGTTTCGCCGCTCGACTTTCTTGATTATCGAGCGCAGAACAAAACGTTCGAACAGTTTGCGGCGTCAGGCACGCTGCCTCAATTCCGAAATCTCACCGGCGGCGGCGAGCCGGAACGTCTCACTGCCTCAGTTGTCACCGGAAACTATTTTCAGACTTTGGGCGTCGCTCCCGCTCTTGGCCGTGGCTTCTCGCTCGACAACGAGAAGGTTGGTCAGGAGCAGGTAACGGTGCTCAGTTATGCGCTGTGGCAAAAACGTTTTGGCGGCGATCCCAACATCGTCAACAAGACGATCGTCCTCGACGGAAAAGCCTGCGAAGTCATCGGCGTCATGCCGGATCTGCGCCTGCCGCAAGCCGCTGACTTGTGGGTACCAATGACCTTCGATTCCGACGACATGAAACAGCGGATGGCCCACTTCCTCCGGCCCATCGGAAGATTGAAACAGGGAGTCACGCTCACCCAGGCACAAGCCGACACGGACCTCATCGCCGGCCGCCTCGAACAACAGTTTCCAAAGACGAACACCGGCTGGAACCTGCGTCTCCTTTCGTTGCGAGACCAACTCGTTGGTAGCAGTCGAACTCCGCTCTTCATTCTTTTTGGCGCGGTCGGTCTGGTGTTGCTGATCGCCTGCGCGAATGTTGCCAACCTGCTGTTGGTGCGTGCGGCTGCCCGCCACAAAGAGATTGCGTTGCGAACAGCACTCGGCGCGAGCCGGCTTCGAATCCTCCGCCAGATGATCACCGAGAGTCTGCTGTTGGCGATTCTTGGAGGCGCGCTTGGCGCCCTCCTGGCGACGTGGGGAGTTGAAATGCTGGTCAGCTTGAGTGAGGGCAGTCTTCCTCCGACTCAGAAAATAAAAATCGACGGGACCGTACTGGGTTTCACCCTCCTCATTTCGCTGCTCACGGGAATTTTGTTCGGTCTCGCGCCGGCCTTTCGTACGATGAAACTCAACCTCATCGATTCCATGAAAGATGGAGCACGAGGCGCTGGTGAAAACACTCTGCGCAATCGAACGCGGAGTTTACTGGTCGTGTTCGAGACCGCCGTCGCCGTCATGCTGTTAATCGGCGCGGGCCTGCTTATCCGCAGTCTGCTTGAACTGCAACAGGTCAATCCCGGCTTCGATGCAAATAACGTACTGACCCTGCGAGTCGATCTCTCCAGAAAGAAATACGACACGCCTGACAAGGCCGCCAACTTCTTCCAGGAACTCGAGGCGCGGATCGGCAGCTTACCGGGTGTCCAGTCGGTGGGTTTAGTTACCGAGCTTCCACTCAGCGGTCAACTGAACGACCTTCCGTTCACAGTGGAAGAGCGCCCACCGGTCAGCCCTGATCAGGCTTTTGGTGCTGATTGGCGTCGCGTCAATCAACAGTACTTCAACGCGCTGCACATTCCTTTGCTGCGAGGACGAAACTTCACGGAGCAAGAGGTGCGACAAAACGACAAGGTACTCATCGTCAGCCAGCAACTTGTCGATGCAGTTTTTCCGAATGAAGAGCCATTGGGTAAACACCTGGTCACCGCGTTAGGTGACACGAAGTTCGAAATCATCGGCGTCGTCGGAGACATTCGTCATCAATCGTTGCAAAGCGTTCCGGTCCCGGCGATGTACATGCCGACTCGCCGCAGCGGCGGGACCAATCTCGTTATTCGCACGCAGGGCGATCCTCTGAGTCTCGTCAGCGGCGTGCGCAAAGAAGTGCAGGCGATCGATCCGGACCAGCCGATCGCGGCTGTCAAGCCGATGAAAGAGTGGGTTGACTCGTCAGTCGCCGCGCCGCGTTATCGCACGACGTTGCTTGGACTCTTCGCGGCGCTCGCGATGGTCCTCGCGGCGACGGGAATCTACGGCGTGATGTCGTATTCAGTGGCCCAGCGAACGCACGAGATTGGTGTGCGCATGGCGTTGGGCGCGCGGCAGTTTGACGTGCTGAAACTCGTCGTGCGGCAGGGAATGTTGCTCACACTCGTCGGAGTGATCCTGGGATTGGGCGGCGCCTTTGGCCTGACGCGAGTGATGTCGACGTTGCTCTTCGGAGTCACAGCAAAAGATCCGGTTACGTTTGGTGTGGTCGCGGCCTTGTTGTTGGCGGTGGCGTTCATCGCGTGTTTCGTGCCCGCGCGCCGCGCAACGAAAGTCGATCCGTTGATTGCATTGAGATACGAGTAACGTTTTGTAGGGGTGGCCCTCTGTGGCCACCCCCTGCGCGGGAAACAACAGGGATGGCCACAGAGGGCCACCCTACAAAAAACATCCATCGGTAGAAAAGATGTTTCACGATCTACGATTCGGTGTGCGGATGTTGCGGAAGAACCCCGGCTTCACGGCCGTCGCCGTGTTGTCGCTCGCGCTCGGCATCGGTGCCAACACTGCAATCTTCCAGTTAGTCAACGCCGTGCGCCTCAAGATGTTGCCCGTGCGCAATGCAAACGAGCTCGTCAACATTCAGCTCAGCGACATGGATGCGGCTCGCGGCAGCAAGCCTTCTCCGTATGCGGCAGTTACCAATCCGATTTGGGAACAGATTCGCGATCGACAGGAAGGGTTTTCAGGGATCCTTGCGTGGAGCAGAAACGATTTCAACCTCGCGCAAGGCGGAGAAGTGCGTTGGGCCAAAGGGCTTTGGGTCAGCGGAGACTTCTTCAACGTGCTCGGCGTCCGGCCCGAACTCGGGCGCGTCTTTACCGCCGCCGATGATCAGCGCGGTTGTGCTGCTCCGGGCGCTGTCATCAGCCATTCGTTCTGGCAACGCGAATACGGCGGCGATCCAAACGTCCTCGGCCGCAAGGTCACTCTTTCCGATAAGCCTTTCGAGATCGTTGGAGTCACTCCGGAACACTTCTTCGGTCTCGAAGTCGGCAGAACGTTTGACGTCGCTTTGCCGATTTGCGCCGACGCGATCATTGCCGGCAAAAACAATCGACTCGACTCGGGGTTCAATTGGTGGCTGATGGTCACCGGACGATTGAAGCCCGGTTGGACCATTGCGCAGGCGACTGCCCAACTGCAATCGATCTCGCCGTCATTATTTCAACAAACGCTCCCGCCGAATTATCCGCCCGTCAGCGTCAACAAATATTTAGCGTCGAAGCTCGAAGCCCTCGAAGGCAGCGGCGGCTATTCGACGCTGCGCGCAAACTACGAACGTCCCCTGTGGCTGTTGCTGGCCATCGCCGGGTTGGTGCTGCTCATCGCATGCGCCAACCTGGCGAATTTGTTACTCGCTCGCGCCAGCAAACGCGAACGGGAGATCGCGTTGCGGCAAGCCGTCGGTGCTTCGCGCGCACGAATCATCCGCCAACTCCTGGTTGAAACTTTGCTGCTTACTCTGTTGGGCACGGCGCTGGCGGTGGCGATGGCCCAGGGCCTCAGCCGTTTCCTCGTTTCGACCATCGGCACCGGTCTCAATGCGGTGTTCCTCGATCTAACGCCGGATTGGCGTGTGCTTGGATTCACGGCGGGAGTCGCAGCCTTGACGTGCCTCTTGTTTGGTTTGACTCCGGCGCTGCGTGTCACTCGAGTCGAGCTCAACTCAATCATGAAGAACACCGGGCGTGGACTCACCGCCGGCGGCGGCCGATTTAGTTTGCGGCGTGCACTCGTCGTGGTCCAGGTTGCGTTGTCGCTCGTGTTGGTTGCAAGCGCGCTCCTGTTTACGCGCAGTCTGAACAAGCTGCTCACGCTCGATGCCGGCTTCAATCAGGAAGAGATGCTCGTTGCGCGAGTGGGTTTTCGCCGCCTCAATATCGCGCCCGAGCGCCGGATCGAGTTCAAGGCTCAACTGCTCGAACGACTCAAAGCCGTGCCGGGCATACAGGCAATCGCCGAGTCAGACACGCTTCCGCTCACCGGTGGCGGACGCAGTAACGACGTCTGGATCGATGGTCATCCTGACGACAAGATAAACGTTTCCTTCAATCGCGTCGGCGTCGATTACTTCCGAACGATTCAACTGCCGCTGCGGAGCGGGCGTGAATTTAGTTCGCACGACACGCTCAACGCGCCGAAAGTCGCAATTGTTAACGAAACGTTTGCGCGACAACTGCGCGAGCCGAATCCGATCGGCCGCCGCGTCGTCGTCGAAGCAACTCCGAGCGAACCCGAAACCGCGTACGAGATCGTCGGCGTGGCGCGTGATGCGAAGTTTGAAGACTTGAAAGAAGAGCTGATTCCGGTGATGTATCTGTCCAGCCTGCAGGATCCGCAGCCTGTGCCGAGCCGGCAGTTTCTTATCCGTTCGAATTTACCTCAAGGCGAAATCACCGCATCCGTCGGTCGCGCGCTGAGCGAAGTGAACCCATCGCTCGATACGAGTTTCGAGTGGTTCCGCAACATAGTCGCGGGATCGATGTTGCGCGATCGTTTGATGGCGACGCTGTCGGGTTTCTTCGGAGTGTTGGCGCTCGTGCTCGCGACGATTGGTCTCTACGGGATTCTTTCATACGCGGTTGCGAGCAGGACCAACGAGATTGGGATTCGAATCGCGCTCGGTGCGCGCACACGAGAGATTGTCAGGTTGATACTGCGAGAAGCGCTCTTGCTGGTGGTGATCGGGATCGTTGCCGGACTACCGGCGGTGCTCGTCGTGGCGCGATTTGCTTCGACGTTGTTGTTCGATCTGTCGCCGGCGGATCCGCTTTCGTTGACGCTCGCGGCGTTGATCATGATGGCAGTTGCGATTCTTGCTGCCTATCTCCCGGCACGGCGCGCAACGCGCATCGATCCGCTCGTGGCCTTAAGATACGAGTAGACGTGTTTTGTAAGGGTGGCCCTCCGTGGCCACCCCTGCGCGGGAACTAACAGAGGGGTGGCCACGGAGGGCCACCCCTACAAAACCCGCGCGACGAGCTATTTGGCAATTGGAAATAACATCATGGATTCGATCATTAAAGATATACGCTACGGGGTACGGGGGTTGTTGAAGCGTCCCGGCTTTACGGCCATCGTCGTGATAACGCTCGCACTCGGCATCGGCGCCAGCACTGCGATCTTCAGTGTCGTCAACAGCGTCTTGTTGCGACGCCTGCCGTACAAAACAGCAGACCGCATCGTCGCGATTCAGGAACTCAATCCGCAGGGCACCAGAATCCAGGTGACCGCGGCCAACTTCCTCGACTGGCGCGCGCAAAACACAGTCTTCGAACATCTCGCCGCCGTCAGGATCGCCACCACGAATCTTGCGCTCTCCGATCGAGCCGAAAGACTTGACATGGCCCAAACCTCCGCAAACTTCTTCGACATTTTCGGAGTTGGACCACAATACGGCCGCTTGTTTCTTCCACAGGACGAACAAGCCGGTCACGCACCCGTGGTTGTACTGAGCCATGCACTCTGGTCGAGACGCTTCGGCAGCGATCAGGGAATCATCGGCAAACCGATCACACTCGACGGCGCTAACTACACCGTCATCGGCATTGCTCCGCCAGGCTTTCAGTATCCTGACAAGACCGAACTCTGGTTGCCTCCGTTAAGAAATGTTCCCGAGTTGTATCCGCAAGTTGATCCCGCGCAGAACCGCGGCCTGGGCTACCTCGCAGCAGTCGCACTCTTGAAACCCGCTGTAACTGTGGCCCAGGCTGCGAGTGAAATGGAAACCATCACCACTCGTTTGCGCCAGCAGTATCCCGAAACAAACAACCGCCGCTTCAATCGCGTCGTTTCGCTTCACGATCATCTCATCGGGAACAACAGTACGATGCTGTTGCTGCTCTTCGGGGCCGTGATGTTTGTGCTGCTGATCGCATGTGCCAACGTCGCGAATCTGTTACTCGCAAACGCTTCAGCGCGGCACAAAGAGATTGCGATTCGCGCCGCGTTGGGAGCATCGCGGAAACGAATCGCGCAACAACTGCTGACCGAGAGCGCGACGCTCGCACTTGCCGGCGGCGCGTTGGGATTGTTGCTCTCGTTCTGGGGAGTCGCACTCATCACGAGGCTGCTTCCGACAGACTTTCCACGCCTGAATGAGATTCATACCGACTGGCATGTGCTCGTTTTTACAACAGTGGCCTCGCTGTTGACGGGCTTCCTCTTCGGCCTCGCCCCGGCTTTGAGTCTCGCAAAAGGCGACGTTCAGGAAGCGATGAAAGAGAGCGGGCGAGGCACGGCCGGCGGCGTTAGAAGTAGTCGCCTGCGCCACGCCCTCATCATTGCTGAAGTCGCGTTGTCGGTCGTGTTACTCGCCGGCGCCGGCTTGTTGTTCCGTAGTTTCCTGGAACTGCAGTCGGTCAACGCAGGATTCACTCCGCAACAAGTGTTGACTGCCAGACTCACTCCTTCCGGAAACGACTTCAGGACCAACGCTGACTTCGTGACGTTCTACGACAACGTGTTGCAGCGCCTTCGTGAAGTTCCCGGGGTTCAGTACGCGGGCATCATCAACACGTTACCTTTGAGTAAAGGACCAACTACGGGATTCAGAGTTGAAGGGCGTCCGGTCCTGCCGCGCGATCAGTGGAGTCCGACAAACTTCCGCGCCGTCAGCAGCGACTACTTCAGCGCGATGGGTATTCCGGTAATGCACGGGCGCGCCTTGACGGATCGTGACGACAACGGTGCACCGGGAGTGTTGGTTGTAAACCAGGCGCTTGCCGATCGCGATTTTCCGGGTGAGTCCGCGGTGGGAAAACGCGTCACCTTCGGCAATACCGACAACAACCGGCAGCCTATTTGGTTTGAGATCGTCGGCATAACCGCGAACGTGAGAAGTCTGGAGCTACGCGAAGAGCCGCCGCCGGAGATTTACTTCTCGGCCAAGCAGAATCCGTTCGTCAACATGTCGCTCGTCGTTCGCTCGACGGTCGAGCCGGCAACGCTCGCTGCGTCGGTGCGGCAGGTGGTGACTGACGTGAACAAGTCGGTGCCGGTGGCAGATATCAAGACAATGGAGCACATCGTCACCGAGTCAGTGACGCAGCCGCGCTTCAACTTGTTTCTGCTCGGTCTCTTCAGCTTCATCGCGCTCGTGTTGTCGGCCGCCGGTATTTACGGCGTCACTGCTTACACGGTTACACAGCGTACGCACGAACTCGGCATTCGTCTCGCGCTCGGCGCGCAAGTCGGCGACGTGCTGAGGATGATTCTCGGGCAGGGAATGGCGGTGATTGGCGTCGGGCTGGTGCTCGGTCTGGTGTCGGCGTTTGCGTTGATGCGTTTGCTTCGGAGCCTGCTGTTCGGTGTTGGTGAAAACGATCCGTTGACATTCGCGGCGATCACGTTGGTCCTGCTGCTGGTGGCGCTGCTCGCTTGTTACATACCGGCGCGCCGCGCAACGAAGGTGGATCCATTGGTGGCGCTCAGGTACGAGTAAAAAGCAACCACGATTACACGGATTTGATCCGTGGTTTTTATCCGTGAAATCTGGCCGGATTTAATCGTATGGATTCGATAATCAAAGACCTCCGCTACGGCCTGCGATCGCTGTTGAAGCGACCCGGGTTTACGGCGATCGCCGTCATCACGTTAGCGCTTGGCATCGGGGCCAACTCCGCAATCTTCAGCGTCGTCAATGCGGTTCTTCTCCGCCCGTTGCCTTTCAAAGATCCCGAACGCCTGGTGGTCGTGTGGGAACGGCGCGCCAATTCCGGTCGCGCGAACCTGCCGCTCTCGGGCCACGAGTACGCGGCGTTCAAGGAACGCACCACCTCATTCGAAGCGCTCACGCTGTTTCAACCAAACGGATTCAATCTTACGGGCCGCGGCGATCCGTTGATGGTCGATGTTGGCGAAGCTTCGACTGAGTACTTCTCCGTTCTCGGCGTGCCGCCAATGCTCGGACGCGCTTTCGCGCCGGGAGAAGATCAGGGCGGCGGCGCGAAAGTCGTCGTGCTGGGCAACAAGCTCTGGTCCCAACGCTTCGGCTCCGATCCAAACGTCGTCAATCAAACCATCAGGCTGAACGATCAGAGTTACACCGTGATCGGAGTCATGCCCGCCCTCGAGTTCGTGCCGGACGTGCTCGTGCCGATCGATCTGCGCGGTGAGGTGCGCAAGGTCGGCAAGCACAGTTACCAGGCTCTCGGCCGGCTCAAGCCGGGCGTCACGTTGGACCAGGCACAAGCAGAGCTCGCCCACGTCTCGCAACAACTCGAGCAGGAGTTTGCGGACGCGAACCGCGGTCACGGCGTTCAGCTCGTCGCACTGCATGAAGACATCACCGGCGCGGCGCAGCTTCCATTGCTGACGTTGTTCGCAGCCGTCGGGTTCGTACTGCTGATCGCGTGCGCGAACGTCGCGAATCTCTTGCTGAGTCGAGCTGCGTCGCGCCAGCGAGAGATGGCAATCAGGACAGCGCTCGGCGCCGGACGCTGGCGTTTGATTCGACAAACGCTGACCGAGAGTTTGTTGCTTGCACTCTTCGGTGGTGGACTCGGGCTGCTATCGGCAGTTTGGCTCGTCACTCTCTTGAGCAAGATCACTGCCGTAAGTATTCCGCGTCTCGACAAGGTCAGTGTCGACGGGCGTGTGTTGCTGGCCACGTTTGCTTTCTCCATTCTCACGGGACTGCTCACCGGCATCGCGCCCGCCTGGCGAAACTCCGAGCCCGGACTGTACCAGTGGATCAAAGACGGAATGCGCGGCTCGATCAATCCCGGGCGCAGGCGAATCAGCAGCGCGCTCGTGATCGCGGAAGTTGCACTCGCGGTGGTCCTCCTCGTCGGCGGCGGTTTGATGCTGAAGAGTTTTGTGCAACTGCTGCGAGTCGATCCGGGCTTCGAACCGAACCACGTGTTGCGACTCGACGTCGCGCTGCCGGGCCTCAAGTACAGCGAACCGGCGCAACAGCTCGCTTTCTATAACGACTTGATCACACGTCTCCACGCTTTGCCTGGAGTTGAATCGGTGGGTGCGACGACGCAGACGCCGCTGAGTCCCGGCGATAACTGGACGGCTTTCGCCATCGAAGGCCGTCCAGACCCACCGCAAGGACAGCAACAGCAGGCAGCCATTCGCTCGGTCAGCGACGATTACTTTCGCACGATGAAGATTCC
>JBKPPH010000401.1:0-15968 GCA_046733535.1 Acidobacteriota bacterium
GCCGTTCGCGGCCCGATTTGCGGGCGTTTATGACTTGTTGCCGCGTCACTCCCAGCAATTCCGCGATTCGCGCATCTTCGAGCGGCAGGTCGTTCCAGACCTTCGCGAAACGCTCCGCGGTGAGCTCGAGCGCGTTCGCGAGTTGGCGAACGCTTGCGATTCCGATGGCGGGGAACAACGTGATACAGCCCGAGCCGCTCGCATCTTTCAGGTTGAGCAACAACGCCGCGCGCTGGTTCACTGGAAGCTGTTGCAACTCTTCCCACAGCCTCTGCAGAAACATCTTTTTCTCTACTCGCCAGCCCTGATGGGGTTCGCCGGCGGCGGGTTCGGGTGCAGACTCTTCATCGTCGGCAAGCGTTTCGATGGGTTGATCGCTGATCCCCAGCATCTCGGCGAGTACGCTTACGAGTTCATCGAACTCGACTGGACCACCGAGGCGATTGAAAATCGCAGCGACAGCCTCGGCAATCTCCTGCGGTCTGTTGCTCTTCAGTGTTCGCAGCCCGTTTGGCAACTTCTCAAATTCCAGCACGTGACGTGGTTTGTTCTGTTCCTGCCACGCCGCAAAACCTGCGACCTGTTTGCCGTCGTCGTCCCAAACCGCGAAGCCACGTTGGCGTGTCAACAGGTAGTGAAGGCGATTCTTGAACGCGTGACGTTCCGGAAACTGTCGTCGCATCCAGCGCGCACAGGTGCGATGTGCGATGACTGCCGCCATGCCGCGCATGTCGCTGATCGGGTTCTGCTCAGGCAGTTTGCGAAAGCGCTGCAACTGCGCAACGAGCTGCAACACGACTTCCTGATGGATGTCGTCGGCTTCGGCTCGCTGAGTTTCGCGATAGGAGTTGAGACGAAGTTTGAAGCGAACGACGCCTTTGATGACGGGCTCGGCATGAACGGTGATCAATTGCGAGAGGAGTTCATTGGCGTCTTCGTCGCTAGTCTCAACTAGCAGAGGTTCGAGGAGGGGATCGATTTTGGCGGGCGACTCCTTCATCGTCGAATAGTTTAGCCGCAGATGAACGCGGATGGACGCAAATTGTAGTCTGCGTCCATACGCGCTCATCTGCGGCTTATTGTGTCAACTCTCGTTATCGACGCTGAAGCGATGTATCAAACAGGTCGAGGATGTCGCCGATTGTAGGTGACATGGTTGTTTGCGCGAAGATAAGGCTTCGTTGCGCGATCGCGTTACTGCCCCCGCGACGGACGAACCAACCGATCAACGGAATCGGCCGCACACCCGGAATGTCTTTCAGCAACGGCAGCCCGCCCCAGTACTTTGTCGGCAGTCCGATCTTCGAATCAGACTCAAACCGTGAGACTTCGCGAATCTCAAGGTTAGCGAGTTGGACCTCGGTGTTGACTGTGTGACGCTCCACGCGCGGTAGACGAGGATTCGTCGTCCCGCGTGGTTCTCGCACGAGCGTGGTGTCGACGAAGTCAAATTTAAAGCGCAGCGCCTGTCCGGTCGGATCAAAGATCGGCGTGACCTGAAAAGCACTGCCTGAAGTGATTCCGTAAATCTCAGCAGCGTCTTTCTCGTTTGAGGCCGACGCTTTGAGCTGTCCGAGCCCTCCGAGCACATTGCCCGTTTGCGCAGCGAGCGTGATTTGCGCGATGCTTTGTAGTCCCTGGAGCAGGTTGGTTTCCTCGCCGACCGACAACTCAGCGGTCGCACGCGGATCTACGCGAGCCACGAGACGATTGGTAGCAAGCATCGAGGTACGCTGAATCACGCCAAAGCCGATACCCGACTGCTTCAGCCGTTTGCGCAGATTCACCAGCATCGGTTGGACAAACTCGCGATCGATGTCGTCTTCGAATGCTTTCGTGTAGACGTCGAGCATGCCATCCGCGGCGGCGACTCGCGCCGGTGATGGACGGAGATTGTAAACCTTCGGTAGTCCATACGGGCGGCCATCGTACATGGGTTGCAAGCCGATGGTGCCTGGACCTGGATCAATTAACTTGACGCGGCCTTCCATAACCTCGACCGGTGAGATTGGAAACTCGTCGTGGATTGTGTCGAAGATTAGAGGAAGCTTTTCTTTCAAGCATTGATACAACGCCTTATCGCCATCGCTTACTGGTGGTGTGTTCAGTGTCCAGCCAGTTGGGGCCGGCCGGTTAATTCTATCGTCGAGTTTGCGAAACTGGTCGACGCGGTCTTGCAAGCGTGCAATTCGGCTAACCAGGTGCCTGAGCAACGGTCCGCGCATAGCGTAGATCAGTTCCTGCTGTTGCCTGGTGGTTTGCGTGTTGGGCGCGGCTATCGAAGTAGTGTTGAAACCCAGCATCGAGTACAGGCGGGTGAAATCGTAATCGTGACCTTCCTTGTCTTTCTTCCCGAGCTTGGCCCGGGCATCAGTTAGAAACTGCTTGAGAATCGCGTCACGGTTGTCTCTGTTGGTCAGCAGCAGAATAATCAATGCTTCGTTCAGCGTTGTCGCCGAACCCGGATCTTTCAAGCCAAACTGCTTGGGATTGTCGAAACCAAGTTCGTCGATAAACCTGATTCCAAGCTCGTTCCGCACTTCCTCTGAGTAAAGCGCGTAGCGCTTGAGACGTTGGTTGCGTCCGGTAATGTCGGTGTCTACTGGATTGATGCCACGATTCAGAAGCAGCGGAGCGGGACTGGGCGTACTAGCTGGAAACGTGTTCGCATAAAGAAGTTTTTCATTACAGTCACGTCTTATGAATTGGTGGCCACTGTCTGAGTAAGCAGCGCGTTCGGCTTGTTCACTCACGGCGCCCAGGAGTGCGGAAAGCGTATCCGCAATCTTAGCGCGTGTTCGGGCGAGTTCGTCTTCGACGATCCCCAAAGCCTTGTTAAACTTCTCGGCGCCCTTCTCCGTCGCATCGCTGTTCAATTCGATCTTCCAGAGGGTCATCCGGGCCTGTGGCGCCGGCTCGTCGAGTGTGGCAACAATATCCTGCACTTTGACCACGTCTTCTCTTCTGCCGCGCACCCAGATCGCGTTTTCACCATTGGCGGCAATGATCTGAACCCGTCGTGCCGGATCCGTGTTGGTGGCGCTCGCTTCACCAGACCAGTACGGCGCGCCATCACGGGCGTCGGCAAAGGCCGCCGACTCAACCTGCGCAGCACGAATGGTCGCGCTGCTGGCCCGTTCGAAAACGGCTTGAGCGATTTCGAGTTGTGCCTCCGCTTCTTTTAATTGAGCGGCCAGGCCATTCTTGTCATCGTTCAATTTGTCAGCGCGGGCTTGTGCTTCGACGCGGTCTTCTTCCGCTTTCTTTTTCTTTTCCTCCGAACGTTTCTTTTCTTCTTCGGAGACACTACCAGTGGGGCGCCGATTCAGCTCCGCATCTCTCCGCGATGTTTCCTGCGCGATCAGTCTTTTGGCAAACAATTCGTCATTGGCCGCTTGTAATTCCTGCCGAATGGAAGACACTTTCTTCTTAAGACTCAACACCGCGCCGTTTGCTGCGCTTTGCGCGTCCTCCGCGGCCCGCAGTTCAGTCAAACGATTTTGTTGGGCATCGCGTGCCGCGGCATTTCCTCCTTTTAATTTCGCCAGCGGGTTAAGCGTTTGTACGAGACGCGGAATGTCGGTGAAGTAGTAGAGCCGGATCTTTTCAGTGACCCAGAGTGAGGCATCGCCCGCGAGGAGATCGTGATAGGTCGTAGCCTGCGACCGGAGGTTGTCGATGTTGTTGACCAACTCGGCTTGCGCCTTTTGAGTATCCGATTCACTGAAGCCGGTGACAGCTCCCGATTTCGCCGTGGCACTGAAGGCGTCTACGATTTGATTAATCTTGCTCAACTCATCGACGACTGTTTGACCTACCTGAATGCTCTGAATAGCTTGATTCTCATGAGCGGCGGGTTTGATCTTGAAGACCGCCATGTCCGCTTCCAACGCCGCCTTCTGGTCCTGCGCCCCCTTGGACAAAACCTGGAGGTGCGAGTTCAGCTTGCCGACGACTGCCACGACCGAACGGTCCAGCGTGGAGACCGCTTGATCGACTTTCGGGCCCTCGGTGGCGTGGTTGCCGGCGACCTTTGCTAACTGCGCCGAAAGGTCCTTCCAACTCTGTTTCAAGTCCAAATCGAACTGAATCGTTGCCGGAATCTCCGCGAACTTTGTTCGAAACGAATCGAATAGCTGTGCAGGGTCGGCCACTGTCTGCTCGAATGGGGTCAACCGTTGATCGGCCTTGGTTGCGAGCGCGATGACCGCCGGGTACACGCTACTGAGGGCGTTATTGAGGTCTGCCGTCAAACCATTCAATGCGGGGTTGTCGACCTTTGGCTTGATCCCATCGATGTTTGTCTGAACCGCAGTCTTCGCCGCCTCGATAGCGGCAGTGCTGGTCGCGCCATCCAAGGCAGTCTTCGCGGCAGTTAGCTTGTTCAATGCGGTTGACAGGTCCGACTGCGCTTCGGACAGTTGCGTCTGTAAAGTCTTCATGGGCGGGCCCGGGTTGACCATTGCCCCAACCGTATCAGTGAGCCTGCGCAGGTTAGTGATTGAATTGATGTCAGGCTCCGCGAAGTTCGTGAACTCCTGCAGCTCGGCTAAACGCGCTTGCGCGGCGAACGCTTTATCTCTGGCCCTATTAAAAGCGCCTTGCGCTTCGATAATTGCGGTATTGGCTTTCTTGAGCAAATCCGCTTCGCTCGTCTGCACGGCGAAACTGCGGTTTCCCATCATCGACGTGACAACAAAAACCGAAATCAGCGTCAGGACGATCAATCTTTTACGGTTCTGGAGCGAAGATTTGGGGGATCTTTGTTTCATGGATACTGGTTCCTTGTGGGTTTAATCTCAAATGTAATGAGAATAGAGGCGAAATCATTTCGCGAGCGGGCTTAATGGTTGATTAGGGGTTTCGAAACACGCATTTTCGCGTGAATCGTTGCAGTAAGTTGGACGCCGCCAACTCTACCACAGGAAGAAAGCTGTCGCCGAGAATTTATTACCTCACGTGAGACCCCCACCGCGGAAAACGGTGGCTTCTTCGCCGCCGACTGTGGTCGGTACGCCGCTAATCTGTGGTCTGTAACGTTAGCCGAAAACCCGTCCTCTCATACGATCTCCGCGCTTTAAGACGAGGCCCCAATGGCCTCAATACGTTTAGTCGCCCCTTAGGGCGGAGGAAATTATGCGAGTCAATTTGCGGAACCTGTGTTTTGCTTTGCTGGCGGTTGCAGCCACTTTCAGTTCCGGCCGTGCTCAGACTCAGAGTCCGGAAGACAAGACGCTGGCGCCATATTTCGTTGTCAAAGGCGACCCAAGCGTCGATCAACTACCACTCAAAGACACACAGGTCGAAATATCAGTTGCAGGTGTAATTGCCGATGTGAAAGTTCGGCAGGTCTATCGTAACGAAGGTTCTCGTCCCATCAATGCTTCCTACGTCTTCCCGGCTTCGACGCGTGCGGCCGTGTACAGCATGCGCATGCAGATCGGGAACGAGATCATCGTCGCCAAAATCAAAGAACGCGAACAGGCCAAGCAGGAGTTTGAACGCGCCAAAGAAGAAGGGAAGAGTGCGTCGCTGCTGGAGCAGCAACGGCCAAACGTGTTTTCCATGAGTTTGGCCAACATCATGCCGCAGGAGCAGGTGGAGATCGAACTCCGTTACACCGAACTCCTTGTGCCAACAGACAGTGTGTATGAAGTCGTGTTTCCGACAGTCGTTGGACCACGTTACGCCTCACCAGAAAATCCAAATCAAAAGCAAGACGGCTTCGTCCAGACTCCTTATCAACACCAGGGACAAAAGCCGGCCAGCGCCCTTCACCTTTCCGCCAAAATCTTTGCCGGCGTGCCGATTTATGATTTGTCGTGTCCCTCACACCAGGTGTTTCCAAAGTGGTGGAATAACGGGAACGTGCAGTTGAGCCTTGACGATTCCGATCCATTCCATGGCAATCGCGACTTTGTACTGCGCTATCGTTTGGGAGGAGACCAAATCACGTCCGGTTTGCTGCTCTTCCAAGGCGAACAGGAAAACTTCTTTCTCTACATGGCCCAACCACCGAAGCGCGTCGAAGCTGCCGACATACCGCCGCGTGAATATATCTTCGTCGTCGACGTGTCAGGCTCGATGGACGGATTTCCTTTGAACACGTCGAAGCGGCTGTTGAAGGACCTGATTGGAAATCTGCGCCCGACGGACCTCTTCAATGTCGTTCTGTTTGCCGGTGATGCAAACGTACTCTCGCCGCAATCATTACAAGCGAATCAGCAGAACATCGGCAGGGCGATCGGTCTGCTGGAACAGCAACGTGGAGGCGGCGGCACGGAACTGTTGCCGGCCATACAACAAGCGATGAGCCTGCCGCGAGCGCAAGGGATCTCGCGCAGCGTCGTGCTGGTTACAGACGGTTATATTTCCGGCGAGCGAGGAGTTTTCGATCACATACGCGCCAATCTGAATCAGTGCAACGTGTTCGCGTTTGGCATCGGCTCGTCAGTCAATCGCTATTTGATTGAAGGCGTCGCGAAGGCCGGCATGGGTGAGCCGTTCATCGTTACGGACGAAGCCGAAGCCGAGAATGTCGCGGCGAAGTTTCGCGAGTACATTCAGACGCCGGTGTTGACTGACATTCACCTTCATTCGATAGGTTTCAATACGTACGACGTAAACCCGGTCGTGTTTCCGGATCTGTTTTCGCAACGGCCGATCATTCTGTTCGGCAAATGGCGCGGACCAGTTGCGGGAACGATCGAGCTTACGGGTAAGACGGGCCAGGGCGATTTCGTAAGCCGTTTCGACGTCGCCGGTACCCAGCCGGATGAAGGCAATCGCGCGTTGCGTTACCTGTGGGCGCGGTCACGAATTGCCGAATTGTCTGACTACGGTTCTTCAGAGGAAGAGAACGTCAGCGAGATCACCAAGCTGGGTTTGCAGTACAACTTGTTGACTCGGTACACGTCGTTTATCGCGGTGCGTGAAGTAGTAACTAATCCGAGTGGAAACGCACAGGACGTGAACCAGGCGAATCCGCTTCCGTTACACGTGAGCGACATGGCGGTCGGCAGTGGTGCTGAGGTCGGCAGTGAACCTGAACTGGTTTGGTTAATGATAGGCTCATTGCTGTTGGCGACGATCATGGTGCTGCGAAGGAAACGGTGGTCGTTATGAGTCGCAGAACGATCTGGAGCGCACAGTTAATCACGGTGCTACTGTGCGCTCTGGCGCTAAAGTTTTACTACTCGACCGCGACTCCCGATAAGTTGCGCTGGATTCTTGCTCCGACGACTGCGCTGGTGAGTTTGTTAAGCGGCAAGTCGTTTGAGTTTGAATCGTTGGCCGGTTACATGAGCAGCGATCACACGTTTGTGATCGCTGCGCCATGTGCGGGAGTAAATTTTCTAATCACGTCGTTCGTTATGCTTTGCTTCGTGCGTCTGTGGCGCGATCGATTGCAAGGCGGTAGCTGGCGATTCATTCCGGCCGCTGCTTTGCTGGCTTACGTGTCAACGCTGATTGCGAACACAACGCGCATTTGGATTGCGCTTCATCCGTTGAGAGTCAGTTGGCTAACGCCAGATCAGGTGCACCGGCTGGAAGGAATCGTCGTCTATTTCGGATTTCTGTTGTTGCTGTTCATGCTGATGGAGCGATCGAATTCGATCAAACGGTTCGTTGTTCCGTTGGGCATTTACTACGGAGTAACACTGGGAATTCCATTCATTACCGGTAACTGGCGACAGTACACCGCATTCTGGGAACACTTTGCGTTCGTGTTGGTGTTACCGCTGGTTTTGACAGGATTGGCAGGATTTTTGGCTAAGCGTAGCGGCGGACCATCTCCGTGCAGAAGTCCGCGTACTCTTCGATATTTCGTGGGGCGCTGGTGTGGTGAGCGTTGATGCCTTTCGACTCCGGCGTGAAACAGAACGTAATCGTCATCTCGAATGGTTCGAGCGCCGTCATCATCCGGTCAAACCACGCCTCGTAGTTTGGTCGTTCCGTGTCGGACCAGCTAAGCCCGGTGCGCAGGTATTTCACTCCCAAACGCTGCAACCACTTCACCGCATCTTCGAGCCGGTGGTCCTCAAAATGGAACCACTGGCAGACTCCAAGCGCGGGAGAGTAGTCGCCGAACTGCCACAACGCGCGCTTGGGGTTTCCGTGTTCATCCAGCAGTCCCATGTGGAAGTGACGATAGTATGCGGAGCCTTCAGCTTCGCGATGACGCGTGGTCGCAGGCCATGCCTGCGGCAGATCGTAGAGGCTGTACCAGTGGATGCGCGGCACACGCCCGATCAGCAACTCAGCCGAACGCCGCAAACCAAACTCCTGAATCTCTTCCGCGCCGAAAGTTGACGCGCCAACCTCCGAGATCCAGATCGGCAGTTCCGTCACGTCGCGGATCTCCTGGATCTTCTCCGGCCACTCGTTGATGGTCCAATGGTTCCAGTCAAGCGGAAAACCGTGCAACGCCACGACGTCAAGGCAACTCAACACGCCCTTAGATTCCATGTTCTGAATAAACGACGGATCGATCGGAGAGATGCCTCCCAACACTTTCAGCAGACGCGGATTTTCTGCTTTGACGGCCTCGGCGGCGATTTTCACCATCGCGGCGAACTTGCTCCAGTCCGGATCGATCTCGAAATCCCAATGGGATTTATTGTTTGGCTCATTCCAGAACATCACAGCTTCGATCATCGCGTGATCTCCCGTAGCTCTTTTGCGTAAGTCACCGGATTGCACCGGCAAATGAAGACCTCGTCTTCGGGCCGGCTCAAAATGTTAAAGCCCGCACTGCGTAGCATCGCTTCAAAACAAGCACGATTCGGAATCCACCAATTTGTCGGGTCGTTTGCAAACCTGTTTTCGACAAAATATAGACGTGGAAACTTCTCATCTTCGAATAGTTCGTCTTCCCAGAACGGGAAGTCGGGCGGGACGTTCATAGTTTCCTTGGAACCACGCAGCATTGATTGAGCGACTAGTAGATCCCCGACGACATGTTCATGAAGTAGCTCGAGTGCGAGCAGCGGATGTCGTAAATGGTAAAGAACACCCATAAACAGAACGAGATCGAACCGTTCATGAAGGTCGCCGACGCGATACACCGAGAGATTGCGAAATTCAATCTCGGTCCCGCTCACCTTTGCCGCGAAACGAGCCTGATCCAAATACTTTTCGTCAGTATCGATTGCCACGACGCGTTCCGCGCCCCGTTGCTTCATCTGGATTGAATAGAAGCCGCCGTTGCAACCGATGTCGAGAACAGATTTTCCACTCAGATCGGCAGGGATGGCGTTCGAGAAGCGTTGCCATTTCGTCGCCGGATAATCGCCGAGAAAATGATCGGGAGCCGTCTTCACCCCGGCGAGATCAAGGTTATGAAACCACTGACCCAACTCTTCCACGCGGCGGCGAATCTCTTCCGTGCTCATCATTTCTTCTTCGAGCGTGCTCATGTTCATCCTGCCTGATCGATCCCAGCGCTACTAAATCGACGTCCAAAAGGTATGGCGATATGCTCGTCGTCCTGCTTGCCGAGGACGCGCATCGCTTCGCGATAGCCGTTCAGCGTGCCGACGTCGACATACACCTCTCCAGCCGCAACTGAAACCGCTTCGCCACCTTCCGCCAGATAAGCATTCACCAACGTCCCGAAGTATTCGTCGCGGCGCTCGCGTTTGCGCCACAACGCGTAAAGCTGGTGCAGGATCGACCCGGGCATCTTGAATGCTCCCCAAACCCACGACGAACTCGCATCCGTTTGTTTCACTTCGATTCGCACGACGCGTCCGTGTTCGTCCGCGACGACCGCATCGAAGAACTCCGGTTTCTCCACCGGGAACACGAGGAACGAAAGCCGGTCGTCACGCAGTGCACAAAAACCATCTTCGGGAAACCAGATCGTGTCTGGCAGACCGATAACCACTAACTCGTCGGGATCGATAAACGGCACCGCACGAAAGATCGCATCACACAATCCGGCGGGTTTCGGCTGCACGGTGTAGCAGAGCTTCGTTGGTCCAATCTCACCGCCGAAGTATTCAAAGATGTCAGACTTCCCGGGCGAGACCACGAAACAGATCTTCGTAGCCCCGCCCTTGATCATTCGTTCGACGAGATACTCGCTGACCGCGCGCGGGCGCTCGCTTCCGTTCTCGATGCGGCTGCCGACCGGCAACAGCTCTTTCGAAAACGCAAGTGGTTGAATGCGGCTGCCAATGCCCGCCGCCGGCACGATTCCCCACATAGCGCTAAACCTCAGCAACCATTTGCGGTTGATACAAACTTTCGATCGCGGGCATTCCGCGAGCTGCACTGAAAGCGTTCTCCAGTTCCTCAGCGCGATGTGCCGCCGTGTGCGATTCGAGCACGCGTTGACGGCCCGCTTTAGCGATGCTCGTGAGTTCAGCTTCTGACAGTTGCATCGCAGCGATTACATCCTCGGTGTTTCGAGCGACGATGATCTCGACTCCAGGCTGAAAAAATGTTTCCAGCCCGGCCCATTCGTCGGACACGATCGCTACGCCGCACGCGGCTGCTTCGAAGAGGCGACCCGATGGACAGTAGCCCATTCGCGCCATTGCAGCCCGCGTGACGTTCAGCGTCAACGGTGAAGAGCAGAAGAACGCCGCGTGTGCCGAAGGCGCGACGTGCTGGACGTACCAGATGTTTTGTTGCCACGGAAAATCGATCGGATACTTCGATCCGCCGATGATGAAGGTTCGCTCCGGCAATTTATGCGCGACTTGAATGAACAAACGATCGACGAGCGATTGGCGATCGGAAGCATAGGTTCCGAGGTACGAGAGATCCGCTGCGTATCGCGCGAGCGCAGGCGCCGGATGATGCACGTCAGGGTCAACACTGCCGAACAGGGGAACGACACGACGAGCACCGAGTTGATCCTGAAGCGCAGTCAGTGCGGCGCCGCCGGTGTAACTGAGCACCAGATCGAAGCCGGCCAGGTTGTGAGGACCGATGTAGGCGAGTTGCTCACCGTTTTGCAGCGCTTCGAGTGTGACCGGAGTGTCGAGATCGTAAAACACTCGCAGGTTTACGTTGGATGAAACGACGAGCTCAGTGGCGTCGATGCCGTCTGGACAATATGACGTGACTACTGCGACGTCCGACTCTGCGACGACTTCGCGAGCCATCGCTTTGATCACGTGCCACTCGCGATAGAGATGAAGCTCAACGCCGGGTAAGTCGATCAGATCGCGATGAGCAGCGTAGTAGGGCACGTCACGTTCAAAGAAGGCGATGCGATGGCCGCGGGCTGCCAATGCTTTGAAGAGGCCGCGCAGCAAGGTTGCGTGGCCGTTGCCCCACGACGAACTGATTGTTAGACCGAAGAAAACTATCTTCATAGGCCACAAAAAGGCACAAGAATCACAACAGATCGGACAGCGCGCCCGTGTTGTTTATTGTCAGCAAACGAACGGCGCCGTTTTCGATCGCCACGATGCTGACTGAACACGGCGAAATCTCGATGCGTTGCAGCAGGTCGATCGGAGTCACTGTGAAATAACCGACCGCGGCTTTGATCACATCTGCGTGCGAGACGATCGCGACTCGCTCATGCTTCCGTTGTGCTGAAATCCGTTCTAAATCAGCGACAATCCGTGTCTGCACTTCCACGAAAGACTCGCCACCCGGAATTCTGGTCGTGCTGCGATCGCTATTGAAACGTCGCCAACGTTCATCGCCGGAGAGCATTTCGAAGGACTTGCCGGTCCAATCTCCAAAATCGACTTCATCGAATGCGGAATTCTGGTTGACCTCGAGTTTCATACTGCGCGCGATCGTTTCCGCGGTCTCCAGCGCTCGTTCAAGTGGACTGCTGTAGATTGCGTGGAGCGTGATCCCGCGAAGTCGTTCGGCAAGTCGCTGCGCTTCTGTCCTTCCTGTTTCATTCAGACAGACACGTGGCGTGCGGCCCCACAATGTCCGGCCTAACCCGTCGCACGATGCGTGCCTGATGAGAAGAAACGTCGTCACGCGATTGCTCCAGCGGGTTGAGTGCTGAGCGGCGTTGCCGTCGCGGTTTGCATCACTTCGGCAACGTAGCCCTCGAGCTCTATCGCCCTTTGTTCCGATGTATGACTGGCGAGGACGCGCATTCGTGCGCGCTCGCCAATCGCGCGTCGCTCGTCATCGTCGATCTCCTTGAGGTAAGCCAACACCTGATTGGTAGACGACGCCGTCAGGATCTCTTTGTCGAATTCGAAAAATGTTTCGAGGCCGGGCCAATCGTCGCTGATGATCGCAGTGCCGCACGCAGCGGCCTCAAAGAGCCGGACGCTCGGCGAAAAACCTGCCGTGCGCATGTCAGCGCGCGTGAGATTCAGTGTGAACCGTTGTGAATTGTAGAAACGACGATGCGCGGCGGGCGCAAGGTGTTCGATTCTTTCGACGTTGTCAGGCCACGACACTTCACTCGGATACATTGAACCGGCAACGACCGCCTTCAGTTCGCGCGAACGTCTTGCCGGCGCGATCAGCAACTCGTCGAGCGAGGGTTGGCGATCGACGCTGTACGTGCCCATGTAACCGAGGTCCCATTTCGGCTTTCGCTCTTCCGGAAAATAAACCTTGGGATCCATCGAGCAGTACAACGTGCGGGCCATCGGCGATCCGAGTTCGCGTTCGATCTTCCTGAGCACTGGACCACCGGTGAATGACAGGTAAAGGTCGTAACTGCGAACCAAACGCTTGTTCAAATACTCAGCATCGCCTGATGCGAGCTTCGCGAGCGTCACTGGAGTATCGATGTCGTAAAACGCTTTGACACCACGACACGTGCGCATCACCCATTCACCAACCGCGACGCCATCCGGAACGTACGAACCCACGATACAAAGGTCTGCGTTCGACACCTTGCGAACGAATCTTTTTTTCAACTCCGCGAGTGATTTGTAGAGTTGCGTCAGTCCGTAAGGCGGATTCGGCAGGTCGCGATGTTCCGCATACCACGGCATGTCGCGCTCGAGAAAACAGACGTTGTGCCCGCGCGCGCTGAGAGCGCGAACGAGCGCGCGAAAAGTCGTTGCGTGTCCGTTGCCCCACGAAGAGGTAATGGACAGACCGAGAATCACGATGTCCAAAGGTTTAGTCATACTTTCATTGGTTCTTTGTAGGGGCGGCCCTCTGTGGCCGCCCCTCTGACGAAATAGGCTGCCGGTTTGACGTGGTCCTCGAGCAAACGCTGCAACTGCAACGCGCGATGTTGGTAAGTGTGCTCAGCCAAAACGCGTTGCCGTGCGGCTTCGCCAATCTGCTTTGCCTTCTCCTCGTCCAGCGACTGTAGGTGTTGGACCACATCGTCAGCGTCACGCGCCACGAGCACTTCGCGACCGGGCGTCAGAAACGTCTCAATCCCTTCCCACGCATCGGTGATCAAGCACGCGCCCGACCCCGCCGCTTCGAAAATCCGAGTGGGAGGTGAAAAGCCATAGCTCGCCATGCTGTCGCGATTCACGTTGAGAACGGCGCGCGACGAACAGTTGAAAGCATTGTGATCGCGCGTGTAAACATGACCGACGTAGTTCACGTTTGCAGGCAACGACTTGTCGGCCCAGCCGCTGCCGCCAAGCATGAAGCGATACTCAGGAAGTTTTCGCGCTGCTTCAAAGAAGAACTGGTCGATGCGCGCCTCGCGATCCGGCAAACGATTCGCCAGCAAACCGAGATCGCACGCGAATCGATCTTCCGCTGGAACCGGATGATGTGTATCCGGATCGAGCGCGTTGTATACCGGCACACAACGGCGCGCGCCCAACGACTCATAACCCTTCACGACGGGTTCGCCACCGCCGTACGTGAGAATCAGATCGTAAAGCGGTATCAAATCTTTGAACGGATCCGAAGCGTCGGCTTTGACGCGATCGAGAGTGACCGGCGCATCGACATCCCAGAAGACTGCGAGCGAGCCCGGAGCTTTGGCATGGAGAATTGCTGCTTCGAGCAGTCGATCGTAGACACCGACACCGCTGGTTTTCACGAGCATGTCGGCGCCGCATGCGCGTTCCACTGCGTCCAAAACGTCGTATTCGGTGTCGGCCGGGTAGACGACGACACGCGCCCAATCGGGATCGGGTATGTCGCGATGTTTCTGTCGATCGTAAGCGTCGGGTTCGTAGAACGTGACGTGGTGGCCCAGCCCGTGCAGCGCACGAATGATGCCGCGGTAATAAGTGGCGGCGCCGTTCCAGTAGGCCGACACGAGGCTGGAGCCAAAGAATGCGATGTTCATTTAGCTTGCTCCGCGAATTCTAGCCGCGGATTTACGCCGATTAACGCTGATCTGCGTTTATCCGCATTCATCTGCGGCGTAGTTTTCTTCTTGAGTTCTGCGTAGATCCCGAGCAACTCTTCAACGCGATGCGCGCACGTGTGTCTTTGTTTGATCGTCGCGAGGCCGTTTGACGCCAACTCCTCGCCGACTGACGACTCGCTCAGGACTTTGCGCAGGAGTTGTTTCATCTCGTTTCCATCCTGAGCGACGAGATAATCACGACCACGTGTGAATAAGTTTTCCGCGTCATTCCACGGTGAACAGATGAGCGGAATGCCGCACGCCAAAGCTTCGAAGGGACGAATCGTCGGAATGCCCGGAAGGTCTTGCACGTATGGACGGCGAGGGATGTGTAACGTCACGCGCGCGCTCGCGAAGACTTCCGGCACTTTGTAGTTTGGCAGCCAACCGCGATAGCGAATGCCTGCGCGCGTGAGCGCCTCGATTGCATGGTCCGGATAGCGAACGCCATACACTTCCGCCTTCAGCCGCAGATCCGCGACGGGTCCAATCAGAAACTCCTGCAACTCGGCGGAACGTTCGTCGTCACCCCAATTACCGATCCACACGAGATCCAGCGTGCGTGAGATTTCCGGATGCGGATGAAACACGCGCACGTCAGCAGCCTCGTGCCACGTCCATGCCCGCGTCGTCCATCCGTTGCGCAAGTACCTGTCGGTGAGGACCTGCCCGTAAGCAAGCACGCCGTCGTAGTCTCGCAAGCTGAACGGAAGACTCTGGTGACCGGCGACACGATGGTGCGTGTCGTGAAAGAGCAGCAGAAAGTCGCCTGCGACGCGGCGATGCTCACCGATGCGTTCGATTAACTCAGTCTCGTTCCATTCATGCACGATCACGAGGTCTGCGCCGTCGAGCGCATCATCGAGATCCAGTTGCTCGAGATCGTAGCGACGGCTGGAGAGATGCGGATACGCTTTTTGAAACTCAACTAACGGCCGCTCCCCGTACTCCGCGATCAGGTTTTCAACACTCCACGAATTGCGAGGTTCGTAGATCTCAACTTCATGACCTCGCGCCAGGAGTTCAGACGCAATGCCGCGAAGGAAATGCGCGTTCCCGTGGTTCCAATCGGAAATGAGCGATTGATAAAAGAGCACTATGCGCATTGGGCGAACTTCTCCTCCGCGTGAGTAACCAGCTCGGAATACGCTGCAAAATAGTTTTGCGCCATGCGGGCACTCGTAAATTCGTGTGCTCGTTCGCGTGCACGCTGGGCCATGTCGTGGCGGTGCTGGTCATCTTTTATTAACTTCAGCAACGCAGTCTTCAACTCTGCGCTATCGTTTGGGTTCACGAAGGCGGCCGCATCGCGCCAGATTTCACGTAGCGAGTCGATGTCGCCCAACACGAGCGCGCAACCGGACAGCGCTGCCTCCAGAGGCGTGTAACCGAACGGCTCATAAAGCGCCGGAAGCGCATACACGGGCGCCGCCGCAAACCACGATCGCAGCTCCGATTCGGAGAGTTGGCCCAACCACTTGCAGCTCCTCGCAGCGGAGTTGTTTTGCATCGGTTGCTGCGGATGCTGAAAATCGCCGGCGACAAACACCGGCCACGGTAATTCCGGCGCAATCTCCGCCAGCCGATCGATGTTTTTGGCCGCGTCCCACAAACGGCCCGCTGACAGGACAAACTGTTCCTTCGCTGCTGGTTTGAAGTGTTCAGGATCGCGACCGTTTGGGATCACGCG
>JBKPPH010000402.1:0-2895 GCA_046733535.1 Acidobacteriota bacterium
CAACCGATCGGATTCCCGTGTAGCAGTTCGTTGCGCCGATCGAATAACGCATCATGATCGTTGCCTGCAAATATCCAATGGTTCTCACCGTGAAACCCAAAACGCGTGGGACTTTCTTTCAAGCCAAGATATAGAGTCACAAGACTGCTTGCCTTCGACATGGTCTTCATCTCGTCCCCTAGAGGATTTTTCACTGAAGCCGGAATGAGACGACAGTAGGTAGTATGAGCACCTGCGCCCGATACGATTTGGGGCGCGAAGTATTCGGCTTGTGTAATACTCGAACCCCGTTTTATATCAACCTTTACACCTATCGCTGTACCGTGGCGAATGATGACCTCTCGAACGCGGTGGTTGACGAGGCATTGCCCGCCCGCAGCATTAATAATCGGAACGATCGTGGCGGACAGTCGGGCGCTTCCACCCACAGGATAAAAGGCGCCGCCGAAATAGTGCGCAACAATACTGGCGTGAATAGCGAACGCGCTCTGGTTAGGCGGTAACCCGTAAGCCGCCCACTGCGACGCTAATATCGACTTCAGTTCCTGGTTATGAAAATTGCGGTCAAGATAGTCACCGGTAGTGCAGAACTTCAGCGAATCAGGCGCAAGTGTATAGCGCAGAAGTCGACCAACAGACTCCGGGAAACATTGCGAAATAATTCGCCGAATGACCCATCTGTTGATCCTGGTAACGTCTTTGAAATACCGCCTAATCGCATCGCTTTCTTTGGGAAAACGATCGATTAGCACATGTTGGTACTCATCTTTGTCATCCGGCACTTCGAATGTGAAATCCGGATAAACGAACTTGTCAAAAGGTGAGGGCATTTTGATCCAATCGACATTACCCTGTGTGGCAGAGTCCATCAGACTACGGGCAAGGGAGCCGCGGTCCATTTGTCCTACATAATGTAGGCCAACATCCCATGTATAGTCGTCGGGTCGGGAGAACGTGTGCGTGAAGCCGCCGAGTTTGAAATGACGCTCCAATACGAGCACGCGCTTGCTTTTCATCTGGGCCATCAAGCTGGCGAATGTCAAAGCGCCGATGCCTGAGCCGATGACGATGATATCGAACTCATTTCCCGCCATAGAATGAAAACCGCTATGTCAATTCTTATCTGAATTTGTCGTTCAAGGCAGTGTCGCTGAAAAGCCTCCCGGATCATAAGTGATCTTTTCTTCAACATCGCCACTATAACGTGGAGGATTTAGTTATGAAGAGAATAATCACAGCAATATGTTTGGTTTTAGGGCTTGCAGCAGGTGTGTGGGCGCAGTGCGGCAGTTCATGTAACCTGTTTCCGCCCGGCCTGCGTTATCCCCTAATCGATTGGAGATTCGTTAACGGGGGAAGCCTTCCTCAAACTTACGCCGTCTTCATGAAAGAAGACACGATTACGATAAAAGTTGAGTCGGGCGGCCGGCTCAGTCTCGGGCCGGACGACATCGAGATCGTCCTTACTTCCAGCGTCAATTGGAAAAAAGAGTTAACAGCCTTCAGCTTCTGCAACGGCAGAGGCCAAACCATCTGGACCCATGACTCTAATCGAGGGCCGGTCAGCATGCGTCTTCACCGCAGCAACTGCAGCGGTGATACGGTCGTCCTGCGAAAAGAAAAATTCTTGCAGGGCATGGTGGACATGTATCACCTCGATCCGTTTCGGTTTTGGAACTTGTGGGCCGGGAAGATCATCACGATCAACTGGAACTCGGATTTTGATTTCGGTAGTTTCCCTCCGGCCTGCAGTTTCCCATGTGTGCCGACGATAACGAGATCCGACGCTGGACTTTTGTATGACACGGATGGCAAAGCCGACATCGCTGTGTTCCGGCCGAATTCCACCGGCGCCGACTGGTTTGTCGTTAATACTTCAACGGGGATCAGTTTTAGCAGACAGCTTGGCAGATACGGCGATCGGCCACTGCCTTATGACTACGACGGCGACGGCCGAACAGACATGGCGGTCTGGCGTCGAGAAACCGGCGAATGGTTCGTCACCAACAGTCTGACGGGTCAAACAAGGGTGGTCCAATGGGGAGTCGATGGCGACATGCCTGTGCCGGGTGATTTTGACGGCGATGGCAAGGCCGACTTAGCGACGTTTCATCCGGCGACCGGCACCTGGTTCATCAAGGGATATATGACCGGGGCCGAGAGCAGTCGTGCGGGTGGAGGCACAACTGACTTGCAAGTTGCTGCCGACTACGACGGCGATCGCAAAACGGATCCTGCGGTGTGGACCTACGCGAGTTCAGTTTGGAGTATATTTACGAATCCGATGCGCACCGTGCAGTGGGGCACGCCCAATGACTACCATCTGCCCGCCGACTACGACGGCGACGGCAAGGCCGATGTCGCGGTTTGGCGAGACGGTGCCTGGTTGATCAAACAGAGCGCGAGCGGCGTTGACCTTTCCGCTAGCTGGGGCACGTGGGGCGACCGGCCAGTGCCACAAGACTATGATGGCGACGGGAAAGTTGATCTTGCGATCTACCGCCCATGGAGCAGTGAATGGTGGATCGTGAGAAGCTCTGATGGGCAATACATACACGCCGTATTTGGAGCCGAGACAGATGTTCCTGTTCCGTCGAAGTGATATCGTCAACGGGACGGTCACAAGGTGGTGGCAAATGAAAGGCGGCAGGTCCAACATGATTGGATCTGCCGCCTTCATTCTCCGACCCCACGATGGGGTCGTAGTTCGCAGTGTTTCGAGTTACCTAGGTGGGTGGCGGCTGAGTAACTCGCGGGCGGCTTTGCGCACGTTCGCGTCCGACTGAGTGTTCCTCGTCCGGTAAGATTCGGGCCAACGGATAGCAAAAACTGTCAACGCCTCTTCGAATGAGATCTCATGCTTGGCGAGATTCGCTTCAGCTTTATTTGGATCCC
>JBKPPH010000403.1:0-15061 GCA_046733535.1 Acidobacteriota bacterium
GCACATCAACGGCAACTACAATCTGCTGACGCGTTTGCAAACGATCATGCTCGACGGCCATTTCGTCGTCGAACAAACCACGCGCAATCGCACAGGCGGATTTTTCAACTTCAACGGTACCGCCGGAATCTGGCGACGTGAAGCCATCGAGATGAGCGGCGGCTGGCAGCACGACACGCTTACAGAAGATACTGACCTGAGTTTCCGCGCGCAGTTGATGGGTTGGAAGTTTGTCTACCTGCTCGACGAAGAAGCGCCCGCGGAAATTCCGGTCGAGATCAACGCGTTCAAGGCGCAGCAGCGACGTTGGGCCAAGGGCGTGATGCAGGTCGGGTTGAAACTTTACCCGCGCATCTGGCTCGCGCCGCTTCCGTTTCGCGTGAAGCTGGAAATGTTCTTCCGCCTGACGGGAAACATCAGTTATCCGCTGATGATCGTCGCGAGCTTTTTGCAGTTTCCGCTTTTGCTCGTGCGTTATAACCAGCCGTTTTACCACCTGATGATTTTGGACCTGCCGCTCTTGTTCTTCTCCTCGATCTCGGTGGTCCTGTTTTACGGTTCGGCGGTTTGGTATCTCGACGAGAAGCGCGCGCCGCGACTGTTGCACTTGCCGCTCGTGATGGGCCTCGGCATCGGCCTCGCGTTTTCAAATGCGCGCGCCGTGCTGGAAGCTTTGATCGGTGTGCAGTCGGAATTTGTGCGTACGCCGAAATATCGTGTCGAAGAAATGACGGACGCCACGTGGAAACGCAAGAAGTACAAACGCAAGCGCGGTCTGTTGCCGCTGCTCGAGTTGAGTTTCGCCGTCTATTTCTTACTGGCGATCGCCTACTCCGCGCGTCTGCACATGTGGGGCACCATACCTTTTCTGCTCTTGTTCTTCTTCGGTTTTGGTTACATGGGCGTAATGAGCCTGCTGCAAACTGCTAGTGGGAAACGACTGGCGGCACTGTGGCGTCCGCTGAATTCATAGTTGTAGGGGTGGCCCTCCGTGGCCACCCCTTCTCGGAACTCCATCGAGGGGTGGCCACGGAGGGCCACTCCTACAAAAATTCCCGGAAAGAAGGAATCATGCTGTTCAGAATCCCCCTGCTCCTTGCTATCGTTCTATCTGCCTCGCTTATCGTTTTAGCTCAATCACAAGCAAACACGGGAAACATCGAAGGCCGCGTCACCGATCCGAACGCGGCCTCCGTTGCAAACGTCACCGTCACGGCCACGAATCTCGCCAACGGCCTGCAAAAGAGCGCACAGACAAACGACGAAGGCGTCTATCGACTCGTTTTTCTTCCGCCCGGCGCTTACAAAGTCGAAACGAGCGGCGCGCAGGGATTTCTCCCGGCGACTTACACAAACGTCATCGTGAACGTCGGCGGCCAAACTCCGCTCGACATTCAATTGGCAGTAGGTAACGCGACCGTGACGATGGTCGACGTTTCTGCCGAAGGCCAGGTGGTGGAAACGACTCGCACCTCTGTCTCTTCAGTCGTCAACGAACGCGCGATCCAAAACCTGCCGGTCAACGGCCGTAACTTCCTCGACTTCGCCACACTCACGCCGGGCGTCATTCGTGATCCGACACGCCAGGGCGACCTCGCAGTGGGCGGACAGAAAGGAACGCTGAACAGTCTTCAAGTTGACGGCGCCGACAACAACAACACCTTCTTCGGACAATCGTTCGGCCGCACCGGCACACGCCCGCCGTACCAGTTCTCAGAAGAATCGGTGCAGGAGTTTCAGGTAAATCAAAACGGGTTCTCGGCTGAGTTTGGCCGCGCAGGCGGCGCCGTGATCAACGTCGTGACGAAGTCCGGAACAAACCAGTGGCACGGCAGCGCGTTTGAATTCTTCCGCGATGAAGCGTTGAACTCAAACACCCCGATCCTGACCGCACGCAACGCGAAGCGTCCGAAGTCGCAGATCAATCAATTCGGCGCCACGGTCGGTGGTCCAATCAAACGCGACCGCGCGTTCTTCTTCTTCGCTTACGACGGCCAGCGCTCCAACATTCCCAACGTCGTCGACGCGCCAAACTTCTTCGCGCAGCCTGCGAACATCCAAAACCTGCTGCTGCCGTTCATGGACACTTACCAGATCGGCCGCGACCAGGACGTGTTCATGGTGAAATCCGACATCCGTTTGAACAGCGCAAACCAGCTCGTGCTGCGGTTCAACCAGCAGAACTTCACCGGCAACAACAACGAAAACGGCGGTCCGCTCAGCGTTGAAGAACACTCCGGTAACAGTGTCGCGAAGACGACGACTTTTTCCGGTTCATTGATCTCTACCCTGACGCCTGTGCTGATCAACGACTTTCGCTTCCAGTTTGGACGCGACCGTGAGCCCGGCGAAGCGAATAGCGACGACACTGAAGCGCGCATTCAAACAGGCGGCGGCTTTTTACAGTTGGGGCGAAACAATTTCAGCCCGCGTGAAACGACGATCAAGCGCGCGCAATTTATCGACGTCGTCAGCTACACGCGCGGCAATCACAGCCTGAAATTCGGCGCGGACCTGAATTTTGATCGCGTCTTCAATTTCTTCCCGGGCCTGTTCAGCGGCCAATTCACTTTCAACTCCTACGCGTTGTTTGCGTCAAACACGCCGGCTGCGTTCACTCAAAACTTTCCCGGCGAGGGAACTTCAGGAGGGACCACGAATCCCGACCTCAACGAGTATGGGTTCTTCGTGCAGGACGACTGGCGCGTCACTCCGAAGTTCACGCTGAATCTCGGCCTGCGCTACGACTTGCAGGACATGGCTGATCCGGCCGTGAACAATCCGAGTGTTGCCCTCGCGGCGGTTGGTTTGAGCACGACGACTCCCGTGCGCGATCGCAACAACTTCGGTCCACGTTTCGGTTTCAGTTACGGCTTTGACGAGAAGACGGTGGTGCGCGGCGGTTACGGAATTTTCTTCGGCCGCACGCCGGCGATCATGCTCGGCACCGCGCATTCGCAAAACGGCATTCAGGTGACAGGCGTGAGTTTGAATTGCACGCTCGTGCCGAATCCCTGTCCCGTTTATCCAAACATCTTCAGCGCGCCGCCTTCGCTTGGAGGCGTGAATCCGAGTCTGTACCTGTTCGCGAGAGACTACGCGCAGCCTTACGTGCAGCAGGCGCGTCTCGGCGTCGAGCGCGAGCTGTTTGCGAACACGAGTTTGTCAGTCAATTATCTTTACTTCCGCGGCGTGCATCTCAGCCGCACGCGCGACATCAATCTCGCGCCGCCCGTGCCGACAACAGTCACCGATCCTGCGGGCCAAACGTTCACGGTGCTGCGCCATCCGGCAGCGCGGCCGATTCCGGGATTTGCGCGTATCAATTTGTTTGAGAGCACCGCGGATTCGCGCTACAACGCGCTCGCCATGGAACTGAAGCGCCGCTTCACACGCGGGTTTCAGTTCATCGCCGCCTACACGTTGTCAGACACCAAGGACAATCGACCGGACCAGACGATGGTGGTTGTCGGCGCCGACGACGCGAAGGGGTTGCAAAACAACCTCGACATCAATGCGGATTGGGGCCGCAGCGATCTCGACATCCGGCATCGTTTCGTGTTCAGTCCGGTTTACGAGATTGGGACCGTGCAGCAGGACAATGCGTTTGCGCGGCAGGTGTTGAGCAATTGGACGTTCTCCGGAATCATCACGCTGCAATCGGGATTTGCGTACTCGGCGTTGATCGCGGGCGATGCTAATCGCGATAGTAATCCGAGCACGGATCGCGTGCCGGGGACGGAGCGCAATGGCTTCACGACGCCGAGTATTTATGTTTTCGATACGAGGGTGGCGAAGGCGTTCCGGTTTGGGGAGAACTACAGTGTGAGTATCCTCGCGGAGGCGTTCAACCTGTTCAATCGATCGAATATCGCGACGGTGAACACCGGGCGCTATGGCATCACGAGTTCGTCGGCGTTGGTGTTGACGAACCCGGCGGTGTCGACGCCGTTTGGTGGACCACGAACGTTCCTTGGCGAGCGGCAGATCCAGTTAGGGCTGCGATTTAAATTCTAATCTTTAGCCGCGGATTTTCGCGGAAAAACGCTGATCTGCGTTAATCCGCGTGAATCCGCGGCTAAGTTCTTTCTAAAGAAGCGCGGTCCCAGTTGGCGAGGTTCGCCCCGGCTTCGTACGTGCTCTGGAGAAAGTCCATCAGCGCTGCGTCGGGATCTGCGGCGGTCCGCACGTCGTCGTACAACAACAAAAACTCACTCAGATCATTGCTGTAGAACGCCTGCTCGGGCCGTAGTGGCGCTGCGCTCAACCCTTCGGGTGCGGGCGCGGTGTAGGAGTAGAACGCAGCCTTCCCGAGTGGTCCCTGGCCCGGCCACCAGCCATGACTGATAACTTCATGCGAGTATGCTTCGCGCGTGATCGGATCGGCATCAGGCCGGGGCGGCGCGGGCCTTCCTGAGAAGCGCGTCACCGCGAGATCGAAGCTGCCCCAGAAGAAGTGGACAGGACTACACTTCCCGATGAAACGCGAGCGAAACTCCTGCAGCACGCGTTCTGACGAACGAAGCACGCGCCAGCACCTGTTCACGTACTCACGATCGTAAGCGGCATGTTGCTCATCCTGATCGAAAGGGATCGGATCGGGTATTTCAACCGGCATTTTCCAGATCTGAACTTCCAATCCGAGTCCACGCAGCGCATCCATCGTCTCGTGATAAAACGTCGCCACTGATTTCGGTGCGAGGGCGACTGTCGCAGCCGCGCCATCGCTGGACGTGATCTCGAGATTGTGTTCGATGAAGTCAAACTCCATTTCGAAGAACCTCTCGCCGTGCGGCATCGCCGTCGTCGTCAACCCGCGCGCTGAGACGTAGAGCGGCACGTTCCAGTAATGATTGACGAGCGGCGTTTGGGCCATGCGTACTTTGCCCACTACCTGCGTCCACATGTGCAGCGTGGCACACGTATCTTTCCATTCTTCGAGTGGTAGTGATGGCCAGTCAGACATGCGCCACAGCCTATCAGTGTCATTGCTTGACAGCAAATTGTCGCGCGCCTATAGTTTTCGAGTCATGTTGAAGGCTTGCGCATGTTGTCTCTGTTGTCAGTGCTGCTATTGCAGCGCGACCGCGAGGCCGTGTGCAGGCAGGATGAGTACTTAACTCTCAACTGACCAGCAATTTTACGGCGAAACCGGTCGCACTTTTCGAAAGTGGCGACCGGTTTTCTTTTTGGAGTGTTTATGCATTTGGACGTTTTGGAAGACCTCGGTGTTGGCGTTGCACCCGGCACGGTCGAAGCACACATCGGCAACACGCCGTTACTGCGTCTGCGCTTGCTCGATGCAGCACTCGAACGAGGAGTTCAGGTTTTTGCGAAAGCGGAACATCTCAATCCCGGCGGCTCGGTAAAAGATCGAGCCGCGCTCTCGATGATTCTCGAAGGCGAACGAACCGGGCGGCTCAGACCCGGAATGACGATTCTCGACGCCACGAGCGGCAATACGGGTATTGCGTATGCGATGATCGGCGCGTCACGCGGTTATCGAGTCAAAGTTTGCCTGCCGAAGAATGCGGGTGTCGCACGCAAAAGAATCCTCAAGAGTTATGGCGTCGAGATTGTCGAAACTGATCCGCTGCTGGCGACTGACGGCGCGCAGGTCGTCGCGCGCGAAATCTTCGCGGGCGATCCCGAAAAGTATTTCTACCCCGATCAATACAACAACGACGCCAACTGGCTCGCCCACTACGAAACGACGGCCAGCGAGATCTGGGAGCAGACTGGCGGCCAGGTGACGCATTTCGTCACGGGTCTCGGAACGTCAGGCACGTTCGTCGGCGTCGTCAGACGTTTGCGAGCACTGAATCCGAGTTTAAAAGCCGCTGCCGTGCAACCTGAGTCGCCGTTACACGGTCTCGAAGGTCTGAAACACATGGCCACCGCCGTCACGCCTGGCATCTTCGACCAGTCGCTGGTGGCTGAGACGTTGGAAGTTGCGACGGAAGATGCGATATTAATGACACGCAGATTAGCCCAAGAAGAAGGATTACTCGTTGGCCCCAGCTCGGGAGCGAACGTTGTTGCTGCCTGGAGGCTGGCGGTTTCACTGTCGCGGCCGGCCGTGGTAGTGACGGTGCTTTGCGACGGCGGCGAGCGATATCTCAATGACTAAACGCGACATCACAACCAAATTCGTGCACAGCGGTGAGCGAGGCACGCTGCCCGATGCGAAACCCGTCGTGACACCAATCTACGCGAGCGCGACGTTTACTTACGACTCGATGCAGGAGATCGATCAGGTCTTTTCCGGAGAGAAAGACGGATTCATCTACACGCGCTACGGCAACCCGACCACGGCCGCGCTCGAAGAAGCTGTGCGCGAAGTGGAAGAAGGCGCGACCGCATGCGCGTACGCCACCGGCATGGCAGCGATTCACGCCGCACTGATCGCATGTGATCTGAAGTCGGGTTCGACCGTCCTCGCTTCGCAGGATCTTTACGGCGCGACGACAAGCCTGCTGAACAACGTCTTCACGTCATTTGGTGTGAAGACAGTATCAGTCGACTACGCCGACCTCGCGACCGTACGCGACAAAGCGCGCGAGCTCCGGCCGCAGGTGATGATCGCGGAGACGATCTCGAATCCGTTGCTGAAAGTTTGTGACATCGCAGCGTGCGTCGAGATCGCGCGCGAGAACGGCGCGCGATTGATTATCGACAACACCTTCGCCTCGCCCTATCTCTGCCAGCCTTTGAAACTCGGCGCCGACATGGTGGTCCATAGCGCGACGAAGTACCTCGGCGGCCACGCCGATGCGATGGGCGGGTTAGTCGTTTCACGCGACGAGATGGACAGCATGGCACTCGTAAGCGTGATGAAACTTGTCGGCGGCGTGCTCGGCGTTTTCGAAGCACACCAGATCCTGCGCGGCTTGAAGACGCTGGCCGTGCGCATGGACCGGCAGTGCGAGAATGCGCGAGCGCTCGCGAACCATTTGAAGGAACACGCGCGTATCGGTCGAGTTCATTATCCGGGCCTTGGCGCACTCGTCTCGATCGAGTTGCGCGACAACACGCGTGACGCGGCGTTTCGTTTTATGGACGCGTTGCAGTTGTGTGTGCGTTCCACGAGTCTCGGCGATGTTTTCACGAGCGTGCTGCACCCGGCGACCGCTTCGCACCGCGATCTCACCCCCGCGAAGAGACAGGAATGGGGCATTGTCGACGGTCTCGTGCGCATCTCGGTTGGGATTGAGAAGATCGACGACATCATTGCCGACGTCGAACAGGCCTTAGGATGATCAGGATTAGTGAAAAAGAGCTACAGGAGATACGGGAGCACGGCGTGCGTGATTATCCGTACGAATGCTGCGGGCTTTTGCTTGGCCGTTTCGGAGCTGACGGCAAAGTCGTGACGGAGACGTATCCGATTTCCAATGCACGCGAGGAAAGCGCGAAGCGCAACCGTTTCCTGATCGAGCCGCACGAGTTGATGCGCGGTGAGCGATACGCGTTAGACAAAGATTTGGAAGTCGTCGGTTTTTATCATTCGCATCCGGACTCGCCCGCAGTGCCGTCGCAATACGATCTCGAGCACGCGTGGCCCACTTACTCGTACATCATCGTTTCAACCAGCGCAGATCAGGCGAAGGATCTGTTTTCGTGGGAACAGGAGCCGGATCGATCGCGGTTTAATAGGGAAGAAATAATAGCCGCTGATTTACGCAGATGAACGCCGATCTGCGTTTATCTGCGTAAATCAGCGGCTAAAAAGAGGTCAATCATGCCAGTAACAATTTCAATCCCGGCGCCGCTACGACAGTTTGCCGCCGGACAGTCGCAGATCGTCGTCGAAGCAAAGACCGCGGGCGAGGCGCTCGATCAACTCACTTCAACGCACGCCGCACTGCGCCGCCATCTCTTCAACGATCAGAACGTATTGCGCAACTTCGTCAACGTTTATCTCAACGATGAAGACATTCGCCACGCGTCCGGCCCGGCGACGCCTGTAAAAGACGGCGACACGATCATGATCGTCCCGTCGATCGCGGGCGGCGCCGTGAGCGAGAACGAAGTCGGGCAGTCGCTGCCGGAACTTTCGAACGAAGAGATCATGCGTTACAGCCGCCACCTGATCATGCCGGAAGTCGGCATGCAGGGTCAGCGACGTCTGAAGGCCGCGAGCGTGTTGATGATCGGCACGGGTGGACTCGGAGCGCCGCTCGGGATGTATCTCGCGGCAGCCGGCGTAGGCCGGATCGGCATCGTCGATTTCGACGTCGTCGAAGAATCAAATCTCCAGCGACAGATCATTCACGGCACCAAGGATCTCGGTCGCCGCAAGATCGAGTCAGCGCGCGATCGCTTGCGCGACATCAACCCGCACATCGAGATCGAAACGCACGAGTCGCGACTGACGAGCCAGAACGCCATGCGGCTGTTCCGCAACTACGACATCGTCGTCGACGGCACCGACAACTTTCCCACGCGTTATCTCGTCAACGACGCGTGCGTGCTGAGCGGCAAGCCGAACGTTTACGGTTCAATATTCAGGTTTGAAGGACAGGCGAGTGTCTTCTGGGCGGAGAAGGGCGCGTGCTATCGCTGTCTCTATCCCGAGCCGCCCCCGCCCGGATTGGTCCCGTCGTGCGCCGAGGGCGGCGTGCTTGGCGTCCTGCCGGGAATCGTCGGCGCGATCCAGGCGAACGAGACAATCAAGATCATCCTCGGCGCGGAAGACCTGCTGATCAATCGTCTGCTGCTCTTCGACGCGTGGACTATGAAGTTTCGCGAGTTCAAACTGCGGAAGGATCCGAAGTGTCCGGTTTGCGGTGAGCAGCCGACGATCAAGGAGTTGATCGACTACGAAGAATTCTGCGGCATGGCGGCGCATCAAAGTCCGCAACCGGAGTCGAAGCTCGACGAGATCTCCGCGACTGAACTCAACGCGCGCCGCCTGCGTGGGGATCGAATTCAGATTGTCGACGTTCGTGAGCCGCACGAGTTTGAGATCGCGCGCATACCGGGGACGAAGTTGATCCCGTTGGGGCATGTAGTGGGTCGCATGAACGAGATCGATCCGGAAGTCGAGACGATCGTGCACTGCAAAGGCGGCGTGCGCAGCGCGAAAGCGATCGAAGCCCTCAAGCGCGCGGGCTTTCAGGGCCGGTTGATCAATCTGAAGGGCGGCATCACCGCTTGGTCAGAGGATGTTGATCCCCGCGTCGCAAAATATTAGCCGCAGATTAACGCAGATAGGAAATCAGCGTCTGTCTGCGTAAATCTGCGGCCCATCACACCAAAACGACAGTTCACGTCAAAGTAAAAACTCACACAGACAATCCGCATTAGACTGCGCGCATTAGGAGGTGAATATGAAAAGAAGAGAATTCATCAATCACAGCGCCGGCTTCGGACTCGTCGTGGCGGCCGGCTCATTCCCCAACGTGCTTGCCGGCAACTTCGCATCAGCCGGCAAACTCACGCCGCCCGCAAAAGGAAAAATTCCCGTCGCCTTCGCTATCTCTGAAGGCGTAACGGTGATCGACTTCGCCGGTCCGTGGGAAGTCTTCCAGGACGTTCACGTCAGAGATCGCGGCAAAGATATGGACGAGCAGATGCCGTTTCAGTTGTTCACGGTGTCGGAGACAACGGAGCCTGTCACCGGCTCAGGCGGGCTCAAGCTCGTGCCGGACTACACATTCGATACGGCGCCGCAACCGAAGGTCGTCGTCGTGCCGGCGCAGAGAGGATCGCAGGCATTGCACGGCTGGCTGCGCAAGATGTCGACGTCAGCCGACATGGTCATGTCCGTTTGCACCGGCGCTTTCCAACTTGGCAAGGCGGGGCTGCTGTCCGGCATGGAAGCCACCACTCATCACGACTTTCTCGATCGGTTCGCGAAGGCGTTTCCCGATGTCACGGTCAAACGAGGACTGCGGTTTGTAGAACACGAGAAGATCTCCACTGCCGGCGGTCTGTCGTCCGGGATCGATCTCGCGCTGCGCGTTGTCGATCGATACTTTGGGCGAGAAGTGGCCCAGGCGACGGCGACTTACATGGAATATCAGGGCAAGGGCTGGATAGCCTGAAAAAATTAGCCGCGGATTTTCGCGGATGAACGCGGATCAGATCTGTGTTCATCTGCGAAAATCCGCGGCAAAAAAAATGAAATGACTCGTGGAATGAAATGGGCCTCGATCATTGCCGCCTGGGCGATGCTGGGCGTCCTCTACGCCGGCCCGATCTATTTCGAGGTGCGCTCAGAAGGCATGGGCCATGCGGCGTGGCGCGTCTTCTCGTGGGGAATCCTGACGTGGCTGGCGTGGGCGCCGCTCACGCCCGCCATGATCTGGGTGGCGCGCCGTTACTCGCTTATCGGTGAAGCATGGAAGCGGAGTCTGCTTGTTCACTTACCGGCGTTCGTGCTCATCTCCGTTATTCATAGCGCCGCAGCCACCGCAATCACTCTAAACGTTAAGCCGTTCGACAACATGGGTTCCAGCCCCTTTGCGTTTTGGCCTCGCTTTCTTTCGCGCATGCAAAGCTCTTTCGGCTCTGACTTGCTGGTCTATGGCGGCGTGATCGGAATCTGTTATGCGCTTGACTACCATCGCAAGTATCGCGAGCGCGAAGTGTTGGCCACGCGCCTGGAGACGCAACTCGCGCAAGCGCAACTCGATTCGCTGCGAATGCAACTGCATCCGCACTTTCTCTTCAACACGCTGAACAGCATCGCCGGTCTAGTTCGCGATAACAAGAACCAGGCTGCGGTCAGCATGCTCGTGGGCCTCAGCGACCTTTTGCGTCACACGCTCGATCACTCCGCCCGGCAGGAAGTTGAATTGAGAGAAGAGCTCGCCTTCATTAAGCTGTATTTAAGTATTCAGGAGATGCGGTTTTCTGATCGGCTCCAGGTCGAGTTCAACATCGATCCGGCGACGACGAAAGCGATGGTCCCAAACTTGTTGCTTCAGCCGCTCACGGAAAACGCGCTGCGGCACGGGCTTGCTCACACGACCGACTCGGGCCTGATTGGGATTAGTTCCGCTGTGGCGGATGGTCATCTGCACGTAACTGTGTACGACAACGGCGCCGGCTTGCCTGACGACTGGCAACTGAAAGGCAGCAAGGGGATTGGTCTCGCGAACACCGCCGCGCGGTTACAGCAACTCTATAACGACGATCACCAGTTTGATATTCGCAATCGCGACGGCGGCGGCGTCGAGGTGGTGGTTGTGATTCCATATCGAAACGGTCATGAGTCTTAGCAGCGCCGCGAAAATAAAGACGCTGATTGTCGACGACGAGCCGCTCGCCCGCCGCAATCTCCGGCTGCTGCTCGAGAAGGACCCGCAGATCGAGATTCTCGACGAGTGTCGTAACGGGCGTGAAGCAGTCAAAGCCATCAACTCCCTGTCGCCCGACCTGATCTTTCTCGACATCCAGATGCCCGAGATGGACGGCTTCGACGTGTTGGCCCACGCCGGTCCCGACCACATTCAAGCGATTATCTTTGTGACGGCGTTCGATCAGTATGCGCTGAAGGCCTTCGACGTTCACGCGCTCGACTACCTGCTAAAGCCTTTTGACGACGAGCGATTTGCGCACGCGCTGAAACGCGCGAAGTCGCAGATCGAAGCGCGCGAGATCAACCGGTTGAGTAACCGGCTGCTGGCGTTGCTCGAACAACGTGAAAGCGAGCGCAAAGGCTCGACGCAGCAGAAGAGTTATCTGGCGAGGCTGATGATTAAAGTTTCAGGCCGAGTGGTGCTGCTGAAAGTTGACGAAATAGATTTCATCGAAGCAGAGGGCAACTACGCGAAGTTGCACGTCGGCCGCAAGGCGCACCTGCTGCGCGAAAAGATGCACGACCTGGAAGGGCAGCTGGATCCAGCGAAGTTTGTTCGCATTCACCGCTCGATCATTGTAAATCTCGAACGGATCAAAGAACTGCAGCCGCACTTCAACGGCGACTACATCGTAGTGCTTGAAGATGGTAGACAACTGCGGCTCAGCCGCACACGCCGCGAGAACCTCGAGGCCAAGCTAAGAATTAACCACGGATAACGCGGATCTTTAATCCGGATTTACACGGATTTGATCCGGCCTTTATCCGTACCCATCAGCGTTCATCCGTGGTGCGGTATTTTTCCTTCTCCTTCTCACGCTGCAAGTACGGAATGCCTTTCTCCATCCACTCCGGCGCGGGAGCGCCCTTCAGGAAGTGATCGAAAAACTCCTGCAAGCGTCGCGTGTAGTCCTTCTGATTGATTCGCTTCCGTAGCCCGTGCTTCTCGCCGTTGTAAGAAAACAGGTACGCTTCCTTGCCGAGACGCCGGAGCGCGAGGAAGTATTCGATGCCCTGGTACCACGGCACCGCATCGTCTTCATCGTTGTGAATCATCAACAGCGGCGTCTCGACGCGGTCCGCGCGGAAGATCGGCGAGTTGTCGAGAAAGCGCAGCGGATACTCCCACAAGCTGCCGCCGATGCGCGACTGTGAACGTTCGTACTGAAACTGTCGCGGCAATCCCGTGCCCCAACGAATTCCGCTGTAAGCGCTCGTCATGTTTGCCACGAGGGCGCCCGGCGCGGCGGCCTTGAATCGATTGGTCTGCGTCACCATGTAAGCGATCTGATAACCGCCCCAACTGTGTCCCTGAATGCCGATCGCGTTCTCGTTCACGTAGCCTTTATCGACCACCGCCTGAATTCCCGGCAACACACATTTCAACGCACTCTGACCCGGGTAACCGATCGTGTAAACGATGTCGGGCATGAAAACGAGATAACCGTTGCTGACGTAAAAGGTGGGATTGATCGACGTGCCGGGCCCGGGATTGCGAAACTGATGCAAGCCCTGCGACAGCCGTTCGTAAATGTAGACCAGCATCGGGTACTTCTTCTTCGGATCGAAGTTGTCGGGTTTAAGAAGCACACCTTTCAACGGCACGCCGTCGGCATTTTTGAAGCTCACCAACTCCGCCGTGCCCCAGTTGTACGGCGCACGTTGCGCGTCGCCGTTGCTGACGCGCTTCAACTCCCGGAACGTGTTGTTCGTCACCCAAACATCGGGAAACTGATCGAAGCGCGAAGCCGTCATCATCAAGACATCCGCGTCCTTCGCCTTCGCCGGATTACCGAAATCCTTCGCGGCCATCAACAGTTTTTGCGGGGCAGCGTCGCTGTTGACTTTGTCGCGATAGAAACCCGAATCGCGCGTCTCCTCGTTTTCCGCGGAGAGCAGCATCGGCTGGTCAGGATCGATCCAGCGTTCTTTCGGATCGAGACGGACGTAGCGCAGCGCCGTCATGCTTTTTCGACCAACACCGTCGGTCAGGTTTTTCGCGCGGGTGCCGTCGGGCGCGATTTGCCAGATGTCGTAACGGTCGTAGAGCAAAACGTCGGCATCGTTTTTGGTCCAACCCGGGAAGCCGTAAGATCCTGGCGGATCTGGCACATCGTTCTCTTCGTTGTAAAAATGCACGGCGAGGTTTTTGGTGAGATTCGTCATCGTGCCGTCCGCGATCGAATACGAGTTCCAGTCTTTGCCGTCGAAGTAGATGGCGTACTTCGCGTTCGGCGAGAGCGTGACGTTGCCGCGCTGTTTTGTCAGCAACGGCTTACGAGAACCGTCCATGGTGTTGACGAGATAGTAATCAGTGTAACCCGGATCGTAGTCGTTTGTGACTCGATACTTGCGATTGTCAGCACCAATCGCATAACGGCCGTCGTTCGAGGGCAATATCGTTTCCATCGTCTCGTCGGCGAGTTGGACAAACTTCTTCTCGTCGAAATGATAGACCGCGCGATACGATCGGTTGCGGTCCTGCTCGGCGCGCACCTTCTGAATCGGCTGCACGTAATCGTCTTTCCAGCGCCACAGATCGACGAGCACCTTTTCGTCAGCCGGTACTTCTTCGTCGGGACTCTTTTCCGGCTCGGGCGGAGGCGCCGTTCCGAGGAACAGGCGACTGCCGTCGAGGGAGAAATTGAGATTAGCGCGTTCGCTCACGACAAATTCTTTGCGAAAGCCGGGCGAAGCGATCGAGACGATCTCAGTCGCTTGCGGATCTTTGCGGTTCCAGTGGTAAACACGAAACTTCGGCTGCTTTGCCGCGGCGTCTTCTTTGTCGCTGGTGAATGCGAGCTGAGTGTTGTCTTCGTCCCACGTGAGTTTTAGATATTTGCCCTTGCCGCTGAGCAACGCGACGGGTGCGGCATCGCTGTCGGTAGTCACCGCGTAAACGCCGTTCGTGTCTTCCTTCCGTGAGGACGTCGTAAACACGAGCGACTTCGCGTCTTTACTGATCGTGAAGTCGAGCACGTCGCTGAATTTTCGTTCGTTACCCGTGCCGGTGTTGCGCAGGACGAGTTCAGTTCCGTATTCCTTTTTCTTTCCTGAACGAGCTGCGGACGGGCGCGGTGTTGGGGAGATTTCGGGCGTCGGCGTTGGCGTTGACTCGGGAGATTCGACTGCCGGGCTCGGTTCCGGTGTTGGTTTCTCTTCCGGCTTCGCTCCTTCCATCAGGTATGCGATGAAACCCGAACCGTCTTCGGGCACGCGGAACGTTTTCACTTTCTCGATGCGCGTAACCGTGCCGTTCGACACATCCATAATTCCGAGACCATTCCTCGGCATGTCCTCAGGTTTCTTCTTTTCCTTTTTCGCTTTGGTTACTTCGGCTTTGGTGGGCTCGATAGTGAACACGACGAAGTGATTGTCGGCGGTGAAAACCGGTCGCACGAGTCGCGCCTGTTCCGCCTGAAACTCGGCGAGGTTTGTGCCCGGATCGTCCGGCGGCGGCACCGGCGGCCGGTAACCGCGCGGCGCACGAAAATCCATCCCCGTAGTAATGTTGCGCACGACGATCTCGCCGTCGCCGTCCTGCGGCAGATAGGCATAAGCCACAAACTTTCCGTCACGCGAAACTTGCTGCGCGACGATCGATCGCCACGAATCGTAGTCCTGGTGCGTGAGCGCGCGTTTGGCGGGAGCGGTTGCTTGTTGTGCAACCAGCATCGTTGCGCACAACGCAACTATGCAGAGTTGAGAGACAGTTCGCCGTATTTTCATGAGCTTACCTCGCAAGTTGTAGGG
>JBKPPH010000404.1:0-7181 GCA_046733535.1 Acidobacteriota bacterium
GCTTTGGACTTCTCTGCTTCGCGCGCGATCTGCGCTCCGGCGCTCAATCCATGCAGCTTCTTGTTCGCTGCTTCCAGTTTTGCCGGATCAGCATTGGGATCCGTGAGCACCGCAAGATCTTCGTGCGTCACCTGCTCCGCCGCGTGATCGTCGACTGCGACCGGCGAAGATTGCGCGTGGTTACCGCTCAGCACACCAAACACCAATGCCAACACAAGAACGATCACCGGGCCCCACGAGACGATCATGATTCCGAGTCCGAGAAACACGGGAACAACAAGATCGTCCACGATGGAGAATTCACTGAAATCAGGCATGAAGCTGCGATTGAGTCTGCCCCACGCGACCTGGCTGATGACGTGTGAGATGCACCCGAACAAAACGACCCAGGCCACGATGGCGCCACGAAATCCTGCAAACAACAAGAACGCGTAAATCAGCGCGCCACTGAACAGCGCGATTTTGTGTTGTAGCGGGTAACGAATGGCGCGAACAAAATCCTGCATGCCGAAGCCGGAACTCTGAAACTCAGCTCGCGCTGCCTTTTCTGTTACTGCTCGATACTCACGACACAGGTCGCCGCACGCCGGGCAGACCGGCACCTTTCCCACAAACTTCGGACACTTCTTGCAAAAGAGTGCACAGCACATCCGGCACACATACTCCGGCCCCGCAGCGGGATGGTTCTGGCAGGCGTTTTTATTTGCTCGTGTGACGACCGCTGGAGTGTGGGTGGTGGGCTCGCTGAAAGCCGGGTTGGCTTCTACAAAACTCTCAAACGTCAGCGGCTCTGGAACGGCCTCCGTGTTGCCGTCGAACGCGACTTTGAGTTTGGGCACACGACCCGCTTCGATCCAGCTCAGATTGCCTTTGCTGACTTTGTCGGTAGGTAGAACGCAACCTTCGACGATCCACTGTTTCAACGTCTCAAGATCGGTTTCGAAAATTCCTTCAACCGTACTCACACGCCAAACTTCGGGTTGTGCACTCATAATCGTTCCTCTTTCGGGTGAGAGTGTGGGACAGGTGGGCCAAACGGGTCTTCATGAACTCTCTCGGAATTTGGTTTCGCGCGTGGTGGTTTGCACGGGATGGACGAGAGAGGCAGCGGCTGGGCTTTGGCAATAGCCGCTGGTTCAAAATACTAAGGTGCTTAATTTGTCTACGTCAACAAAATAAAGCTGAACCGCGGCAAACCTGCTATGTTCCAACCATCATGATGCGGAAACTCTCATCCCGGTTGCGGTTGGGCGTCGCGCTTTGCGTCCTGGGCTCGATGTTTACTTCGGCCCAGGCGCTTGCTCGAGGCGGGCTGGAAACGGTGGCGATCCGGGTGAGTGAAGGCACCACGCTCAGCTTCGATATCTCCCCGGACGGACGCTGGATCGTATTCGACCTCCTGGGCCAACTTTGGCTGCTGCCTGCCGCAGGCGGAACAGCCCGTCCGATTACTGACGCCGTGCGTGACGTGGCCGAAGATCTCGATCCGTCGTTTTCGCCGGACGGACGTCGCGTGATCTTTCGTGGCGAACGAAACGGTCGTACCGGCTTGTGGTTGCTGAGCCTCAAAGCGGGTGGTCCACGCCAACTGACTCAACTGTCGAATCCGGACGGCTACGATGGGAATGCCGCGTGGTCCCCGGATGGACGGACGATCGCGTTCACTCGTTCGCTGCCGTCCGACTCGACGAATAGCCGTGGACGTATCGCCATCGAGTTGCTCGATGTTGATTCCGGAGCGCTGCGCGAGCTCTCGATCACGGGTCTTCCGAGTCCGTTTGTGAGCGATCCGGCATGGGTGCAAGGTGGCAAACAGATCGCATTCGTAAGCCGTATCCCGCAAAATCCTCGCGGCGGGCGAGTGTGGATCGTTTCCGCTGCCGGTGGTCAGGCGAATCCCGTTACGGAAGAGTCGGTCCACGCACTCGCTCCCACATTCAGCGCTGACGGCCGAGCGATGGCGTATTTCGCTCCTGACGCGAACGGTCGCATGCAGGTGTGGACACAGGAAACTTCCGGCGCCAACAATCGAACGCCAGTTCAGATTACACATCACGCCGACGTCACACCGACGCGCATTCGCTGGATGATGGATGGAAGTGCGTTGTTGTATTCAGCGGACGGCCGCTTGTGGAAGGTCGCTGTATCGGGTGGACCACCCGCGGAAATCAGATTCACTGCAAATCTCTCGATCACTCGTCAACGGCGCGCGCTTCCAGCCGCTCGCTTTCCGACACCCGGACGCCCGCAGCCGGCCCGCGGTTTCATGGGACTCGCTCTTTCGCCCGATGGACGTCGCATCGGCATGCTCGCACTTGGCAAGCTCTGGGTCATCCCTGTGGGCGGCAGCCCGTCCGCCGTCACGCAAGTGCCGTTTGAAGCTACTTCGCTTGCATGGTCACCAGACGGAACCGAGGTCGCATGGTCCGCGGGGATCGCGGACGAGGAAGATCTGTTCGCAACGAATCTGGCGACAGGCGCGACTCGACGCGTCACCTCAATGCCGGGCCGCGAATCGTATCCCGCTTATTCTCCTGATGGTCGTCACCTTGCGTTTGTGCATGTGCAGGGTGACGACGGTGTCCTGCGCGTGATCGACACTCGCGCCGCAAACGTCGCCGATCCTGCCCAAACGAAAAACCTTGGGTCGATCGGCTCGAGATGGACCAGTCCGCCACAATGGAGTCCGGAGTCGGATGGGCTCCTCGTCTGCGACGAAGCGCGTGTCAATCAGCGTGGCCGCGGAACTTTCGTATCGTTGTCAGGCGAGCGCAAAACTCTCGAGCGCTTTCCCGATGCACCAATCTTCCTGCGCTGGACGCCGCAGCACACCATGGTCTTTGTTCGTCATGACCGTTTGTGGCAAGCGCGTTTCGATCACACGGGCATGCTGTCTGAGCCGGAACCGATCGGCAGCGACGCTGCGCTCTACATGTCCTCAGCGCAGGACGGCACGCTGCTCTTTTTTTCGGATGCAGGCCTGCGATTACGCGCGACCGATGGCAAGGAACAGACACTCGGTTGGCCCATCTCCTACACGCCGCCCGTGGCCGCGCCGACTTTGATCCGCAATGTGCGAATCATCGACGGGACCGGCGCTCCCATGACCGGCGCTCGCGACATTTTGATCGAAGGAGGACGAATCAAGCGGATCGCTCCCTCAGGCACTCTTGCAAACACTGCGGTCCACACGCTCGATGCCGGAGGACGAGTCGTCATTCCCGGTCTTATGGATCTTCATGCGCATACGTACCGGCCGGATCTACTTCCCGGTTTCGCCTATTTCGGCGTCACCACAATCCGCGATCAGGGATCGTCGATGGCCCCGCTCGTCGCCTACGCGGACGCCATTGCGGCGGGTTCACTTCCCGGTCCGCGCGTCGCTTATGGCGGTTTTCAGTTTTACAGCGACTGGCCATTCGACGAAGAGCAGGGTCGCGGGATCGAGCCGGAGGCGGATGCGGACCACATCAGGCGAGCGGTGGCGCTGGCCGAAGCCTTCGGTGCGCAGCACATCAAGACCCGCACATTCCGCCGCTGGGACATCAACGCGCGCATGATCTCGGAAGCACATCGCCGAGGCATGCGCGCGACGGGCCACTGTTCTCACTTGTTGCCGTTGATCGCGGCAGGCATGGACGCGAAGGAGCACATCGGTGTTTGCGAACCGCGTGGCGACACTCACATTTACGATGATCTGGTCCAACTGTTTCGAGCGGCCGGCGTCGGCGTGGTACCGACGATTTCGTACTTCGAGTTTGCAGTGCGACTTAACGAACGGCCTGCGCTTCTCGACGACGACGCCGAACTCGCGCCCTTCATGCCGAAGAAGGATAACTTCGGTTGGATGTTCAATCTGAAAGCCGCCGAACGTCCGCACTGGATCGAGAACGCTGCGCAGGCGCGTGAAGCAGTCGGCAAACTTTCGCGTGCGGGAGTGACGATCGGGACCGGCACAGACATCTGGCAGATCCCGACCGGTGTGCACATGGAGCTGGAGCAGCTTGTTGCAGCGGGGTTAACTCCGCTGCAAGCAATTCATGCCGGGACGGGAGCGGCCGCTCGAATCCTTGGCGCAGAAAACGAGCTCGGCACGATCGAGGTGGGCAAGTGGGCGGACCTCGTCATCCTCGATGCCGATCCGTTATCGGATATCCGCAACACGCGTCGTATTTGGAACGTGATGCAGTACGGGCGCCTTGTCGATCGAGCGGCGATACTGAAGACGATACGACCTCAGTAATTGGTCATTCCGCGTCAGGGCAGGCCGGGCACCCTCCCGCACACTGCGACACGCACGAGTTATAAATCTGACAGCAAACTATTGTTGAGCCATCGCATTGATAGAATCTGTCCAGACATTTGCTGCAGCAAGTTGATTGTGGACTTGCCGCGGGCACGAGTAGTGCGGTCAGGCATATCAACATTGCCGCCAGCACAAGCACTCGATAATGCAGTGATCCAATTCTCTTCTTTTTCATCATAGGACACCTTCCTGTAGTTCAAACCGACATCTTTTGATTGGCCGTTCATGCGAATCATCACTGAAACGGCTTGAATATATTCGCGAACGCCCAGTTGCTTTGCGTAATGCCGCTGCAAGTAGGCGAAGCGAAGCCCTGGCCCGCGCAACTGCCGTTGTCGCGTGCCACAGACCACATCGAGAGGCGCGTGATGTAGCTGTTTGCATTCGCGAAGTTCAGCAGCGATTGCGCATCGCTCAATTGAAAGATTTCAGTGTTGACGTCGTTCACTCCGATCATCGGAGTTACTCCGATAGTGGCGCTCAAGCCGGCCGCCACTACCTGATTGTGAGTGTTGGTCGCGGCTTGTTGAGCGCTGAGTCCCATCTGACCGCCATTGTCGTTGGCCGAACCGTAGTCCATGGCCATGACATTCACGACGTTCAGGCTGAGTCCATCAGCTTTCACACTGTTCAGAATATTCACGCCGCTCGCTACTAATCCCGTGGGCAGGACCGGCAGGGTGTAGGAGATCACGAGACCGGGGTTCGCACTCTTGAGCGCCTTTAACGCCTGGTTGCGACGCGTGATCGAGGTCTGGTCGGTAGTCGCTCCGCCTTCGATATCGAAGTCCAGTCTCACCGGTGTACTCGAGTTCGCGCTGTATTTGTTGAGCACCGCCTGGTAAGCAGACTGGAGACTCGATACGGTCGTGCATCCCTGTGCGAGTTCAGTGCCCGATGCACCGCCGAACGAGATGATCACATCGCCGCCCGCAGCGCGTATGCTCTGGACCAGCGAGACTATGGTTGTGCCATTCGGCAGCGTGTCATTCGCGACCGTGGCTCCGACGCCGCCCCACGTGGGCGTGCAGCCGCCATTACCGACGATGAACCCAAGAGTAAAGACCTTGATGCCCGACTGCTGCTGAATCGTTGTGAGTTGCCAATCGGCAGTTAGGCCCATGTCTACGTAAGGCGCGAACACTTTCGCGGATGGCGGCGGCGGTGCCGGACCGCTCAGCGTCGTTACGTTAATCGCGGTGCTCTGTGCGGAGCTTCCCGCAGCGTCTGTGGCCGCAACCCTGAAGGTGTAAGTGGTCAACGGAGACAAGCCGCTTATTGTCAGGTTGGGACTGCTTGTAGTGCCGGCCGCAACACCGTTCTTGAAGACAGTGTAGCCGGTTAAAGTGCAGTTGACGGCGACGGTCGAAGCGGTCCAACTCAGGTTCGTGCTGTTGCTTGTTGTACCCGAGGCTTGTAGGCCTGTAGGCACGCTCGGAACTGTAGTGCAGGCACTGCAAGTTCCGATGCTGGTCCACGGCTGACCACTTCCTGGTCCCCCGTTGTTTGTGGCTGGGTTCTGGCCCTGCGTCCAAAAATTCGCCTGATAGTTGACGCCGCTAACACTTGCCGTCATCCCGGCAGTGTAAACACTGGTAGAGTTCCAGGCCGTTGCGCATGAGCCGCCACCGCCGCCACCACTCGATCCACTACACGGCCCGTTGCTGGTCCATGGCTGCCCACTGCCTGGTCCACCATTGTTAGTAGCGGGACTTTGACCCTGAGTCCAGAAGTTCGCCGTGTAGTTGATTCCGTTAAGGCTCGCCGTCATGCCGGCGGTATAGACGGTGGTGGAACTCCAGGTCGGAGCACAAGTTTGTGCAGCGCCCACGCGCGCCATGCACAGCAACAAGAAAAAGAGTACGAGACCCGTTTGGGTTGCGCGAGCTAAATTCATAGAGACTCCTTGATGATTAGGAGGTGATTCGGCGCGGGAAGTGAAGGTTGTTAAATGCTGGGCGTGACAAACGAGGTGTACGACTAACTTCTATGCCTAATAACAGCGGTTGTCAATAGACAGAGATCGCGTATCCTTGGATTACGAAAAAAACCGTTATCTGCGGCTAAGGTCACATTGAGAAAACCACATGACCCCGAGCATTGAAGACTATCGACGTTTCTACGCGGATGAGATTCGTTTCGTTGCGAACCTTGATTCGCCCGCGCTGGTTGAAGCTTTCGCGCGCGTGCCGCGCGAAAAGTTCATCGGACCAGGACCGTGGCAGGTCGGATCGCCCGAAATAAGAGCACTCGCGGCAGCCGGCATCGGCCGCGCCTCTTACGTCACGATCGACGATCCGCGTCAGCTTTACCACAATGTTATCGTCGTGCTCGATGCAGCTCGCGACATCAACAATGGCCAGCCAAGCGCATTGGCACATTGGATCAACGGACTGCAACTCCAACCTGGCGATCGCGTTTATCACCTCGGGTGTGGCGTTGGTTACTACACGGCGATAATCGCGGAAGTGGTTGGTCCAAACGGCTCGGTAATGGCGACCGAGATCGACCGGCATCTGTCGGGACGCGCGAGGGAAAATCTGTCGACATACAAACACGTCGAGGTGCACACGGCGGATGGCGGTGAGTTCGACCCGGGAGAGTGCGACGCAATGCTCATCAACGCCGGCGTGACGCATCCCCATCCGTTATGGCTCGACCGTTTGCGCGAAGGCGGAAGGCTCGTTCTGCCGATCACGCTCGCCACTACTGAAACACTCGGAGCCGGGTTGATGACAAAGATCGTTCGTCGAACCAACGGGTTCTCCGCGCACGGCGTTAGTCCTGTCGGGATCTATTCATGCAAAAGTGTGCGGGATCCGGAATTAGAGCCGCTCGTGCGGAGTGCGTTCATGACTCAGGCGCTATTGAAGGT
>JBKPPH010000405.1:0-15667 GCA_046733535.1 Acidobacteriota bacterium
GACGATTACGATCTCGCGCCGTCTTCAAAACGCATTGTGTTTTCGATTCACGGTGAAATCTTCACCGCGCCCGTTGAGGAAGGTGATATCAAACAAGTCACCGATGGCGCTGCGCGCGATCGAAACGTGGCGTATTCGCCCGATGGAAAGTGGATCTCCTACATCTCCGATCAAAGCGGGCGCGAGGAACTCTACGTCGTTCCGGTTGACGGCTCTTCGCCGGCGCAGCAGGTCACCGATATCGACGCGCTGAAATTCGGCTACAACTGGTCTCCCGATTCCAAGGAGATCGCGTTCACGGCATCCGACAACAGCTTGCGCAAGCTGACTGTCGCCACGAAGCAGGTGGCCGTGCTCGACACTTCTAACTTCGGCAACTTGGGCGGTCCGGTCTGGTCGCCCGACGGAAAGTGGATCGCTTACTCGAAAGCCGACGCGTCGCGCACAAGTGACATTTACGTGATCGCCGCCTCCGGTCAGGAGAAAGAGCCGCACAAGGTGACGTTTGATTCAAACAACGACGGCAATCCGCACTTTGGACCAGACGGCCGCAAGCTCTTCTTCCAACGCCTTGAACCGACTGTCGGCGGCGCAGCGCCAAACTCGTCGCAGATCTATTCGGTCTGGTTGGAACGACAAGAGCACGATCCTGACGACGCTGAAGAGCGTGAAGCAGAAGCGCCGCAGATGCCGGGCGAAGGTGGCGAAGGCGCTGGACCAGGTGGGCAGGCGGGACTCGGCCCGCGTCGCGGCCCGGCAGCTAACCGTCCGCCGCGTGAGATCAAGATGGACTGGGACGGCATGAAACGCCGCACTCGACAAATCACGCGCATGCCGTTTCCGATCTTCAACTACACGGTGGCTCCCGACAGCCGCACGATCGTTTTCGTGACTTCAGAACCAGCGGGGACCGCGAGTGTGCCGGTTGTGTATTCGATTCAGGACGACGGCCGCCGCCTGTCGAGAATTACCGCGGGACAACCGCCAAACGAAGGCGCTGACGGTGGTCCGGGCGGTGGCGGTGGTTTCGGTGGGGGGATTTCAGACCTGTACATCTCGCGCGATGGCCGCACGCTCTTCTTCCGCGAGCGCGACGGGATCTATTCAGTGCCGTTGCCCGCATCGGGACCGGGAACGGGCGCAGCGGCAGCCGCCGCAGCCGCGACAGCAGCCGCCGGTCCGGCTCGCGAAGCCGGACGCCGGCGAATCAGTTTCAACGTTCGTGTTCGTGTCAATCGTCCCTCGGAATGGGCTGAGATGTTCGACGATGGCTGGCGGACGATGAAGTACCGCTTTTACGATCCGAAGATGCACGGCATGGATTGGGACGCAGCGCGCGCGAAGTATCGTCCGTTGGTCGACTTCGTCGGCGATCGCCAGGAGCTGCTCAACATCATCAACGAGATGATTGGCGAGTTGAACGCTTCACACACAGGCGCTGCGCCGCCGCCGCGTGGACCAGGCGGTGGCGGTGGTGGTGTCGCCACGTCGCATCTCGGGATCGAACTCGAGCCTGATAAAGCCGCAGGCCGTTATCGTGTGACTTACATCTACGAGGATGGCCCTGCTGATAAAGACTGGGTGCGCGTGAAGACCGGCGACTATCTGATCGCCATCAACGGCAAGCCGGTCAAAGCCGGGGACAATTACTGGCAGCTTTTGAACGAGCGGCTCAATCGCAAAGTGAACGTCACCTTCAACTCGAAACCGTCCGAAGAAGGCGCATGGAACACGCGCATCGAAGCGATATCGACAAACGCTTACAGCCAGTTGCGCTACGAGCGTTGGGTGAAGGAGCGCAGGAAGAAAGTGGACGAACTTTCCGGCGGGCGCATCGGCTACCTGCACATCCAGGCGATGAATCCACCGTCTCTGCGAAGGTTCGAAAAAGAGATTCGCGAGTATCGCAACAAGGAGGCGCTGGTCATCGATCAGCGTTGGAACGGCGGCGGCAACATCGAACAGGAGTTGCTGGCGATCCTGGTCCAACGCCAGTATCAGGTGTGGCAGCCGCGCGGTACTGAAGCGACGGGCCGTCCGTTCGCCGGCTTCTTCGGACCGAAGGTCGTTTTGCAGAACTGGCGCTCGGCTTCAAACGCTGAGATGTTTCCTGCCGGGTTCCGTGCACTGGGCCTCGGGAAAGTTGTCGGCACGCCGACGATGGGAGCGGTTATCGGCACGGGAAGTTACAGTCTGATCGACGGCTCGACTGTCCGCACGCCGGGCGTTGGTGTGTTTCTCGCCGACACGAAACGGACCAACATGGAGAACTATGGCGTGCAGCCGGACGTGCTCGTCGACAACAAACCCGAAGACACGCTGGCGGGACGCGATCGCCAGCTCGAAGCTGCAGTCGAAGAGTTGATGAAGCAGCTCAACGGCTCGCGAAGAAATACAGCGACCGAAGGTCAGCAAAAGTAAGCCACGGCTCTACGCAGAAAAACGCAGATCAGAAAGGACATTCCTGATCTGCGTTTTGTCTGCGTTAATCTGCGGCTAAGCTTTGAGTTTGAAGTTCGCGGGCACGAACTCGATTGACTTCAAAATCCCATCCGCTTTTACTTTCTTATCCGCGTTCGGAACGTAACAAACGACCACCGTGTTCTCCGGCTTGCGCGCGCCGCACGAGATGTTGCCCTGCACTGATGTATCATAAGTCGTGATCTCGATGTCGTCGAAGCTCGCGCTTCTGAGTCTCAACACGCCCCCAGCGGTCTGCAGTACAAACACAAGCCCCTTCGCGTCACACTCGATCGCCTTAAGCGTCGCTTGCAACTGCGTCTCACCCTCAGCGGGCGGCCTTAGCACTTCGCGCAAATAGTACGATGGATCATTTTTTGACGGGTCCAGTGATTGACTCGTGTCGAAAGTGACTCCCGGCTTCTCCCCGCGTACGCGCAATCCCGCCTGTTTCGCCGCCTCGTACTTCGCCGTCTGCTCCTCGACGTTACGAATGATCTCCAACAGCGATTCCGCATGCTGCCGAATCTCTTCCTCCGCATTCGATTTCACAACTTGTTCGAGCAGTTCACGCGCAGCCTTGTAATCACCCTTGCGCGTGTAGAGCTGGCCCAGCATGTAGATGAGATTGTGCCGGCCCGGCGAAGACTTCATCACCTGTTTCAACTGGGTGATCGACTCGTCAATGCCCTGGCCGGTTACGAGACTGACGTACGCGAGCAGATTGTAAGACTCGGGAAAGTCGGGCCGCAGCGTTATCGCTTTCTGCAAATGCTCGCGAATCTTTGCCGCGACTTCCGGCGAGTAGCCACCCAGCGACGGCTTCTCATCCGGCCCAGCATGACTGAGCGTAAACGCGTAGTAATAATGCGCGAGGTAATTCTGCGAGTTCGCTGCCACTGCGCGTTCGAGACTCTCGTGCGCCTCCTTAACTTTCCCCTCGCGGAAATACAACATGCCAAGCGACGCATGGGCCATCGCGAGGTTTGGATCGAGTTTCAACGCTTTTTCCAAATAGGTGTAAGCGTCCTTGCGATTGCTGTGAAGCAGCAAATCGCCGAGGTACGCCTGCGCTTCTGCTTCCGTTAACGTCGTGGCCTCAGTTGTCGTGTCGAGTTCGATCTTTCTTTCAAAGTGACCCTTGACGATGTTGTAACGATCCTGCTTGACGTAATTGCGCAGGTCTTTTTCCATCGTTTCGTACGGCACCTCAAACGCCTGCTGAAACGCCTGCTCCATCGGCAGTTTTGTCTTGATCAGATCCATGAACTTTCCGAGCTGCTCGACGCGCCCGGCTTTGCCCACGATGAGATAGTGCATCAGCGCCCACGATTGCGCGTAGAAGATGCTTGTCTTGTTTGTCTCGTTGTAGTGTGGCGATTTGTAATCGACTTCCAACAGCGTTTGCAGCGGGAGCATTTGGTTTTGGCGCAGCAGGTAAACGTGACTGCCGATAGGCGCTCCGAGCACGATCTTTTGATCGTCGCTGATGCTGAACGTGCTGTAGTACTCCGCGAGTCCTTCGTTGAACCAGAGTGGAACACGGTCGAACGTGTTTTCCACGAGCAGGTGTGTGTATTCGTGGAAGATCACGGTAAAGGGATCCTGCTCGCCTCTGACTTCGGTCGTTAGCGCGATGTAGTTAACATCCGGGCCCGCTTGAAAGTAGCCGGCCGTGTTTGCTCTCGGCATAAACGGAGCGTAAGAGCTGTAGCTCTTGAACACGATCACAGTGGTGGGCACCGGCGTGTTGAATTTCATGTGCGGAAACAGCCGCGTAAACACTTCCCGAAACTGCTCGAGCCTCAGTCCGACTTTCCGAATGTCTTTCTCGCCGGCGTTACCCAGCATCAGGAAGTTCTTCGTGCGCACGCTGACCCACGTATCTTTTGCAAGGACGGTGTTGTGTTGGGCAATTGCCGCGAGCAGGCAGAGGCTCACGACGAGGGGGGAAATAATTCGTCTCATAATTTATGGTCCAAAGATGGAGGAGTTTGCGAGCCGGAAGGCGTATTCAAGTGTCACCCATTGGGAAACTTCTTTGCCCGCTTTCATCGCAGGCTTGAATTTGATCTCGCAGGCAGCGCGAATGGCGTTCTCAGTCAAACCGAAAGGAAGCCGCCTGACCACTCTCACGCGATCGAGCTTTCCGTTTGCGAGGAGCAACACCTTGAGAACCACGACGCCCTGCACGCCAACGCGTCGAGCTTCGCGTGTGTAAGTTGGATCCGGTTTTGCTGTGACCTGAGCTTTGACGTCGACTTCCTTCGGCGAGAACCCGCCGGCTTCATCGCGGTCGAGGAGATGTGCGAGTGTGCCGTCTTCAGTGCAGCGATAGTCTTCGTCTCTTTCGGCGGTGACTTGCGAACGCGGCGGCAACGAGGGAGTTGGCGAAGCCTTCGCTTCAGGCGTTGGCGACGGCGTGGGAGCCGGGAATGTTTTCGCGCGCCTGCCGGATTGGGCGAACGCGTTCATGCCAAAGATGAGAATGAGGATTAATGCTGCTCTCAATGACATTGCTTCCCAAATAGAACGTTCTCACGCGAAGGCGCAAAGACGCAAGTAAAATTTCAAAATCCACTGGTTCTTTGCGGCTTCGCGCCTTTGTGTGAGAAGTACTTTTGATTGCGCCCGTCACTCTTCCGGGCCAGTACAACTCGGTCCGTGCAGGGCAGGAATTTTCTGGCTGATGATCGGATACTTCGGAGCTTCTTCTATGTTGATTTCGGTCCAGTGAGCGTAATTCTCAGGCACGTTGGTATCGGCAAAAATTGCTTCCACGGGACATTCCGGAACACACGCATCGCAGTCGATGCAGGTATCGGCATTGATGTAAAGACGATCCGGTAACTCATGAAATGCTTCAACAGGACACACAGCTGCGCAGTCGGTGTACTTGCAATCGACGCATAATTCAACAACTACGTAGGTCATTGGGTACGTAAGCTCCTTTCGATGATGGCAAATAGTTATTCAGTCGTGAGTGTAATGTCAACCGTAGCCGCTTGGCGTCAAAAGTCAGGAGCGTCACTTGGACACCGTCAGTACCGTAACGCGGTAGCGTCGGACGAGTCTTTCGGCATCTGATATCTTCGGGTACTGATGGACCACGTCCGTCCCGGCGCTACCGCGTTACGGTACTGACCGTATCCAATCGTGGGCCGCAGAGACGATGCGCGAGCCTAAGCTCCTTTATCTTCGGGTACTGATGGACCACGTCCGTCCCGACGCTACCGCGTTACGGTACTGACCGTATCCAATCGTGGGCCGCAGAGACGATGCGCGAGCCTAAGCTCCTTCGCTGCCTCTTTTTTCTACCTTGCCTGGGCCGCGCACGTGTTTATTAACAACCGGATCGCCTGTGTAAAAGACCGAAGATGGTCCAGACACGGTCACGTCCAGTTGATCTTTAACGTCGAGATCGACTCTTGAAACACCGTTGCTCTCGACAACCCCACGCGCCGCGCGAAGATTGTGAGTGTCGATCTTCGCGGCGCCGTTCGTGCTGATGTCGATCATTTTGGTGGTGCCGGACACGACGATCGAGGGCGCTCCATTCGCATCGATCTCAAACTTGTCGTTGTTCATGCCCTTGATCTCGACTTTACCCCCGCCCGAAACTGAAAGTCCGTCGAGATTGGGCACGGAAATCTTGACCTTCACCAGCTCGTCCACCGAGTAGTTCTTGCTGTTTTTGATTCGCAGCACGTTGTTGCTGACGTCAGTCGTGACGTAGTCAAGCACGTTATCGTCACCCTCGACCTCGAGACTCAGGTTCTTTTGACACGCCACCTCGATGTCGAAAGCTCCTTCAGTCGTAATAGCCGTAAACGCGTTGACCTGGCGCTTTTGCAGCTCGCGCTTGCCTGAGCCTTTAACGCCGCTGTACATGCCGTGATGACAGCCCGCTGCTAATACGCTGAGCAGCAAAACCAGTAACAGATTTCTCATCTCAATCTCCTTATTGCCCGGCCAGGATGGCTTTACCTCAAAACTCCAAGATCATTCCTGGAGACAGTCAGTACCGGGAGCGGTAGCGACTTGGTCAACGATTGGAGTCAAAAATCTTTAGGAAATATCGCATGCTGATCACTGATCAAGTCGCTACCGCGACTGACCGTCTCCAAGCCTGACGTCCGACTTTTGAGGCAAGGCTGCCAGGGATTCACAGGCAAACACGGATTACGGCTTTTCCGCCGAATACGTTTCATTTGTGTTCATCTATCTGCCGGGCATGTAAGTAAACCAAAAGTAGATTGCCTGGCCGACGCCGATAAAGAACCCGATTACTGCGCCAAAGAGTTCGATGGTTTTGAGATGGTGCTGGGCGACAGAAAGCACGAGCTCTTCGAGTTTTTCCAAAGGATAGTCCGATACCTTCTTCCGCACCAGCCCGCCGACGTCAAATTCGGCAATCGCCACCGGCAAACGCTCGCGGGCGGCCTGCGTGATCCGGTCCACGAGTGCGGAACTCGCGCGCTGCATCGCGCCTTGCGAAACGTGGTCGCCAAGCCGGCCGATCGGCGCGATCAGTAGGCGCTCGATCTGCGAGCTCAGGATGGCGTTGATCGTGCGTGCGGTGTCGTCGCGTGAGAGTAGGCTGAGCAGGCTCTTTGTCAAAAACCTTTTCGCCTGCGTGGTTGAGTCTGAATTGAGCTGCTGCATGACGGAACCGAGTGTTTGCGGACGCAGCCGCTCGATCACATCAGAGAATTGCATGGACACGGAAGTCGAGAGTGCTTCGCTGCGAAGAATCTCGATCAGTCGTGTGCTGATCTGCGATTTCAAATCGTCGAAACGGATGGGGTCGAATTGGCCAATCAGTTCGTCAAGTGGACGCGCCATCACGTTGTCGATGGTTGCGTTCAGAAAGGCTTCGGCTTCCTGTTCGAAGGCTGGACCGCGCAAGTATTCCTCGACACGCCGGGGCAGAGTTTTGTTAACGAGTTCGTCGACTTCGCGGTGGATGCGTTCGCGAGAGATGAAGATCTTTTTGAAGAGCGAGAGTTGTTCGTAATACTCGTCCACTTCCAGCTTTATCAAAGCGCCGATCTGTTTCCGCGTTGTTTGACTGGTCGCGATGTCTGCGAGGTGATGAACGATCGGGGGCACCTGTTGATCGATACGGTCTTTGACGAATGCGATTGTTTCCGGTGTGAACGTTTCGGCGAGCGTTGCAGTGCTGTGCGATAACTCGTCCAAACGTCCGGAGACGAAGTCGCGCACTTTTGTTTCGAATGCTTCGGTCGCGGTGAGTTGTTGCAAACGTTGCTCGACGAAATCGAGTGCGCGGTTGAGGTTTTGGTCGCTGACCATGTCGTCGAGACGGCGATCGAGTAAGTCGTCCACTTGCTTATCGACGAAGTGTTCAATTGCCGCACCCGTCTCTTCACTCTTCAACATCTCAGAAATGTATTCGGCGAGCCGGTACTGGAGCGCTGAGATTGTATCGAGAATCGGCGCTCGCGCCTGCGACGGCACCGCATCGAGAAACGAGGGGTACACGCGTGCGAGCAGATCGTTCGTGTAGCCGCCGACGAAATCTTCAACCTTGCGTTGAAAGAAATCAGTTTCGAACAACGCGTCGAAGACTGTTTGCTGTGAAACGAGTTCGTTGCCGACGGCGTTGCCGATCGATTGGGCGAGCTTTTCGCGATGCCGGGGAATCATGCCCTGCGGCCAGATGGTGATGCCGAAAAGTTTTACTGACTGGTACGGATGGAAGAGCATCCAGATCGCCAGCCACGCTGCGCCGTAGCCGTGGATCGTGGCAACTACGATGATGCCTATGGCAATGAGCAGCTTCATAATGATTTGCAAGATTTTACAGGAGGAACATGATTTGAATCCTGTAAATCTTGAAAATCTTGTAATTCTGTCTAATTGTTCTCCGGGGTCTACTGTTCTACGGGGTAGCCGGCGTTGATCCACGCCCCGGTGCCGCCGGACACATTGAGAAGATTTGAAAACCCCTGTTTGCGTAACAAACTCGCCGCCGCGCTCGATCGATACCCACCCGCGCAAATCACCGCCGTCAACTTGTCTTTCGCGAGCGGCAGTGGACCAAGACTTTTATCGAGACTTGCGAGGGGCGCATTGAACGCGCGAGGCACGTGTCCGCTGACGTATTCAGCCGGACGCCGCACGTCGACTATTTGCAGATCGCCGCCGGCAATCTGTTCTTTTAATTGTGCGACAGTCACCTGCTCGATCGAATCAACCGGCAATCCAGCGTCACGCCAACTCTCAACCCCGCCGTCCAAATAGCCTTTCACGTTTTCAATCCCGACGCGCGCCAGACGGACCACAGATTCATCGACTTGCGCGCCTGTGTCAGCGATAACGACGATCGCGGCATTCAACGGAATCAAGCTGCCGGCCCACATCGCAAACTGTCCGCCCAGTCCGATGTTCATGGAACCCGGTACGTGACCAGCGCCGAAATCCGCAGCCGAACGCACGTCGAGCAGCACGTCGCCGGTGTCTCTCAACTCGAGCACCTGGTGCGGAGTCAAAGGCGCCGGCGGTTGCAACTCGGAAAGACCGCGCGCGCCGGATCGATTGATCTCCGCATCTTTCGGAAAGTAAACCGGCGCTTCGGACAGATCCGCCGTCATCATCTTCACGAAATCTTCTTTGCTCATCGGCTTGAGCGCGTAGTTGAACTTACGCTGCTCGCCGATGGTCGAAGAAGTTTCCTTCGACATGTTGCGCCCGCACATCGAGCCTGCACCGTGGGCCGGATAGACCTCGACCTCATCAGTCAGCTTGAGTATTTTTTCATGCAGACTCTCGTACATCATCCCCGCCATGATCTGCGGCGTGTAACCTTTGCCGCCTGCGAGATCAGGACGCCCAACGTCGCCGATGAAAAGCGTGTCGCCGGTCAAGAGTTTTTGAGGTTGCTGTGGATCTTCCGTATCAGTTACCAGGACGCAAATGCCTTCGGGTGTGTGGCCCGGCGTCTCCATAAACCGCAGGACGACTTTGCCAACTCGGATCTCTTCGCCGTCGCGCACCGCTCGATGCGCAAACGCGACGCCCGCCTTTTCACCAAAGACGATCTGCGCGCCCGTGCGAGCCGCGATCTCCTGATGGCCGCTGACAAAATCGGCGTGCAGGTGCGTTTCGATCACGTACTTGATTTGGAGCCCTTGCGCTGTAGCTTCTGCCAGGTACTCGTCCACGTCGCGTTGCGGATCGACAACCACTGCTTCGCCTTCCGAACCGATCAGGTACGAAGCATGGGCCAAACATGCGAGATAAAATTGTTTGAAATACATTGGGAGACCTCTTAGAGAAGTTTGTAATATTCGCGCGCCGGTTTCAACGGGCGCAACATCCAGTAAGGCCGCCGCGTGCCATCCGGCGAATACTGGTCAGCCGGACGCGTCATCGCCAGCCACTTCTTGTAAACCTCGCGCGACTTCTGCGTGTCGACAAAAATGTCCCCGGGCCGATCGTCCGGCTCAGCCACACGAACACGGACCGCCTGGTGCCAGCAGTGCATTCCCGAGATCGGATCGGGATGGACCGGGAAAGTCATATTCTGGTGCACGCCGGCATCCTTCCACCAGATCCGCATCGTGTCAGCATCGTTCGACTCGTACGGCATGATCCCTTTTTCGCGGTGTAGTTCCCACTCAGTTCCGTTGCGGCCCAACCTCACTGTCGCCATCAACTGCTTCTGTCCTTCGTCCGTCAATTTCCAACGGCCCATGTGATGACTACACGCAACGATGCCCGGCCGAATACCTTCCGTGACCCAGACCGGTACGACGTAGTAACCAATCTCCGTCTCGACGCGCACGAGATCGCCGGTGCGCACGCCGAGCCGCGCCGCGTGTGAAGGGTGAATCCACAGTGGATTCGTGTGCGCAATCTCATCGAGCCATTTGGAATTCGCGCTGCGCGTGTGGATCTGCACGGCGAGGCGAAAGGTTGAAATGAGGATTGTCTGGTCTTCTTCGAGATTGTCTTTGTGAACGTGGCTCTTGAAATACGTGGGTATCGACAACTCAGGCCAACCCCACTGGCTCAGCGTCGACGAATAAAACTCGAGCCTGCCGCTCGGCGTCGTAAATCCGCGTTTGATGTGGCCGTCGATGTTGATACCGGCCAGGCGGCGCCCATCCGCGTCACCATCAGGGATCGGCAGCGGAACGATGTTTGGACCGGCCGGCTTCGGCGCGCGCGTGAAGACGCGGCCAAGCTGATCCTCGTGCAAATCGTCGAGCTCTTCCGGAGCGACCGCCTCATTGTAAATCGCCCCAATCTTTTGCTTCACTTCAAACGCGCCGTAGCGGCGCATGAACTCGAGCGGCGTCAAATTCTCCGCTGCGGCCCGTTCCGGTAGTCCCGGAACGGAGTTGTCGAAGATCCACTCGTAATACTCATCGATACCGAGTCGCGTGCCTGGATTCTTTTTCGACTCGGCGTATTGCCGGATGCCGAGACTGCCGTCCCGGTCGATGCGCCACGTCAACTCGAGCCAGAATTCGTTCTCCTCCCACACTTCGCCCGGATTCACTTTGCGCGTGTCGTCGATCGTCTCGCCTGATCGTTCGCGCGCAGCTTTCATCACCGGCTGCCGGAAACCGAGCCACTGCGAATCGTGCGTCTCGTAAGAATGAAGATCGTGGCGTTCGGAGCCGACGCCCATCGGCAAGACGTAGTCGGCGTAGTAAGCAGTCTCGTTCCACGTCGGCGTGAGCGCTACGTAACAACCGATCGTGTCCGGATCAGTCAGCATCTCGATCCACGAAAAGCCGTCCGGATTGGTCCATACTGGGTTGTAAACGCGTGTGAAGTAGACGTCGAGTTTTGCGCGGCCGTCTTTGAGGAAGTGCGGCAGCAGAAACGACATTTCATTCATCGACAGCGGATACTCGCGCGGCCAGGTCGTTTCGTTCCACATTTTGGGATGCGGCGGCATGTACATAGGCCGCGGCACAAACTTGTTCCACGCGTTGGGATAGACACCGCCTTCCGTGGCGACCGCACCGAGCAACGCATTCAGCATGAAGAGACAACGAGCAACCATCCACCCACCACTGACTCCTGACGCCACACTCCGCCAGTTATGACTCGAGAACCGCGTTCCCGCCCTCGCCACGAGGTCCGCAATCTCCTCGATCACACGCGCCTCGACACCCGACTCCTCGGCCGCAAACTCAAACGTATACTCCCGATAAATCCGCTTTAATCGTGTTTCAAAATCCGCAAAATCCGTGGTTACGCTTTTTTCCGCAACCAGGTATTCCTTCCAGTTCCACCAGCGCTCAACAAACTCGCGGTTGTAAAGATTGTTCTGGATCAGATAGTTCGCGATCGCCAGCAGCATCGCGGCTTCCGAACCGGGATACGGCGACACCCAGTAGTCAGCGTGCGTGGCGGTGTTTGAGAGTCGCGTGTCGAAGACGATCAGTTTTGCGCCGTTTGTCTTGCCGTCGATCACGCGTTGCGCATGTGGATTGAAGTAATGGCCCGACTCGAGATGCGCGCTGATCAGCAGGATGACTTTTGCGTTCGCATGATCCGGACTCGGGCGATCGAGCCCCATCCAGAGTTGATAACCCTCTCGACTGCCCGAGGAGCAGATGTTTGTATGTGAGTTGTGTCCGTCGATTCCCCATGCGGCGAGAATGCGTTCTGTGAAACCGTCTTCACCGGGCCGGCCCACGTGATACATGATCTCGTGCCGGCGATTTTCAAGGATTGCGTTGCGAATGCGCGCGGCGATGGTATCGAGTGCTTCGTCCCAGGTCGTGCGTTCCCATTTCCCTTCACCGCGTTTTCCCGTGCGCTTGAGTGGATAAAGAATGCGGTCGGGATCTGTTACCTGATTGAGTGTCGCGGGACCTTTGGCGCAGTTTCGCCCACGCGAGCCGGGATGTTCGGGATTGCCTTCGAACTTCTGTACCTCGCCAGTGACCTTATCGATGTACGCGAGCAGCCCGCACGCCGATTCGCAGTTGAAGCAAGTAGTTGGCACGAGCGAATAGTGCCGTTCCTTCCTTTGCGGCCACGCACGCGAGTCAAGCTCCGTCCAATCATCCCAACGCTCCTTCGGAGGAAACGCCGCCAGATGACTCCGACTCGGCCCCGGATAGAAAGTTTCAGTGTCTGGTTTGTGATGCGTACTCAAGAGCGATACGTCCAGTAGTCGGGTTCGCGATGATGATGCATCACCGCTAACACGCGGATCTCATTTGGCTTGATTCGATAAATGATTCCGTAAGGGAAACCATTCAATCTGCAACGACGAACAACAGGAGATAGCGGCTGCCAACTGTTCGGAAACTTCAGAATTCGCGAAATAGTTAATTCAATTTCCTCTCGAAAACGATCTGCTAGCTCTCCACGTATGTCATCGTAATAATTTTCAGTTTGTTCAAGTTCTTTTTCAGCGTGAGGGTGAAAAGAATAATTCATCGTTTATATCGGGACCGCAATCTGTTCATCACTTCCTCGCCTGGAATGGCTGTGACGATTCCGTCTTCTACTTCTTGGTCGCGTCGCTCGGCTTCCTTAGCCCAGAGCGAATCTACCCTGTCTTGATCCTCTGCATCGAGGCTTTCAAGCAAGTGTTCCGCTAACATTGCTCGCGCTCCTGGTGGAAGTGCCAGTGCGGCGCTCATTATTTCTTCGTACGTGCTCTTTTCCATGGTTTTCAGTCTAACACGCGCTCACGCAGTCTCTAAGTTTTACGCCAGTGGGACTGATTGGCCGGCTTGGACGTAACCGTGCTCGAAGAGCATCAGGCCAATCAGAGCCAGTGGTGCGCCGGCGACGCCGATTGATATTGGCACAACGTTGAGTGCCGACAATAGGGGCAGCAGTCCGCCGAGTAACACCAGGATTGTGCCGGTCCAGAAATCGCTTTTATACCTGCCTTTCACCATCTCCCAAATCGCGAGCCGCGCGTGCGCGGTGGGATGCGTGAGAGAAACTTCGCCCCAAACCATCAGCAGATGAATCGCCGTGGAGATACCAAGGATCCACAGCAACAAAGATACGTCCAAGCGCACAAACGAAATGAAGCCCATGAGATCGTCGGAAGCCATCGCGCCTTTAAGGAACACCAGCAACGGCAACAGGACTGCCGAACCCAACAACAGCGCCTGAAAAAACAGATGGGGCGGCAGCAGCGGGTTCTGCCACATGTCGCGGCCTTTCGCCTGCGCGAAGAGATAGGCCGTGTACACCGCCGTGAGAATCGAGAGGGGAATTCCCGCGATCATCAGCCACGACTGAAAAGATTTCCATCCCGCCCAACTCGCAACAAAATGCAGCGCCAGTACTAACGAATAACCAGCGATGATAAACGCGCCCTTCACCAGCCAACTGCGCCACTGCGGCCGCGTGAAGATCAAATAGAAACGCTCCGGGTGTTCGAGGTCCCAAAGTAACAGCCCACCCGTGATCGCCAGAAACCCGCCGGAAATCACGGGCGTGGCCCACAACCAGATCGAGTCGCTGACATTGAGAACTCCAAGCAACACGAGCAAGCAAGCGACGATGTAAACACCTGAAGCAATTCCCTTGGTCCAGGTGTAAAGACTGACGCGCCAATCCCACGGAATCGAATGCGCGACGTCATACGACAACAACGCTGCCGCCGAAGAGTTGTTGAAGTTCGGATTGCCAGACACCACCACATCCGCGCCCTGTTGTTGCTCGCTCCACATGAACAGACCGCCTTCGGGCCGTCGCGCCGCGAGCGGATCGAGCGTCGCCTGGTGAGCGCCTTTGTAGAAAAGTTTCGGCAACGTCTCCTTCTCAGGACGTCTCACCGCCACGGTATCGCGATTAATGATCTGCGCGACGTACGAATCTGACTTGTTCATGTCGCCGACGAGAATCGCCTGCGTCGGGCAAACGACGACACACGCCGGTTCGAGTTGCATGTCGATGCGATGCGCGCAGAAGTTGCACTTCTCCGCCGAGTGATCTTCGGGATTGATGAAGATCGCGTCGTACGGGCACGCGGCCATGCACGCTTTGCAGCCGATACAGATCGACTTATCAAAATCGACAATGCCGTCGGCCCGTTTGAACATGGCGGTGGTGGGGCAAGCGGTGACACACGGAGCGTGGGCGCACTGATTGCAGCGCGTTACCTGGTGAGCACGGCGCGCCTGTGGAAACACGCCGATGTCCACGTGTTTGACGTAGGTACGCGTGACAGAAAGCGGAACCAGGTTTTCGGACTTGCACGCTGTAGTGCATGCGTGGCAGCCGATGCAGCGGGTGTGGTCAATTACCTTCGCCCATTGAATCGGCTCCGGCGACTCCATCATAAGGAGGCTCCTGTTGGGACCGGTAACTATAACATTTCTCAAAGTGGCCGACATTGACAAATCTCACGCGCCGTACCACATTAGCGTAGTCAATGCAGGAGGTCCTCAATGCGTCTCAAATTCTTATCTTTAATAGTTTTGTTAACCGCCGCCGTCGTGCTGGCTGCGTGTAACGCCATCGACACCAACGTGGCCAGCCACGCACCCAAACCCGGCGCGAGTCCTCAAACAGTCTATGCGGACGGCGCACGCCGGATCACGATCGAAGAGCTGGAGGCTTTGCAGAAAGATGGGCAGGCTTTTATCGTCGACGTGCGAAACCAGGCGTCGTACGACGTTGGACACATTCCCGGCGCGCGGCTCATTCCTGCGGGCGAGATCTTGAACCACATAAACGAGCTGCCAAAGGACAAGATGATCGTTACCTATTGTTCTTGACAGGCCGAACATACGTCCGCCGGTGCGGTGGTCGCTCTCAAAACAAAAGGTGTTGAAAACGCAGCAGCGTTGCTCGGTGGCTTCAATCTGTGGCAGAAGGAAGGCAAGCCGATCGATAAAAAGTAGATCAGTAGCCGCAGATGAAGCGGATGAAGGCAGATTTTTTATCTGCGGTCATCCGCGTTCATCTGCGGCTACTACATTTGCGGGACAGCTTGCGTCACCAGGGCCGGTAAAGGCGTGACCACCCGCGCCGCCGGAACGCACAGCACCGGACACGGCGCATTTCTAATCACACGCTCAATCTCCGATCCCAACACCTGACTACTCCCAAACAACGATCCGTGGACCGCTGTCCCGATCACGATCAGATCCGCATCAAGCGTCGCGGCGAGTTTGACGATTTCCTGGTACGGTTTGCCTTCTTCGATGTGCGTGCCAGCCCCCTCTCCACCGCTGCGTAAGAG
>JBKPPH010000406.1:0-3152 GCA_046733535.1 Acidobacteriota bacterium
ACTCCCTGACCATCGCATCGAGAGCTTGCAGCTCTCTTTCAGCCCCGACGGAAATCTGCTCGCGGCAGGAATTCAAGACAAGCGTTTGAAGTTCTGGAATCTCACGTCTAAAAAAGATCAGGAGCTTGCACGAACGGCCCAAGATTATTCGTTTCTGAGGTTCAGTCGTGATGGTCGCCTGCTCGCACTCTCTGAAAGCTCCAACGTAAAGCTCTGGGACGTTGCGACGCTGCGTGAGTTGCCCGCGATAAAAGTTCCGAACAGCGGCGCCTTCCCGCAAGGCGAGGCCTTCGTCGCGTTCAGCGAAGATGGCAAACGCATCGCGACCGGCGGCTTCGATACCGACACGATCGTTTGGGAAGCTGAGACGGGCAAACGTCTCTCGAACCTGAGCGGCCGCACGAACATGGCTTATAACGTCGCGTTCAGCGCTGACGGGAACGAGCTCGCCGCCGGAGGCCGGACGCGATGGGACTTGCGCACGGGACGAGGGCTGCGAACAAGTCCCGAAACCGCGGAAAAGACTTTCGCTTTCACGAGTCCCGATGGCCGCGTGCTCGCGTTGATGAAACCGAACAGTAGCGAAGTGCCGCTTGTTGAAAGTCCGGGCGGGCGACAACTCCGCACACTCGCGCCCGCTGGTGACGTGGGCGCTGTCCAGCGCATGCGCTTCAGCCCTGATGGAACGATGCTCGCCATCACGTATGGACCACGTGACGACGTACGTCCGACGCCAACAAACTTCTCGATGGGAAGCGCGGTGAAGATTTGGGACGTGAAGACTGGCCGCGAGCTTCGCACGATCAACGCAGACCAGATTCCGATGGCTGTGGATTTTACTTCCGACGGCCGCATCATTGGGACCGTCGGAGTCACGGGGCAGATCTCGCTTTGGGACGTTCAGTCAGGCAGCAAGCTGCGCGACCTGACTTCGGCGCCTCTGAGCGCATTCAATCCCGCCAACATCAAACCGGGTCAGATGCCGAATATGAATGACATCGCCGCGATGATGACGAACGTGATCGGCAACATGTCGGCGGGAACGACGGGCAGCGTGACGTCGCTCGCGTTCAGCAGCGATGGGCGCATGCTCGCGACCGGAGGAGTCGAGTCGAAAGCAAACATCGACATTGCGGCGATGATGAGTGGCGCAATGAGCGGACAGCGTCCAAAGAAGGGTGCGAAGACTCCCGACCCGGCTGACATGATGAAAGATTTGAAAGTCGAGTCAGTGGGCCAGGTAAAACTGTGGGACGTCGCCGCCGGACGCGAAATCGGAGCGATGAAGGGCCACGGTCGCGGCGTCACCAAAGTAGCATTCAGCCGTGATGGGAAACTGCTCGCTACCGGCGCGAGTGATAACACGATCAAGATCTGGGATGTCGCGAGCCGAACCGAACTGCGCACTCTCACCGGTCACAGTTCCAGCATCGAGTCGATCGATTTCACGCCCGACGGCCGCTTGCTCGCGTCTGCCAGTGAAGATGGCGGCACGTTTCTTTGGGACACGAAAACCGGCGAGCACCTGTTGACGTTGATTTCGCTCGACGACGGCGGCGAGTGGATGGTCGTCACGCCGCAAGGTCTGTTCGACGGCACGCCTGTTTCCTGGAACCAGATTCTCTGGCGTTACAACCAGGAGACGTTCAACGTCGCTCCAATCGAATGGTTCTTCAATGAGTTTTACTATCCGGGGTTGCTGGCAGACATCTTTGCGGGCAAACGTCCGCGTGTTGCTGAAGACGTGTCGAAGAAAGATCGTCGCCAGCCCGTTGTGAAGTTGTCGCTCGTGGGCCAGACTCCTGAAACGGTGGCGACGCGCACTATCAGAGTCAAGATCGATCTTTCCGATGCCGCCGCGGACAAAGATAATCCGCAGGGCACGGGCGCACAGGACGTGCGACTGTTTCGCAACGGATCGCTCGTGAAGGTGTGGCACGGCGACGTGTTGAAAGGCCAGGCGGCGGTCACTCTCGAACAAGAGATCACGGTGACGGCTGGTCCAAACCGGCTCGTGGCGTATGCCTTCAATCGCGATAACGTTAAGAGCAAGGACGCGCCGCTCGTGTTCACCGGCGCCGATACGTTGAAACGCAAAGGCACGGCTTACATAATCGCTGTCGGCGTCAACGAGTATGAGAACTCGCAGTACAACTTGAAATATGCGACGGCTGATGCGCGGAGTTTTGGCGAGGAGGTGCGTCGCAGGCAAACTCAGATCGGCGATTTTGAGCGCGTCGAAGTAATCCAGTTGCTCGATCGCGACGCGACCAAGGCCAACATTCTGACAGCTATCAAGCGGCTCGCCGGTGATCCTGGACCACCGACGCTCAAAGCAGGTCCGTTGGACGCGCTGAAGCGCGCCGAGCCCGAGGATACAGTCGTCATTTACTTCGCCGGGCACGGGACCGCGCAGTCGCAACGCTTCTACCTGATACCGCACGATCTTGGTTACACGGGTGAACGCACCAAACTCACCGAGCAGGGATTGAAGACGATGCTCGCGCACAGCATCTCAGACGTCGAGCTGGAACAGGCGGTTGAGGGTTTGGATGCCGGGCATCTGTTGCTGATCATCGACGCGTGCAATTCGGGACAGGCGCTCGAAGCCGAAGAGAAGCGGCGCGGTCCGATGAATTCGAAAGGGCTGGCCCAACTCGCGTATGAAAAGGGCATGTACATACTGACCGCGGCGCAGAGTTTTCAGGCGGCGCTCGAAGCCGCACAGCTTGGCCATGGCTACTTGACGTATGCACTCGTCGAAGAAGGCCTTAAAACGCCTATCGCCGACACGGCGCCGAAGGACGGTGTGGTTATCGCGCGCGAGTGGCTCAACTTCGCGACTGAGCGTGTGCCGCAGATGCAGGAAGAGAAGATGACTCAGGGCCGCGGACTCGGATTGGAGATTTCCTTTACTGAAGGCGAGACACGCACCATTCAACGTCCGCGTGTCTTTTATCGCCGCGAACTCGAAGCCAATCCTTTAGTGATTACGAAACCGTAGAAAACCACAAAGCAGGATCTTTGCCTCAATGATCAAGAGCCGGACTTGGGACAGGGTCAGTACCCGTAACGCGGTAGCGTCGGGTGAATCTTCGGAATGCGATATTCTCGAGTACTTGTGCACCACGTCCCACCCGACGCTACCGCAT